>JBBQAV010000033.1:0-25409 GCA_038316775.1 Gemmatimonadales bacterium | reverse complement strand
CACCGCGCGCGTCTAGAGGATGCCGCCACTCCGCACGCGGAAGTCGACGTTGTCCGAGATCCATTTCCAGAGCTCGGCCTGATTCTCCGGGCTCGCGCCCGCGCGATAGTGCGAGCGCCAGGTAGCCATCACCTCGTCGTCCACCGTCCACATCCGCACTCGGCGCCGCGGGACGTTCTTCTCCCAGTGCACGGCGACCGTTGGGCGTGGATAGAGGATGCGCACCGTCGTGTTCTTCGAGAGATACTCGAGACCACTCACGTTGATCTTCTTGTACTTGCTCAGACTGTCGTTCTTTTCCGACCTGGTGTCGGGAATGCCGTCGGTGAGCATCACGATGTTGAGCGGCGAGAGCACCAGATTCTGCCGCTTCACCAGCGTTGCGACGCGCTCGAAAAAGGGGTTGAAGTCGGTGAGTCCGTCGTTGGACGGATACTCCTTCCTCAGGAATGCAGCGATCTGCGGCACGCTCATGTTCTGAAACGTGTGGATCGGCTGGAAGGACTTCGTCTCTCCCGGCTTTTCCCCACCGAATGAGCCCACGAACACGTTGGTGGGCTGTTTCAGCCCTCCGAGTCCGTGGATGTGGGCGTAGAGATAGTTCGCCGCAAAATCGACAGAGCTCTCGTAACGGTTCCTGCTGTTGAACGATCCGCTGACATCGATTCCAATGACGAGCGTCGAACGCGCAACTCTATCGGTGCCGCCCGCAGGCGAGCACGCCACGACCGCGCCCATTGCGAGCGCCAACGCGAATGTAGGTCTCATTATGCTACCCTCGGCCTTGGTTCGTGCGGAGTGAGCTGTCTCGTTCCGTTCTCCAACATCGGTCGCGAGCCATGCGCCAGCGGCGTGGCGGCAAGGATGTCTTCCAGAGAATTGAATGGAAGCGAGAACATCGGCCGTGACTGAACCGCAACAACGGCGAAGTTGATCGCCGCAGCCAGAAGCTGCAGAACCGGCAACGAGAGAAGCTCGAGCATTCGCTTCGCTTCCTCGTGGAACCACGCCGTCTCGGCCTTGAGCGCATTGACCGGCTCGCGCCAGAGTCCCGGCTCGACCGGTGATGCGACGATCCTTACTCCACCTTCCTGCGAGATTGTCTGCCGCGACAGAATCGCGAGCAGTGCAGGCGTTCCGTAACGGCCGAACAGGAACCACGACATTCCGCGCACGCCCAGCCAGCCGAACGAGGCCAGTGCGAGAGTGGCGCCGATGCCGAGCTGCACCGAGCCGCCCGACTGCTGGGCGATCCACGGCGTGATCGCGTCGATCAACTCGCGATAAAGGAAAATCACCTCGAAGAACATGACCGCGCTCTCGACAACTAACATTTGAACTATTGTCCCGATCTTCTTCGCCTTTACCGCTTCCGTTACCACGTTGACGCAGGCGAAGCTGCCCGCCACCAGCATGAACAGGAACATCCAGAGGAGGGGCGCCATCACACGCGGATTCGGATCGAAACCGGTGAGACCGCCGAACACTTCATTCAGTGTCGGCTGAAGCGTAAACGTGAAGATCGTCGCCTCGATCGCGCACCATACCATAAGGATGAGAAACGCGATCCACGGAAGACCAGGCGCGAAGTAGCGCCGCGATGTCCAATCGAGCAATGTGAGCGGCGAGCGAAACACGGCGATCACTATGTTCTTGAGCATGCGGAGGCCGAATCGCATCGAGCCGATGACCCAACCGACGAGCGCAACCAGGACGCGCAGCATTCCTGTCCAGAACAGCCAGATGCAGCGACCCGCATCCCACCACGCCATGAGCAGCGCGGTTATGAACGCACCGCGGCCTGACCGGAAGGGAAGCGTATAGAGTGACACGGCCGTGCACCACATGCCGGCTGCGAGAAGGAGTGCAGGCAAGAGCAGTATGACCCACGCGAGCGCCTGGCCGGCCATGTTTGTGCCGGTCACCGCCAGTGTTATCGTCGACTGCCACTCTGCCAGCAAGCGCATTGGCGCCAGCAGCGTAAGAACTGCGCGCTGCCAATCCGCTGGGAATATTTGCGCAAACGATTTGAACATGATTTATCGGCCTCGTGTAGGAGGTGTTTAACGTTCGCGCCGGTCGGTGTTGTATGGGACGTGTGCAACTGCGCGATGGTTGACCGGCGCATTATCGCTTCAAGTCTGACGAGCGATAGCTCATGCGGGATACGGTAGTTAAGGGGCTCTACGGCGGGGCCCCTGAAAAGCGGGATCGCGAGGGTTATTTCATGTCGCGGCGGCTAAATCCCATGCTTCGCAACGCGCTTTCTCCAACCTTGCTGCGTACCCAGAGGATACCATGTTTCCTCGGCTGCCAGTCCCCGACCGCGCCGTTGCCGCAGGAACATGAAAAAGACCGTACTGCTCTACGGCCTGCTGGGCGGCGTCCTCATCGCCGCGCTCAAGCTCATTCAGTACCGTTTTCTCGTCGTCGAGCACTCGCAACGACAATGAAAAGGACAATCTGGACGTTCGGCACTTGCGAGGATGAACTCTCTTCGTGTAAGCACAGCCGACCCTCCTTCATACTGGTGTTGGTGGCGCGACGAATCGCCTCGAACGACGCTCGTAAGAATGCGCCAGCGCAAGCAGCCGTGCATCACTTCCGGGAAGTCCGACGAACGAAATGTTGCCCGCCGGCATGCCGTCAGCGCCCAACCCCGTCGGCACCGACACCTCCGGCAGCCCGAGCCAGTTCCCGTAGCCGAGTGTGGTGCGGACGTCCGGCCACGGGTCGACCGCTCGAGGTGCGGGGAAGGGCATCGTCGGATAAATCATCGCGTCGACGCGTTGCTCGCGAAACCTCTCCGCAAGCACCGCAACCACCGTCGCACGCGAGCGAGCGAACGATACGCTGGCGGGGTCGCGCTCGTATGGCTGAACCATGAGCTTCGACATCTCGTCCCACTCCTTGGGCAGCACGTCATAGAACGCGCGGAATGCTGATAGTCCGCGCTGAACATCCCCGCGAGCATCGCCTCCGTGCGTAGCGAAATATCTATAGAGCGCGTTCGCCGTTGCCGCCGGGGAATTGTGATCGATCGCGACATCTCCGCGCTCCTTCGCCGCGTCGGCGAACATGCTTCGCACGTTGACGCGCGTGACAGTCGGTGCGAACGATTCTACGATCGCTCCCGCGGACGTGAGGTCGGCGACTGCGCGATCAAAAACCGACAATGACTCTGCGCTCATCTGCGCGCGTGGAACATGTAGGTCGACAAGACCGAGTCGCGCGCCGTGGAGAGCATCGTCGCGCAAATGGGCGAGCTGCCCGCGCCGCCACGGAGTGGTAAGGGCGAGACCATCAGATGGATCCGGTCCGGCGATCGCATCGAGCAGCAGCGCCGCATCGGCGACGTTGCGCGCGAGCGGGCCGTGCGTGTCGAGATATGGCCACGTCGGAATCACGCCGGTGCGCGGCACGAGTCCGAACGTCGGCTTCATGCCTACGACGCCGCAAAATTGCGCCGGAATGCGATTGGAGCCGCCGTCGTCGGTGCCGAGCCCGGCGAATGCGATGCCGCATGCAACCGACACCGCTGTGCCGGCGCTCGACCCACCCGGCGTCTTCACCCCAGTGCGGTCGTAAGGGTTGCGCACTTGTCCGGACAGTGAGCTCGTGCCGTTGCCGTGGTAGGCAAAGTCATCGGCGGCGGTCTTGCCGAGCACGACAGCGCCGGCCGAGCGCATACGCGCGATTTCGATCGCGTCACGATGAACGGGGGAGGGAAACAGCTTCGCCCACTCCGCGCTCGACGCGGTCGTCGGAAGACCGTGCATGTCATAGATCGACTTCGCGAACAGGGGAACGCCGTCGAGCGGTCCCCGGAGCGCACCGCGTCGTGCTCGCGCGTCTGATGCGCGGGCTTCATCCATCGCCGTCTCGGAGAACAAATCGACCGCGTGCAGCGTAGCGTTCCACGCCCTGGCGCGATCGAGCGCTTCCTTCGTTACCTGGTCGGCGGTCCAGTCATGGCGCGCGCGCCCGGCTTGGTAGTCGGCGATCGTGCCGGCGAGAGGATCGCTGAGACGCTCTGGCCATCGAACGAACGGGATGGCGAACAGAGCGCTCAGTTCGCGCAGGGCTTCGCGTCGGGAGATGGGCATGATTGGGTCGCGAAATCTGCCTATCGGCCAGAGGGTTCGTTAGCGCCTCGCCGGAGGCCAAGCCGGACGCTTCTCGCGTGTGCGCAAAAAAAACAACCGGCCGGAGAATGATTTCCCGGCCGGTTGATGGTATAACGCTGTGCGATCGCTACTCTGCTGCGCTAAGCCGTAGTATCGATTGTGGTGATCTGCCGCCGGACAGCCGCCCACGCATTCTGCACCTGCGCCGAAACGCGAGCGTTTTGCATTGCCGCGTCAACTCGACGTGCAGAAGCAGCAAGCGCGCGACCCGCGAGCACTGCCGCGTCGCGATTACTGCCGGCCCTCACAATCCCCTCGTACAGCGACGCGTTGTCCGCGAACGCCGACAGAGCGAACCACAGCTCCAGGTCTCCCTGTGCATACGTGCGTGCGGGATCCAATCGTCCTGTGCCGCTAATCCCAAGATCGCTGCGAACACGCGTTGCGATCAGCTGTGCATCCCGGCGAACGACCGATGCCTGGTTCGCCGACAGAATTGATCCGGATAGCCCGCCACCGACGCCGCCTGCCAGGTTGATACCCAATGCTTGCGCGGTTCGGCCGTCGAGATTTCCAGTGCCGCTCAATCCACGGTCGACCTGGAACTGGAAGAGCGCGCGACGCGTAGCATCGTCGAGAAGACCGTTCACCGGTCCGCGATAGTAATTCAGCTGCCCCAGCGCATTCTGCGCCGCGCGCACCCGCTCGGCTGCCGTATATATCGTCGAAGGGTCAGTGCCGCGGAGCCGACCACCACCGCGCAGCGTCACCGCCTGATCGAGCTCGACGGCGAGTGGAGTTCCGGGGGGGACGCTCACGTCGCGACCCTCGGACAACAACCCACCCAACGCCGCCAGAATGTTGTTCGCGCTCTTTGAGGAGCCGGCACCTGCGATCGCCGCGCCGATTCCACCTCGTTCACCAACGAGAACTACTCGGGCGTTCGGATTGCTCTTGATCTGACGTCGCTCGGCTGAGTCGGTGCTGGTGAGCTTGCCCGAAATCGGAAACGTCGTGCCGTTGGCGAGCGTGAGGCGATCGAACACTACGTCTATGACACCCGACTGTTGTCGGGTTGCGGGTGTCGCCACCGAGATGACACCGCGGATCCTGCTGCCGGCTGGAATGACGGTGAATTCGTCGACGCCGATGCTCTCCTCGACGGTCGTTTCGAATGTCTGTCCGGCCTGGGCGGAGGCAGACTGAAGCGGAGCGGTCGTGCGAACGATGATGACGCTTCCGGCCGGTAGAACGACGCGTGACTGTGCCGTAGCGGCAGACGCGGTAATGAAAGCGAGCGCGACGGTGGAGCTCGCTACGCGGAATGAATTCGGTGTTCTTAAGTGCATTGTTGGTCTCCTGAGGGGCTTAATGAGCTTCTTGGGTGCTAATAGTTCAAGAGCCGTTCCCAGATGTAGCGCATACGTCTGGATAATGGGTGCGGCCTTTACCACTGTATATCGTGCGCTACTTCCTACATGTCTTCCTCGCCGCGGCGGTGGCCGCGTACATCCCGGTCTCGAAGCCGATTCAGGCCAGGCGCCCCGTGCTCGCCGTGTTTGCTCACCCAGACGATGAACGCGTCATCGGTCCGCTGCTTTCACGTCTCGCCAGAGAGGGACGCGAGACCCATCTCGTGATCGCCACCGATGGCTCGAAAGGCGTTCGCGACTTCGCCCACATCCCGGCCGGACCCGAGCTCGCCGCCGCACGCACGAAGGAAGCATACTGCGCGGCCGATCGCCTCGGCGTGCGAAAGCTCCACCTGCTCGGACTTCCGGACGGGGGTCTCGCATCATTCGAGGTACTGGGCAAGATGCGGTCGGGACTCGCAGCGATCATCGACTCGGTCAATCCGGCTGTCATCATCACTTTTGGTCCGGAGGGAGGCACCGGACATCCGGACCACCGTTTGGTCGGCGATGTCGTGACGCAGATAGTGCAGGGGGACGCGCGTTATGCGAACCTGGATCTTCTGTACGCGTCCCTCCCGATGGAGCGTCTGCGCACAGCGCCGCGCGCGGAGCCTACCGTGAATGGCGTCGCGGAGGCTCTCCTGACTGTGCGAGTGCCGTTCGAGCTGGAGGATCTTTTTGCGGGACGCGAGGAGTTCGCGTGTCATCGCACCCAGTATTCGCCCGAGGAGATGGACGCGGTCAACAAATATCTGGAGCACGCGTGGAACCGCACCGTGTGGCTCCGTCCGTGGAACGGAACGCTGCACAATCCCGGAATCTTCAAACCGTAGGCATCGTGCTCTCAGCCGTATGGGCTGGAGGGCTTCGCGCTACTCCGGTTGGGGTCGGAAGCCTCGCGCCTGAATTATAGACCAGCCGTCCGGCATCGGTAGAACGGCCGTATGGACGTACCTGGGGAAATGCCATCGCGCGTCGAAAGCGATCTGGACTTCGCTGGCGTTGTCCGCTGATCGGTCGAGAAGGTCGTACAGGCCGTCGATGCTGAACGTGTTCCAGTCGATGATCGCCGCAGGCTTACCCGTCCGGTCCCACGCTCGCAGTGGTTGATTGTTCCGAACACCTATCAATAGCCAGCCTCGAGGTCCGGGACAAAAGCAGTCCACCCGGAGCAGAAACCGATAGTCAGCCGGCTTTGTCGCTCGCCATAGCTCCCGTTCCCTTTTTATGGTCGCGCGCAGCGATTGGCGTTGCGCGGCCGTCTGAAGCTTGAATGTTGGTCCCTCTGCGGAAAGCACACTCGCGCGTGTGGTGTCCCTGAAGAATGCGACGATGGCTGTGTCCGTTGCGACGGCGACGACGCGGGATGTGTCTTTGATCGTGGGGATTTCGCGAGTATTCCCTTGAACAGGGGAATGCTTGTGACAGGCGACGAGAGTGAGGCCGAGCATCGCAGAGGCGACGGTTTTTCTCATTTCGTAGGTCTCCGTTAGCCGGCTGCTCCGACTCGCTCCGACCAGGATCTGATCGAGGCCTTGTAGCCGTCGGGCATGTTCAGGTCGTCAACTTCGGCGAGCGGAAACCATCGCAGCTCGTTGTGTTCGTCGCTCAGAACGGGATCGTCTTCGACCGTTTCGACACAGCCATAAGTGAGAACGAGAACGTGTACGCCGGGCACGATGGTATATAGCCACGAGTCCAGGATGTTTTCCGGTTCGATCGTGAGGTTGAGCTCCTCCGCGATCTCGCGCGCCAGACACACCTCTGGGGACTCACTCAGCTCGAGCTTTCCGCCGGGCAATTCCCATTCGTCGCGCTCGTCGCGGACGAGAATTACTTTGCCGCCGCGGATGACGACCCCTTTCACGGATACGGGAAACCGAAATGCCCCGCTATCGCGTGGAGGAGTCGTCATCACGTTTTCACTCGCGGCTAGCCCGCCGTCATCAGGCTCCTCACCGCCGCGCCCAACGCACGAACCTTCGACGCGTCGCTCGAGCCGTTTGCATCTCTATCCAGCTGCGCGGCCAACGGTCCCAACGTATTCTGCCGTTGACTCGCCGAGCCGCTCGCCGCGGACGTCAGCGCCTTCCTGATGGCCGAAATTCTTTGCGCTGCCAGGCCGTTCGACCGCTCGAGCTGATCGACGTACGCGCGCGCCAGCGCAAAGCTCGGCGGCCACACCAGCTTTTGCTGGCCCTGGGTATTGTAGTAGTCGAAGTGCACCGTCTTCGCCGCATCGATCTCGTTCTGCGATATGAACGCGCTCGGGGTCAGCTCGAAGATGTCGAGGCCGCGGGTGATCTCGGAGCTCACGATCACTCCGTTGTACCAGTAAGCCGACCAGGAGCCGCTCAATTTGAGGGTGGTGTCCGCCGGTCCACGATCGAAGAAAGCAATCTCTCGCGGGTGCGCTGCGTCGGTCCAGTCGAAGACAGAGATGCCTCCCTGATACCATGCCTGTGCCATTACATCGCGGCCGGGAATCGGGATGAGTGAGCCGTTGTGGGCAACGCAGTTCTCCACCCGCGTCTGGGGAGCGGGGAGTTTGTAGTAACTCTGGAACTGCATCGATGTCCCCGCAACGGTGAAAATCGCGTCAGCGCCCCACTCGCGTGGATCCGTTGAACGACACTTCGCCTGCATGCCTCCGCCCCACTCGTCGGAGAAAAGAATTTTGCTTCCGTCGTTGTTGAAGGTCGCGGAATGCCAGTACGAGAAATTCGAATCCGCCGCCGCACTGAGTCGAACCGGATGTGCGGGATCGCTGATATCGAGCAGCAAGCCGTATCCTCCGCACGCTCCGCCGGCTCTGCCGATCGCCGGATACAGCGTGATGTCGTGACACTGGCTCGGTCCCGGTCGCGGCCCAGGTTTTCCGGAGGGATCCTCGCCAACCATCTTGGCGACGATACCGGGAAGATCGCGGCGTAGCGTAGCGCTATCGGCGGCGGTTGGCGCCCCGGTCCCGTTCCGTGCCTTGACAATCGTCGCCAGCTGCCCGGCGACGAAACCGTCGGGCGCGACCTGCTCTTGTCCGAAAATCACCGCCGTATAGGCTCCGCGCGCCTTCGCTGCGTCTACCTCCTTTTTGTGCTCCGCGATGTCCAGAGCGGTCTCGCCGTGATGTGCCGCCTCTGTCAGTCCGGTGAAAATCCGCGGTGAGGTGACGATCGCCGCCTGCTCGGGATGAGCCAGCGGCACTTTGATCACTTCGATACGGAACAGCGCCGAATTCGGGTCCTTGTCCGGAGAAAGGTTCACGCACCCCGCAAGCTCGTTTGGCGAGCGCACGCCCCCGGAGCCGGAGATGTAGACGTAGACGTTTTCTGGATCTTTCGGATCGACGAGCAGGCTGTGGGTATGCGATCCGCGGCAGGTCTGAACGTTGCCGACGTTTTTCGGATTGGCGATGTCGCTGATGTCGAAGATGCGAATTCCGCGCAGTCTATCCTTGCTGACGGTATCCTTGACTCCCTGAGCGCCGCAGTCGATCCGGGCGGTCAGATCCTCGCCGGAGACGAACAACAGATTCCGGTACACCGAAACGTCGCTTTGCGACGCCGGACAGAAGTAAGCCGTTCTGAGCACCGGTTGCTTCGGATTCGTGATGTCCCAGACCTGATAGCCGCTGAAGCTTCCCTGGAAAACGTTATTGCCGAGGAAGGCGAGGTCGGAATTGATCCCTGCCGCAAACTTGTCCGAGGGTTTCGTTCTCGACAGCACATTCAGATTCCAGACCGCCTCGGCCGCATCGTAAGCGCCGCCCTTCAGTCCGACGCGCGGATCGGGATTCGGCGCCGTAGAAGCGGGACCCACAGCCGGAATTGCAGAAACACTCTCGGCCTGAATTGGAGAAGAGGCCGGGGAGAATTTAAAGAACGCGCACCCCGTCGCGCCGAAGACAATCACGGCCAGCGCGGCCTGAAAAGACCAACTCATCGACGGGGAATGGCGGCGTATCGGATGACTGAAGCTCATTTTGAGATCCTGTGAACGGGGACGGTGCCGAGTGCCAAATGTACGGTCTTCATCGTATTTCGGTTTCGAAAATCATCGAAGCCAGCATTTTCTGCATTCGCTCTATCTCTGTCGTCTGATCGGCGTGGACATCCGACGCCAGCTTGTAGACGCTGATGTCCTGAGCAGCACCGGTCGTGTCGAACAGATCCTTTACCATCGTGACCGCGCCACGGTGGTGCTGAATCATGAAGGTCAGAAAGAGCCGGTCGAACTCCTTGCCGCGCGCCTGGTCCAGCTCTCTCAGCTGGGATTCAGTCAGCATTCCAGGCATTGTCATCTCGTGTTCCATGCCGTCCATCTTCATCATGATGCCGTGAGCGCTCACTTCCGGTACTGGCTGATTGCGATCGCGCAGCCACCTCTGCATCGTGGTGATTTCGTCCTGCTGGGCGTTGATGATCCGCTCTGCGAGCGTCCGCACGGTAGAACTGGCACCATGGGTAGGAGCCCACCGTGACATGACGATCGCCTGGGCGTGGTGGCCGATCATTCCTCCCATAAAATCGATGTCGGCTTTCGTGTAGGCGCGCTGAGAATTCGGGGTTGTGTCAGTCGCGCTGGTCTGCGCGGCGTGAGCTGTAGTCACGGGCGCTGATTTCGTACGCTCGACACCACTGCCGCTGGCACAGGCGACAGCAACGAGGAGCAGGAATAGAGCAGGGGTCATTTCGAGAAGGTAATCATCCGCCCGCTTGCTGCAATAGTTGCTTGATCCAGGCCGCACCCTAAGCCCCGACCAGCTGTCTCACCGCGCGATCGGCTTCGCGAATCGAGTTGCGATGATCCATTGCGCCGGCAAGATCCGTATTGGCAAAAGCGATTCGACCATGCGGCCGGTCACGCAGAACGTCGCGCGGGGCAGGCTTGCCATCGACGCCAAAAAAACCGGGCTGTGGATTCACATAGGCAGACATTTCGCTCAGGCCGTTAGAGGGTGGGCTGAGGCAGACGCCCGTGCCTGAACATCTCGAACCAGAGCTCGTCGTCCGCGGCACTGAAAATCTTCAGCTGCCTGAAGATCTCGCGGGCGAACTCGACCGGCGAGAGTCCGCTCGCGGTTATTACACCGCGGTCATTCACTGCCGGAACCGCCTCGTACAACGAGCTGCCTGAATAGTCTGAGCAGTGTTGGTCGATATAACCGGGCATATTGCTGGTGTGGCGCCGGTCGTTGAGCAGCCCAGCGTGTGCAACGGCGAGCGTCCCGCCGCAGATCGCGGCAACTGGTATGGCTGCCGCGACCAGATCATTCAGGATTTTGTTCAGCCCGGCTTTCGGGTAGGAGCTCTCCCAAAAGTCGCCGCCCGGGAGGATGAGGATCTCTACTTCGTCCGGGCGAATGAAGTTGAGGTCGCGGTCGGGGAGAACGCGCAGTCCGCCCATCGACGTGACCGGGTCGAGCTTGAAACCCACAGTTACAACGGATCGATTGCCCGAGCGGCGGAGCTCAGCGAGTGCGTGCGCCGGCTCCCAATCCGCAAAGCCATCGAAGACCAGGATGTGTGCTGCTGGTGCGTTCAAGACCTCTCCCGCAACAATTACGTGCGCGACCCCCTCTCCTGTCCGATGCGAACCAGGTTGCCGCTCGGGTCGACGATTGAGAACTCCCGCATACCCCACGGCTTGTCCTCAACGGGGTCCAGACGAGGTATGCCCGACTTTGGCAGATCAGCCGCGCGACACTCGGTGTGTAGCGAGTCGACATCCGCAACTCGCCAGTAGCATTGCGCGTAGTTCTCAAGGGGTGAGATGTCCTCGAAGGCAAAGAAGTGCATTGCCAGGTCGCCCCTGTTCAGGATGGCGTAGCCGCCAAATTCATTGGGCCACCATCCCGCTGCTCGAAAACCCAAACGCTCGTAGAATGCTCGGGTTTCACCAAGATCGCGAGCTGGGAGGATTGGGAAAGCAATGCCTGGATCCATCGTTGTCTCCTCGAGGAATGCATCACATCGCTCTGCGCCGACATGTCTGCCTGACGCCTTCATGAGTTGCAAGCATTTTATCACGATCACGGCGGCGGCGCATCCAGGAGCCCTTTCGGCACTGGCGTTCGTACTCATCTTCGCCCCATCAGGCTGCAGTCCTCCGTCCAGGGAACCCGCAAGTCTGGCCGACCCCTGGTCGAGGGGTCGCCTCAGCTTCCATCATGAATCGAAGCCCGATTCACCGTCGGGGGCATTTGCCGCGGGACTGCTCCCCGTATTTCCGGACAAACCGGATGACGCGATGGTCTATGCCCCGGCCAGCGCCGCGAACAAAACAAAAGCTCCGCTGTTGCTGCTACTTCACGGCGCAGGGGAAGCGGCGCCCGAGTCATCAGGGCGTTTACGGATCCGGCCGAACAGTCCGGAACAATCATCGTGGCGCCCAAAGCGGTCGGCGCCACCTGGGACGCAATGAACGGGCCGATAGGCGCCGATGTAGTGAACATCGATCGAGTGCTCAGGACGATCTCTCGCGCGTACAATATTGACCCGACCCGGATCTCGATCGCCGGCTTTTCGGACGGGGCGACCTACGCGCTCGCGCTCGGTCGTCTCAACGGGACGCTGTTCAGAAACATCGCTGCGTTTTCTCCAGGAATTCTGATTCCGATCATTCCGCGCGGGTCTCCGCCCATCTTCATCTCTCATGGAACCCGTGACACGATCCTGCCAATCGACAGGACCAGTCGCTTATTCGTGCCTGAGCTCGAGCGGCAGCGATACAAGGTCGAGTACCACGAGTTTGACGGTCCACACGCGGTGCCGCCAGAGATCGCCGCGCTGGCGATGCGCTGGATCGCGGAGCACTGATTATCTGTCAGCCGCCTCCGACCCGCCGCAGTGACATGCGGCGTATGATGCGTTCACTCGGCACCTCGAGAATTCGGCCCGTCATTGCTGTACCATTTACCGAGAGCTCAAAGCGAATCGTGACGCGTGTGTTCTTGAAGACAGACGACCACGAACCATCGCCGCGGCGAACAAACACAAGCTCGCCCATGAACTCGCGGACTCCATTCACCACCTTGTCAGCGCGGAGGTCGACAGTGTCCGCGGTTCCAGGACGTGACAATCGAGGGCGTCTGCGTCAGCCTGGTGATCGAAGTCAACGACAGCTTTCGGAACTCGACTTCCGATCCTTCAGATTGCAGCGCGATCTGCCCGTGATTGGCGGTGGCATTCGAGCCGTCATTCACCAGCTTGCCGTTGACCCAGACTCGGACCGCCCTGCCGACGGCCTCAATCACCATGGTGTTCCATTCGCCGAGGGGCTTCTCGGAACTGTCGGTGAGGTTGAGGATTCGTCGCGCCTTCCCCTCAGTCGTCCCCCATTGCGCGGGTGGGCCGCGGCGACGCTTCATGTCGGGAACGCGGATGTCTTCCAGGATGCACCAGAAATCGCCGGCGTTCCCGTGTTCCATCTGCACTTCGATCGAGCGCGGGAACATCTTGTAGAGAGCGCGCGGCGTCGATGCGTGCACCAGAACGCCGGCGTTGCCAGGCTTAGCCGGGAAGCGGTATTCGACTTCAAGTCGGTAGTCGCGATAGCTGGAATCGCTGATCAGATGCCCGCGCGGTTCACCCAGGCTCACGAGCATCCCGTTGCGCACGACGAACGGATTGCGAACGCGTACGTTGGAGTCCGCTGGAACATCGACGTGCCAGCCGGAAAGGTCTCTGCCGTTGAAAAGGCTTTGTGGCGTGCGAGGCGCGGCCGCGGTCGTCTGGCAAGTCGCTGGAGCGACGATCGCGATCTGGAGAGATGAAACGGCGGCGCACGCAAGCAGCCGGAGACGGGACACTGTGTTGTGCAGCGCGATAGTCATTCAGAAGCCGCATTTAGTAGCTGGATCCGGACTCGTCAACAAAGCTCCGGCGTTCGCCACTCCAATGACAGGCTCTTGAGCGAGCACCTGACCAACGGCGAGGCCGCTGCCGATGGCGACAAACAGGATCGAGCGTTTCACTTGTCGCTCCTTCGAGGGATCGGCTTCAACTTAGAGAGGCGCGCGTTCTCATTCAAATGCGTCTCTCTCTGCGGGAGAACCACAAGTAGCCCCTCTGATGTCGGTTTCCTCTTTCCGCCGCCCAGGCCGCGGTGCAGATTGGCGTCTCGCCCGTCGGCCGGTCGTCACCTCTCGTCTTGGACCGCACATGCAACGACTCGTCGTCCTGATCGCACTTCTTCTGCTCCCGGCCGCGGCACGCGGCCAGGAGCCTCGCGTACTCGTTTTCTCCAAGACCGTCGGATTCCGACACAGCTCTATCCCGATCGGGATCGCCACTGTCAAGAAGCTCGGACAGGAGAATGGATTCTCCGTCGACGCGACGGAGGACGCGGGCGCGTTCACGTCGAAGAACCTCGCGCGATACCGCGCCGTCGTCTTCCTGAATACGACGGGCGACGTACTCGACGCCGCGCAGCAGGACGACTTCGAGCGGTACATACAAGCGGGCGGCGGATACGTTGGCGTTCACTCCGCCACTGACACGGAGTACGAGTGGCCGTGGTACGGTCGCCTCGCCGGCGCGTGGTTCACCAGCCACCCGAACAACCCCAACGTTCGGAAAGGCACCTTCCGTGTGCTCGACAAGAGCCACCCCTCGACGGCCGGATTGCCAGACCGGTGGGACCGCGAGGACGAGTTCTACAACTTCAAGTCCATCGATCCAACCATACACGTGCTCGTGGACATCGACGAGAAGAGCTACGAGGGCGGGACGAACGGCGACCACCATCCGATGAGCTGGTATCACGACTTCGATGGCGGGCGCGCGTGGTACACGAACATGGGCCACACCGAAGCGACCTACACCGAGCCGCTCTTCCTCCGCCACCTGCTCGGCGGATTGCGCTACGCGATTGGAACCAAATCAGTCGACTTCGGTCGCGCGCGGCCGGAGGAGAACCGGTTCACGAGAGTCGTTCTCACGGAGAAGCTGGACGAACCGGTGGAGCTCGCCGTCCTTCCCGACGAGCGGGTGCTCTTCATCGAGCGCCACGGCTACGTCAACCTCTACAAGCCATCGACTGGTAAGGTGACGCGCATCGCGACGATTCCCGTCAGCACGAAGTACGCAGACAGCAGTCAGGCGGAGGACGGGCTGCTCGGCCTCGCTGCCGACCCGAACTTCGCCAGGAATGGCTGGGTCTACATGTTTTACTCGCCAGCCGGACCCGAGCCGAAGAACGTGCTCGCTCGGTTCACGATGAAAGGAGACGCGCTCGACCTCGCCTCGCGAAGGATTCTCCTCGAGGTAGGAACTCAGCGACTACAGTGCTGTCACACCGGAGGCTCGATCGCCTTCGACGGCAAGGGCAATCTCTACCTTTCCACCGGCGATAACTCGAACCCGTTTGCCAGCGGCTACGCTCCCGTCGACGAACGGCCGGCGCGAATGCCGTGGGACGCGCAGAAATCTTCCGGGAACACGAACGACCTGCGCGGCAAGATCATCCGCATCCATCCGGAGCCTGACGGCACGTACACAATTCCCGCGGGCAACCTCTTCCCGCCCGGGACGCCGAAGACGCGACCCGAGATCTACACGATGGGGCACCGGAACCCGTATCGCATTTCTGTCGACCGGCACAACGGCTTTCTGTATTGGGGCGACGTCGGTCCGGACGCCAACGTGGATTCCGCCCGACGCGGCCCGCGCGGCTACGACGAAATCAACCAGGCTCGCAGCGCCGGCAACTACGGGTGGCCGTACTTCGTCGGCAACAACCAGGCGTATTTCAGCACGACGTTCTCCGATTCGGTAACGGTGATTCCCGGAGCGCAATTCGACCCAGCGCATCCGATCAACCGCTCACCCAACAACACCGGCCTCAACGAGCTGCCGCCGGCACGCGGCGCTTACATCTGGTACCCGTACGCGGCATCGCCCGAATTTCCAATTGTCGGCAGCGGAGGACGAGCCGCCGCAGCAGGTCCCGTCTTTCACCGCGATGATTTTCGCGGAGCGGCCAGACCGTTCCCGCAGTACTACGACGGCAAGCTTTTCATCTACGAATTCATGCGCCACTGGATCATGGCGGTCACCATGGACCCGAACGGCGACCTCGTTTCCATCGAGCGGTTCGTGCCCAGCGCGCAGTTCAGCGCTCCCATCGAGATGGAATTTGGGCCAAGCGGAGATATGTATCTTCTCGAATACGGGACGGCGTGGTTCCAGGGAAACCCGGACGCGCGGCTGGTTCGCATAGAGTACAATGCAGGAAACCGGAAGCCGATCGTCGCCGCCCAAGTCGATCAGCACGCTGGTGCGCTTCCACTTCGCGTCAAGCTTTCCTCCGAGGGCACCATGGACCTCGACGAGGATTCGCTGCGATATGCTTGGACCATCACCGATCGAAGCGGCAAAGTGCTGAGAAGGCTGACGGAACCCAACCCGTCGTTGACGTTGACTCAACCGGGGACCTACACCGCTTCGCTGACGGTGACCGATGCCAAGGGCGCGCGCTCGACTGCGTCCGTGCCGATCGCCGCCGGCAATCAGCCGCCCAACGTGGACGTCGATCTGGTGGCCAGCAATCGGTCGTTTTTCTTCCCCGGCATTCCCGTGCGCTACGCGGTGCGCGTGACGGATCGTGAGGACGGCTCGTTGCAGAGTGGCAGCATTGCGGCGCGGCGAGTGAGTGTAAGCGCGCAGTACCTGAAGGATGGAGCTCCGTCGGGCGGAGTGGCGGCGGCGCACGCGGCAGGCAAGAGATTGATCGAAGGCAGCGATTGTCTTTCCTGCCACCAGTACAACAGCAAGTCAATCGGCCCCGCGTATGTCGACGTCGCGCAGAAGTATCACAACGACAGCTCGGCAACCGCGCGTCTCGCGCGGAAAGTTCGCGGAGGCGGATCGGGCGTCTGGGGCCAGGTGGCGATGGCCGCGCATCCTCAGCTCAGTGAAGCGCAGGCATCGGCAATGGTCGCGTACATCCTGAGTCTCAACGATCGGAAGACGAGCGGGCCTTCACTCCCGCCACGTGGTGCATACGTCCCTCCCGCCGGCTCGGGTGATGCGCCCAACGGCGCCGTGGTTTTGCGCGCCGAGTACACCGACCGTGGAGCGAATGGGATGCCGGCGATCACGAATGACAAGACGGTCGTCCTCCACTCGCCGAGCGTGGTGGTCGCGAGCGGGAAACTCTCGGAAGGGGTGTCGAAGCAGAGCGTGCCGGAGCTGCCGGTCGAGATCACTGTCGTGAGTCGGTCTGGTGGGTCCGTGACGTTGCCGCAGCTCGACCTGACGGGTGTCGGCGCGGTGACATTCATGGCCGTGGCGCCAGGTCAGTATCGGGCGACGGGCGGGAAGATCGAAGTGCACCTCGATTCGGCGACAGGCCCCTTGCTCGGCGAGAGCGAGCTGATTCGGCCCACCTCCGACCCGGCCGCGCCCCCGTCGCGACTCCGCGTGGCGCTCAAGCCGACGTCGGGACCACACGATGTGTATCTCGTTTTCCGGAGCCCCGAAGCAAAGGGCGATCAATTCATGTTTGGGCTGTTGACGGCCACGTTCGAGGGCATGGCGCGGCCAACGCGGTGACCACAGGCTTTTATCGTCGCTGACTGCTGCTGCAGGAGTAGCTGGCCGCCTCATCCCGACTGCCCGCGCCAGTCCACCGCGCTTCCGCCGGATACGGGCACAACGGACGCGTTCGCAAAACGCCGCTCGCCGTATCGCCGTCTTTTTTCCATTGCGTCGCGATGACACTCTTTGGCGCGACGCCGTTCTCCACCCAGCGTTCGAGCGCCTTCAACATGCTGTTTTGAGCGTCAGCGCCTGGTCTCACCCACTGACCAAAATCGTTCGGCACCATGCCGCCGCCGCAATGTCCCATCCCGGGCACGATATAGAGCTGCATGAATCCATTAACGCTGTCACGTCCCATGCGCGACACCATGTTTCCGTAGTAGCCCATGCTGCCGTCAGGATTGTCGGCACCGCCGTGATAGATCACCAGCTTCCCGCCGCGCTTCCGAAACGCGTCGAGCCTGCCCGACACGAACGTCCCGAAGCCGAAGCGGTACGCAGGCGCACCGGCCATGATGCCATCGTAGTCTGCGGGATAACGCTCTGCTTCCATCAGGCCTTGTCGCCCGCCATTCGAGCAGCTGCTGAAATAGGATCGATCGGGCGCCTTCCCGTAGAACGCATTGATCGCCGATTTGGCCAGGGCGGTCATTTCGTGGATCGCCCTGTAGTCGAAGTCGGTCTGCTTTTCCGGATGACCGAAGGACCACCGGGAATCACGCGCCAATCCTTCGTGCCCCGTGTCTGTCGACGCGCTCACATAACCGCTGTTGACCGCTTCTCCCAGGCGGAAGTAGCTGAGAGATCCGCCGAATCCGCCGTTGCCGACGCCGAGGTACTTCGTGTTCCAACCCGACGTCGGAAGCCACACTTCGGCTTTGATGTAAGAATCGCGCGAGGGCGCTAAGATCGCCTGCACTCGGCAGAACGAAGGCAGTCGATTGAGTGCGGCAAAGAACTCCCGTGCCGCTGACCGGCTGCGCGGTGGAAGTCGAAACGCACCCGCGGCGACGGTCTGGGCACTCGTAATCGTCGTGTTCGGCAGCGCCAGTTGCGCGAGAATTGCGCACTGATCCGCCTTCGCTGCTGCCGGGCGACAACTACAAAGCGCGGCAGCCGACAACAGACATAGTCTCGGTAACCCGCGGATACTCATCGAGAGAAGGACGCTCAGGAGCAGTTAGGCCGGTGCCAGTTCCGCTTTTCCGTGACGGTCAACGGAATCGATAGCCGTACATTCGAAGGAAGATCAGTCGTGATCTCGAGTATTCCCAGGTTTGCTCCTACAACTTCGAAGAGCTGACACACGCGCTCCTTCGGCGCTACGGCGCAATCTAGACTCGGCGACGATTTGCGAAGATCCACAGACCGATGCCTGCGACGACTAGAACGCCGCCGTACATGGCCCACTTCGCTCGGCCAGTCATGAAGCTACCCGGGAGGATGTTGATTCCTTGAAGAATCCAGATGCATCCGACGAGGAGACACAGGACGGCTGAGACGTTCAGTGCGATGCGCATTGCTTACCCGAAGATACAAGGCCTCTCGGTTGTCAGGCACCAGTCCTGAGCGCACGCCGGCCGCATGTCATTGTTAGGCATGGAGACCCAGCGCGTAGCTCAGACCAACGCCCCATAGATACAGCCCGACTCCAAAAACGACATGTGTCACAAGGCTCTTCAATCGGGCCTGAGAAGGCTTGGCCGTTTTTGATGCAGCGATGCCGAGGCCCATCGACGGCTGCATGATGAAGAACGGGAACACTACAGTGACAATGCCGTAGAGCAGCGCAGGCAGCAACGTTGGTCGTGCGAGCCAATCACCCCCCGCAAGTACGAGGAACGCAAGCCCGAGCATAAGGCCAATAGTGTAGTGGGCGATCCAGCCGGCCGTGCACTCAAACTGTTTCGGTGGCGCGGCGGTGATACTCACATGCCGAAAAGTGCCTCCCAGCATGTGCCTAACCCAGCGGCCGAGCAAACAGTAATTGAGCGGTGGAATGCTGAATGCCCGCTTCAGGAACAGATTCCAAAGGTCCATGAGGAGAGTGGCGCCAATACCGATGGCCAGTGTAGCAAGGATGCGGCGTGCGTCAATGATCATTGTGTGCCTCGAATTGGCGCTCGTACCGCCTTGCCCGGCGTGACGCCTTCGACCGCCTGCCCGTTAGCGACGACTGACACACCGTTCACGATCACGTGTTGAATCCCCACGGGCTGTAGCGACGGCTCGCGATACGTCGAGCGATCCATCACCCTCGCTGCATCGAAGATGGTAATGTCCGCGTCTGCGCCAACACTCAGGCGACCCTTCTGTCGCATCGCAGGCACTCGCGACTCGAGGCGCTGCGCAGGCATGAGCGTCATTTTCCGGATTGCCTGCATCAATGAGAGTGAGTGGGTCTCGTGCACGTAATGGCCAAGCACCCTTGCAAAGGTTCCTGTCGTCCGCGGATGGCCGGTGCCGTTCTGCCAGTAGGCGTCGCTCGCGACTATGGTGAGTGGACTGGTTATCGCCACGGCGACCATCTCTTCGGTGTTGGTATGGATCACAAGCGGTCCGCCGGTCTTGGTATACCGCTCGAAGCTCTCGCGATTCAACCGCTCGCCCGTGCGCGGCCATTCCAGCTCGGCCAGCTTCTCATTGGGAGCTGTTTTATAAATGTCCTGGATGACGGATGACTGAATCTCCGTCATTCCCGCCGAGTAAGGATACGCCTCCGTCGTCACGTCGTGTCCTTGAGCCTGCGCAGCCTTGATCATCTCGAGCATCACGGGCGTTTCGGCAAGGGCCGCACTATTGATGTGCACCACATGCAATGGAGCATTGGTTTCCTGGGCGAGCGACAGCGCTTCCTTCAGACCGGCGACGCCAGGGGTAATGTGCACGTGAACCGGCGTCCTGGTTCGGGCGGCGACACGGAAAACGGCCAGCAGCTCCTCTCGCGTCGCCGCCGGCGTGTACGGAAAACCTGCGCCGACGCTGAGCGCGCCTTCGCTGAGTCCAGTCTCAATGCCCCTCGCGATCTCCGCCACCTGTGCCGGCGACGCTGCGCGATAGGCTCCTTCGCCAACCGGCATCCAGGTCCCCGGGTCGTGCATCACCGACATCCTGACTTTGATGTGGCCGATACTGACGCCGTAGTTGATTCGCTCGCTGGCGCTTCGCTCGCGGTACCAGGCGGGGACATTCGACGTACCGAGCTCGAGCTCCAGCGTTGTCGTCACGCCATCCAGCGATTGCAACCGATACGTCTCTGGCGTCTGCGCGTGAGAGTGAATGTCGATGAACCCCGGGGCGACTACGAGTCCACGCGCATCAACCGTGTCTCGGCCGCGCAAGGCCTCCGTCGTGATGACGGCGATTCGTCCATCGCGGAGGCCGATATTGCGGACCGCATCGAGCCCGGAGGCCGGATCCATCACGTGGCCGCCGAGAATCACGCGATCGTAGTGGATGTTCATTGAGCTCTGCGCCGAGAGTGTTGCCGCTTGCACGACGAGCAAGAGCCCGATCGTGCCGGCGATCGAGGAAAAGCGGCCATGGTCCGTCAGGTCGTCATCCCGAATGCGCCCGGAATCGTAGACAGACGGGACTCGGTAACTCGAGCCGCTGGCGCGTCGGCGTCAATCGACCGCTCTTCTGATCGCGACCGAACACGACTATCGAATTCGACTTCTGATTCGCCACGAGCAGCCATCGCCCGGTCGGATCCAGGCTGAAATTGCGTGGCCAGTCGCCACCAGTGGAGATCACTTGATCGAGCGAGAGCGCGCCCGTTGACTTCGCAACGGAGAACACGGCGAGACTGTTGTGACCCCGGTTCGACACGTACAACGTGCGGCCCGATGGTGCGATGTGGATGTCGGCCGGATAGTTCGTCCCGGTCCATCCGGCGGGGAGAGTCGATCGGGTCTCGAGGGGAGACAGTGCGCCGCGCTCGGCGTCGAAGCGAAGCGTGGCCACCGTGGAATCGAGCTCACAGGCGACGAACACAAGCGGCAGCGTTGGGTGGAACGCGATATGTCGCGGGCCCGCGCCCGCACGCATGACGGCGTCGCCTCCGTCAACATGGCGCAGCGACTTGCCGTCGAGATCGAGACGGTAAACGAACACGCGGTCGGCCCCCAGGTCTGCGGCGAACGCAAAGCGATTGGAGGGATCGGCAACGATGCAGTGGGCGTGCGGCTCGCTCTGGCGATCTTTGATTGGTCCGCTGCCAGCGTGCTTTACGACGGACGTGGCTGATGCGAGAGAGCCATCGGCCTGAATCGGTAGCACCGCGACACTGCCGCCGTTGTAGTTGGCGACGAGCACGACGCGGCCGCTCTTGTCAACGCTCACGAAGCATGGCGCGGCGCCTTCCGACGGCTGCTCGCCCAGTTTGGTCAGCGCGCCGGTGTCGCCGGCGATCGTGAAGGCGCTTAATGCCCCGCTCGCCTTCCCCTTGTACTTGTTGACTTCATTCACCGCGTAGAGAATGCGGCCATTGGGCGGTATGGCGAGGAACGAAGGATTAGCGCCGGCGTCGACTGAGCCAACCTGCCGCAGCTGCCCCGAGCGCCTGTCCATGCCAACGAGATAGATCCCGGCAGACTTGCCATCGTCGGTGTACGTGCCGACGTAGAGAAGCTCACCGTCCAACTTCAACTCCTCGCGCAATGCGAGACCTTTCGAGCTACGGGCGAGCCCGACCAACCCGAGCGCCGACGCGGCCAGGAAGTCGCGCCTCGACGGCCGGTGAGATTTCGTCATCGCAACAAAGTGGCACCGAGAGAAGGGCTGGCGCAAATTCCGCGATGCGACAACACCAGGAATCCCTACGACGTCTTCCTTGACTACGCCCGTCCATTCACAGGCGCACGATCTCCGGCGCGTCATCGGGTTCTTCGGCGGAACGGCGCTCATCGTCGGCATCACAATTGGTGGTGGAATCTTCCGGAAACCCCCGACGATCGCCGGGCTCGTCCCGAATCCGCTCGTCATCATGGGACTCTGGACCGCCTTCGGTCTCATCAGCATTTGTGGAGCGCTCGCGGTGGCGGAGCTGAGCTCGCTCTTGCCGAGGGCGGGTGGCGTATACGTGTTTTTGCGCGAGGCATACGGCGATGCCGCCGCGTTCGTATTCGGGTGGTTGTATGTGCTGGTGACGACGCCCACCGCTGTTGCCGCGCTTGCCACCGTCTTTGCGGAATTTCTGCTTAACCTCCTCGGCGTGCCGGCAGCCGCGTCGGCCGTTCAAGCGATCGCGATCGCCGCGATAATCATTCTTACGTGGGCCAACGTGCGTGGCGCGCGAGTGGGCGCAGCCGTGAGCGAAGTCACCACCGTGGTAAAGGTGACCGCGCTGGCGGCAATCATCCTCGGCGCATTTCTGTTGGGGCAGGGCAGTCTTTCCCACTTTACCGAGGGCGGCGTCGTGCACGGCAGCGGGCTCGCGCGCGCGGTCGCATCTGTAATCTGGACTTACGATGGCTGGATTGCTGTCAGCATGATCGCAGGCGAGGTCGTGGCGCCCGAGCGACTGATGAAGCGGGTCATCATCACAGGGATGCTGATCATCGTCACGCTTTATATCGGTGCGAACCTGGCTTACCTGTATATGATGCCAATCAGCGTCATGGCGCTGCAAAAGGAAGCCATCGCGCGGACGGTCATGACGGCGATTGCAGGACCCGCCGGTGGCATCGCCATCCTGCTCGCGATCATGACGAGCGTTTTTGGTGCGCTCAACGGCAACTTCCTCGCAAAGCCGCGGGTCGCCTACGCCATGGCGCGCGACGGCCTGATTTTCTCCTTTCTCGGGACAACCCACGAGCGTTGGTCCACGCCGTGGGCGGCGCTGCTGCTCCAGGGGGTGGTCGCGATTATGATGGTCCTCGTCCTCAAGGATTTCGATACGCTCACCACCTACTTCGTGGTCGTCGAGTGGGCCGCCCTGATTTTTGCCGTCGGAGCGGTGTTCGTCCTGCGACGGAAGATGGCTGAAGCGACGAGGCCGTTTCGCACGCCTCTCTATCCGTGGGTGCCGCTCATTTTCGTCGTAGGCACCGTCGTTGGTGTGTCGGCCATCGTCTGGGGAGAGATCCAGGTTAGGAACCTTTCGCCACTCTATGGACTAGCCATTGCGCTAGCGGGATTGCCCGCCTATCACCTTTGGAAACGATTGAAGAGGAGCCCATGAGAAACGCCATTGTGACCGAGAAGGCGCCGAAGCCGATTGGTCCGTATTCGCAGGCAGTCATCGAGGGAGATTTCATTTTCCTTTCCGGACAGGGATGCATAAATCCATTGACCGGGAAACTGGAGCTCGGGGACGTGCGGTCGGAGACGAAGCGGACGTTTGAGAACGTCCGGGCGATCCTCCAGGCAGCGGGCTCATCACTCGATCACGTCATGAAGTGCAACGTCTATCTTCGCGACATCAACAATTTCGCCGCGATGAACGAGGTTTACGCGACGTTTTTCTCAGCGCCGTTTCCGGCACGCTCCACGATCCAGGCTGGCGCGCTTCCGGGCGGCATCGCCGTCGAGATCGAGTGCGTCGACAAGAAGGCTAAATAGTGGACGCGCTCGACCTCGACACACCCGCCCTCTACGTCGATCTCGACACCCTCGAGCACAACATCGCCCGGATGCAGGAGCAATGTCGCGCGTGGGGTGTCGACCTCCGGCCTCACACGAAGACCCACAAGATCCCCGAGATTGCTCAGATGCAGCTCGATGCAGGCGCAATCGGGATCACCGTCGCCAAACTTGGCGAGGCGGAGGTGTTGCCCGGCGACGATGTGCTTGTCGCCTACCCGCTTGTGAAGGCGAAGCTGCCGCGTTTGAGAGAACTGGCGAAGAAGCGACGCGTGAAGGTTGCGGTCGATTCGGTCGAAGTCGCTCGTGACCTCCAGGGGATCGAAACGCTTGTGGAGATCGATGTCGGGGTCGGTCGCACTGGTGCGCAGTCACCCGAACAAGCGGTCGAGATCGCGATGGCGTGCTCGGATTTCCAGGGGATATGCTATTGGCCGTCCTGGCTCGACGAGGCAGGCTTCCAGGCGGCGTGCGTCAGGATCGACGCGGTCCTTGATGCGCTCTCCGCGTCGGGCTTCCAGGCGAACATCGTCTCTGGAGGCTCGACGCCGGGTGCCGCCAAAACGCCGCTGATTCCGCGGACAACCGAGATCCGGCCTGGCACCTACGTTTTCTACGACGCGAGCAGCATGGAGGCGAAGGTCTGTGTCGAGGCGGACTGCGCGCTCCGCGTGCTCACCACTGTCGTGAGCACCGCGGTGCCGGGCCAGTGCGTGATCGACGCTGGGTCAAAAACGCTCTCGAGCGATCAGACGGTCGGTACCGGAACGTTCGGCCACTTCGTCGGTCGTCCGTGGACCATGCGCAAAATGAATGAGGAGCACGGTTACGTGGAGATCCATGGGCCGGCTCGCATCGGAGAGAAAATCTGGGTCGTGCCAAGCCATGTCTGCCCGACCGTCAACCTGCACGACGAAGTGTGGTACGGCCGCCACGGCCGAGTGGAAGGCGCCTGGAAGGTCGCCGCACGGGGGAAAGTACGTTAAAACCACCAACGCCCAACGGGTGAACTCATGGTCACAAGCAAACTGCGTCTGCTGCTCGTCCTTGCAGGATCCGCTGCCTGCAGGCACGACAAGATTACCGGCAGTGGTGTCACGCCGCCGCCGCCGAATCCACAGTCTGTCTCGGTAATGACGCAGCACAACGACAACACGCGCGCCGGTTGGAACAACAACGAAACGCTGTTGACCACAAGCAATGTCGATGCTCAGCATTTTGGCCAGGTGTTCACCGTGCCCGTGGATGACCAGGTATACGCCCAGCCGTTAGTCGTTGGCGGTGTGTCCATCGACAACGGCGTGCACAACGTCGTCTATGTCGCCACGGTAAGGAACACGCTGTATGCCTTCGACGGCGACAATGGCAAACTGTACTGGCAAAGAAATTTTACCGAGCCGGGCATGCGGCCCCCGAGAAATACCGACATGACGGGAGCCTGCGGCGGATCGTACACGGACTTCAGCGGCAATATCGGTATCGTCGGCACCCCGGTGATCGATGCGGCGAGAGAGACCATGTATTTCGTTGCCCGCAGTACGACGGGCAGCTCGTTCGTTCAGTACCTGCACACGGTAAATATCGTCGGTGGGAATGAAGTTGCCGGCAGCCCGGTAAGAATCGACGCGACCACTTCCGGGAATGGAGACGGAAGTGTCAATAACGTGATTGCGTTTGACGCGCAGAGGCAAAACCAGCGTCAGGGATTGACGCTGGTGAACGGCGTCGTTTACGTGACG
>JBBQAV010000032.1:0-25660 GCA_038316775.1 Gemmatimonadales bacterium | reverse complement strand
TCCATGATGACGTAGCTGACAATCGCATTGCCCTGCATCATCTGATCGGACAGGCCCGGCTTGAACGCGTCGGTTTCGGCTTTCATCCGCGCGCCGAGTATGAACGTGTTCAACGCGAAGTCGATGACGTTGATCACGATACCGGCAACGAGACCACCGATCAGAACCTTCTTCGTGTTTATGGGCATGTTACCCTCGATGTGGGAAGTGGATGCAGGTCCCGCCCAGCCGGGAGAGTGTCGGCGTCAAGCGCAGCGACGTCAAGAGGGATCAAAGAGAAACCAAGTCCACCAGGCATCGCCTGCATTCGGATTGAATGCAACGCACGCGACCCAAAATTTCTAAGACTAAGTTACAAACCTTTCTTTACCTTATTGCTTAGATAAAGATAACTGCCTATCTTTACCTTACTTCCAGCGCTAGGTAAGGAAGACATCCTTGTTAGGGGGGCCTTTGGCTTCAGTTGGTCGGCCTGCAGGCAAATCCATGCGTGGCGGGCGGTTCGCGATCCAGCACCCGGGTCGGGACAGCTTTTCCGCATTCATTCCCAATCCGCTCCCCCCCAATCCTTCCGTAAATCTCACCGGCGAGCTGCCGGATCTTCTCGAAAGGGCCAGCAGGGAATTGGGACGCCTCGACAGCGTGACCATCTTGCTGCCCGATCCGGGACTCTTCATCTACATGTATGCGCGAAAGGAGGCCGTCCTTTCCAGTCAGATCGAGGGAACCCAATCATCGCTCTCCGACCTATTGCTGGTCGAGAGCGATGGTGTTCCCGGTGTTCCAATGGACGACGTACGTGAAGTATTGAACTACACCGCCGCGATGAACTACGGGCTCAAGCGACAGGCCGGTGAGCTTCCAATGAGCCTGCGCCTGATCAGGGAAATTCACGGTGTGTTGATGAGAAATGTCAGGGGTGGCCACCAGACGCCGGGAGAGTTCAGGAGAACGCAGAACTGGATTGGGGGATCGCGGCCGGGCAATGCCCGGTTCGTGCCGCCGCCTGTTCATGAGATGCACGAGTCGCTCGACAATCTCGAGAAGTTTATTCATCACGCCGACCCGCATATTCCGTTGCTGATCAAGGCGGGGCTGGTACACGCACAGTTCGAGACGATTCACCCATTCCTCGACGGGAACGGGCGAGTTGGCCGGCTTCTCGTAACCTTCATGCTCTGCGCTGAGGGGGCGTTGTCGCAGCCGCTGCTCTATCTCAGCCTGTATCTCAAGGAAAACAGGGACGAGTATTACGACCGGCTACAGCGCGTACGGACTCACGGAGATTGGGAGGGCTGGCTGGCCTTCTACCTTCGCGGCATTCAGGTCGTTGCGCGCCAGGCAACGGACACGGCGCGAAAGATCGTTGAACTATTCGATCGGGATCGCGCTCGAATCCAGAAGCTTGGGAAGGCGGCCGGCACCGCGTTGCGCGTGCATGATTTGCTGAAGCGGCACGCGATTCTGTCGGTCGCCAAGGGAGTTGAGGAGCTCGGAGTAGCAAAGCAGACCGTCGCTGCGGCGGTAGAGCGGCTGGAGCATCTTGGAATTTTGCGCGAAGAAACCGGCAGATTGCGTAACCGCAACTGGGTTTATCGCGAGTACATCGACCTGCTTAACGCAGGAACAGAGGATTAGTCGTGAGCGATTCCAAGGCTGAAATTCGACGCTTGGTTAAGCAGTTCTCACAGCAGAGGGAATCCTATGTCCACGATTCCTACAAAGAAGCCCAACTCCGCCAAGAGTTTATCGACCCGATGTGGAAGGCGCTTGGCTGGGACATGCAGAATGAACGGGGGTACGCAGAGCAGTACAAAGAGGTGATACACGAGGATGCGATCAAGATCAGCGCGGACGCTTACACCAAGGCGCCCGACTACTGTTTCCGCATTGGCGGAATCAGAAAATTCTTTCTTGAAGCGAAAAAACCCTCTGTCGATGTAAAGAACGATCCTGCGCCCGCTTTTCAGCTGCGGCGCTATGCCTGGTCAGCAAAGCTTCCTCTCTCAGTACTTACCGACTTCGAGGAACTGGCTGTCTACGATACGAGGATCAAACCAGCTGCGAGCGATAAAGCATCCACCGCCCGGACAATGCTCATTCCCTTTACAGAGTTCGTCGATCGGTGGGATGAGATCGCCGCGATCTTCAGCCGTGATGCGATTCTGACGGGTTCGTTCGAGAAATACGCGGAAAGTGCGAAGAAAAAACGGGGAACTGCGAGCGTGGATGCGGCGTTCCTCAAGGAAATCGAGAAATGGCGCGACGAACTCGCTCGCAACATTGCCGTCAGAAACACCGATGTCTCGCAACCCGAGCTAAACTTTGCGGTTCAGGTGATCATTGACCGGATTGTATTTCTGCGCATCTGCGAGGATCGCGGAATTGAAGAGTATGCGACTCTCTTGGGGACGAGCAACGGCGCGAACATCTACCAACGCTTGATTGAGCAGTTCAGGCTCGCGGATCGAAAATACAACTCGGGCCTTTTCCATTTTTCCGAGGAGAGAGGGCGGAACGCTGCACCTGATTCCCTGACGCCGCATCTCGAAGTGGACGACGCAATCTTAAAGAGAATTTTGCGGTCGCTCTACTATCCCGACAGCCCATATGAGTTCTCCGTTCTGCCTGCCGACATACTGGGGCAGGTCTACGAGCAGTTTTTAGGGAAGGTCATTCGCCTGACGGCGGGGCACCAGGCGAAGGTGGAGGAGAAGCCGGAGGTCAAGAAAGCAGGAGGAGTGTACTACACGCCGACCTACGTGGTTGACTACATCGTGCGACACACGATCGGACCCTTGCTTGAGGGAAAGCTGCCAAAGCAGATAGCGGGAAGGCAGAGCGTCGTACGAATTCTTGATCCAGCGTGCGGCTCGGGCACTTTCCTGTTACAAGCGTACCAGTATCTAATGGACTGGCACCGCGACGCTTATGTGAAGGACGGCGTGAAAAAACACTCAACGGGCCGAGATCCCACTCTTTTTGAGGCAACGGGCGGAGAATGGCGGCTCACCACGTCGGAGCGAAAGCGGATACTACTCGACCACATCTTCGGAGTCGACATTGATCATCAGGCCGCAGAGGTAACGAAACTATCCTTGCTATTGAAGGTACTGGAGGGAGAGAGCGATCAGACATTGCAGAGGACTTTTCGGCTCTTTCAGAAAAGAGCTCTTCCAGATCTCGACGGAAACATAAAATCTGGGAATACGCTCATCGGCCCAGACCTACTCCGAGGTTTGGGGATTGTTACCGAAGATGACGACGTTCGCGACCGACTGCGCCCTTTCGACTGGAAGGAGGAGTTTCCGGATGTGTTTAGCGGGCGTCAGCCCGGTTTTCACGTGATTCTTGGCAATCCCCCCTATAACAAAATCTCAGGCAGAGAGGATGCGTTCCTGCTGGCGTTACTGAAACGCGAGTACCGCACAGCTGCCTATAAGACGGAAATGTATTCCGTCTTCGCGGAAAAGAGTCTTCGATTACTCCGTCAGGGCGGCCGACACGGATTCGTGATCCCGAACAGCTTTCTTGCGGGCGTCCATCTCGTTGCTCTCCGGAAGATTCTGGCCGAGGAAAACACCCTAGAAGAAGCCGTCTTATTAAAAGACGTGAAGGTATTCGCTAAGGCGAAACTCGATTCTGTTGTTTATATCGTCGAGAAAGGGCAGCCACGCGCAAATTCATCGTTTCTGCTCCGAGTTGCTGGCCAAGACTTCTTGAGCGGATCAGATAAAGCTCAAAAGGTTACTCTGAAGGCTTGGAAGCAAACAACAGAGAGGCATTTCCGGATAACGGCCGGAGAATTATCCCCTGAAGTTGAAGGGGCACTCGAGCGCGATAGCATCCCTTTACGCGATGTTGCGAGCGTGCATTTGGGACTCATCCTCGCTTCTAATGACCTACTAAAAGAAACGCGGTCGCGGTCAGCACCAAATCCTATTCTACTCGGAAGGGACATCGGTCGGTATTCGCTCATAGTGCCAAAGCACTGGTTCTCATATTCAAACGACCAAATTGTCGGAGGAACAAAAAAGCTCTCGGTATACGAGGCTGGTCCACGCCTTGTATTTCAAGCAATAAGAAATCTGAAACTGCCGCAAAGACTTGTTGGAACGATGGTGGACGGCGGCGTTTTCACAATGGGCACGCTGCACAATCTCATCGTCCACCGCACTGGGATCCCGCCAGAATATCTGTTGGGAGTGCTGAACTCTGCGTTGATGAATAGTTTCTACGCGGGCCGATTTCCGGAACACAGAATCAAAGGTGCATACCTTGAGCAATTGCCAATTCGGCTAGCGAACAAGGACAAACCTGAGGAAATGATTTGGCAAAAAATCATTGTTGAAAATGTGAAGGCGCGACTCGATCTCTCTCGCGGTTTGATGAGCGCTCGGGTGCCTCAAGAAGTCCGGAACGTTCAGAAGAAGGCCACCGAGTTAGAAAGAGCGATCGACATAGCCGTGTTTCATCTTTACGGACTTGTTGACTTTGCCCGAGCAATGAAAAGGGCGGATACCGACACAGTTTCCGAAGTCAGCGCCTCCAGGTAGGTTTAAACGAGACAGGGGTGCCTCGCAGGATCCAGGCTGCCAGTTCAGGCGGCGCCGCGCGGCTGAGAAAGTCCCTCAGAACCTGATCCGGTTAGTACCGGCGTAGGGAGTCGAACGATGGAAACACGTACGCAGATGCACTACGCGCGCCGGGGGGAGATCACCGACGCCATGCGCTTCGTCGCCGAGAGAGAGGAGTTGGCGCCCGAACTGGTTCGCGACGAGATCGCGATCGGACGGCTCATCATCCCGGCGAACATCCACCACCTCGCCGGCGCCCTCGAGCCAATGGCGATCGGCAAGGTCTCGCGCGTAAAGATCAACGCCAACATCGGCAACTCGCAGGTCTCGTCCGATGTGAATGGCGAGATCGAGAAGCTCCAGATCGCCGTGAAATACGGAGCCGATACGGTGATGGATCTCTCGACCGGCGGCAATATCGACGGAATTCGCCGCGCCATCATCGCGGCGTCCACCGTTCCGATCGGCACGGTTCCGATATACCAGGCAGTGCAGGGCGGCCCCGACGGAAAGTGGGACAAGCAGCTCGAGGAGCTCACCGCCGAAGATTTGCTCGACATGATCGAGCACCAGGCAAAGCAGGGCGTCGACTACATGACGCTTCACGCCGGAATACTGTTCGAGCATCTGCCGCTCGTGCACGGGCGCATCACGGGAATAGTGAGCCGGGGCGGATCGCTGCACGCCGTCTGGATGATGGCGCACCGCAAGCAGAACCCGCTCTACGAAAGGTTCGACGACGTCCTCGATATTCTTCGCCACTACGACGTCACGGTCTCGCTCGGCGACAGTCTGCGGCCGGGTTGCATCGCCGACGCCAGCGACCGCGCACAGTTCGCCGAGCTGGACACTCTGGGCGAGCTCACGCGCCGCGCGTGGGAGCGCGACGTGCAGGTGATGGTCGAGGGCCCTGGACACATTCCGATGGACCAGATCGAGATGAACGTCCGACGCATGAAAGAGGTTTGTCACGAGGCGCCGTTCTATACGCTCGGTCCGCTCGTCACCGACATCTCGCCGGGGTACGATCACATCTCGAGCGCGATCGGTGCTGCCATGATCGGCTGGTTCGGATCCGACATGCTCTGCTACGTCACACCAAAGGAGCACCTCGGACTTCCCAATGCCGAAGACGTGCGCCAGGGGGTCATCGCCTACAAGATCGCCGCGCATTCGGCCGATGTCGCGCGCGGCAGAAAGGGTGCGCGCGACCGGGACGATGCGCTATCGCGCGCGCGATACGCTTTCGACTGGAAGGAGCAGTTTCGCCTGAGCCTCGATCCTGAGAGAGCGCAGGAGTATCACGACGAGACGCTGCCGGCAGAGTACTTCAAGAGCGCGGAGTTCTGCGGGATGTGCGGACCGAAGTTCTGCTCGATGCACCACTCGAGAACCATCGAGGAGGGAATCGCCCGGATGGCGCGCGAGCAACAGCTGGTCGGTGTTGAAGCGAGCTGATCTCGAGCGGTTCTGTGAGCGTTGCGCAAGCGTCGCACGGGTCTCCCGCCTGTGCGCGACCTTGTTCTGCGCCGTGATCGGGGCGACCACGTGCGTCAATGTCCGTGCATCCACTGAACGGACGACGGAGCGGGTGCCGCCAGTCGTAGTCAACCGGCCCGGCGGAGAATCCAATGTACCGCTGGACATGCGCCCGATGCTCGGATCGGATTCCGCCTACTTTCGCGATCATCCGCTGATGGTGCCGGTCGAGGGTGTATTGCCCTCGGCATTGAGGGATACATACCACGAGGGGCGAAGCGGCGGACGCATTCACATGGCGACAGACATTCTGGCGATGCGCGGAACCCCGGTGCTCGCCGCGGCCAACGGACGCATCATCAAGTTCGCAACCGGCGGTGCCGGCGGAATCACGATCTACATCGCTGACGCGAGCGGACGCTTCGTCGAATACTACGCACATCTCATGGGCTATGCGCCCAACGTGAAGGAAGGGCTCCAGGTACAGGAAGGCGAGGTGATTGGCTTTGTAGGCACAACCGGAAATGCGCCCCCGAACACGCCACACCTCCACTTTCAGGTGATGCGCAGCGACGCCAACTACTGGAACGGCACGCCTATCGACGTGCGAGGCTTCATGACGAAGCAGGGACGGATGAGAAATTGAAGGGTAAAGAGCGAGCGGAGCTGCGCGCGGAAGCGCATCATCTCAGCCCGACGGTTCACGTCGGGCAGCATGGGCTGACGCCGGCGGTCATCGGCGCGCTCGACGACGCCTTGCGCACGCGCGAGCTCGTGAAAGTGAAGCTCGGAAACAAGGATGACGTGAAGCCGAAGGATGCGGCGAATTCGCTCGCAGAGGCCACCAACTCCGACGTCGTGCAGGTGATCGGGCGCACCGCGACACTCTTTCGCGAAAACCCCGACCTCGACAAGAAGCGCGGCGAGCTTTCACCGTGGCGGAAGTAAGCGAGTGAACCTATTACGGAGTAGCTGACATGGGCGCACCTGCAATCGCCGCGATACTGAGGAGGCGGGAAAACGAGGTCGTTGACGATTTCCGCGCGGCCCAGGCGATATCGCGGGAGAAGGCGCAGTCGTACATGGCTGTCGGCCTGGGCCATTCACTGGCGCTCAAACGCCTGCGGGAACGCGCGGTCATCCGCGAGGCGGCGCCGGGAACGTACTACCTGGACGAGGAGGTGTGGACGGCCGTGCGGAAGACACGCCGGCGCGTCGCTAGCGTCATGATCCTGGTCCTCGCACTCTTCCTGCTTGGCACTCTCCTCGGAATTATGAAGTGATATCTTTCGCGGTTGCTATTCATTCGGCCAAGTCTATTTTTGGCAGAGGAAATGCCTGCCGCGACGGCGCGAGAAGCTGCGGCGCCGTCGACCTATTGGGGATGACATGCCCTACGTAATCACTGAAGCCTGCAAGAATACGAAAGACCGAGCATGTGTCGATGTTTGTCCGGTCGACTGCATCTATGAAGGACCCGACCAGCTTTACATCCATCCGGACGAATGCATCGACTGCGGCGCCTGCGAGCCAGAGTGCCCAGTGACCGCGATCTTTCCGGAAGAGGACGTGCCCGCGAACCTCAAGGAGTACGTCCAGATCAATCGAGAAGTGTTCAAGAGCCCTGACCCTCCGGGACGACCCAACCGGTAGCACCTCAGCGCGGGCGGCTGGCGGAATCCAGTGCCCGGCCCTCAATATCCGACCTTATGACTCCTCCCATCGTTCCTGGAAAAAACGGAATGTCCACCGTGCTGCTCTCGCATCCGTCCGGAAGCTCGGCGGACGTGTATCTGAACGGGGCGCACGTGACGTCGTGGATTCCCGCGGGCGGCAAAGAAGCGCTGTTCATGGGCAAGACGGCGACGTTCGCTCCCGGAGATCCGATTCGGGGCGGAATCCCCGTAGTGTGGCCCCAGTTCGCGAATCTGGGCGCGCTTCCGCAGCACGGCTTCGCGCGGAAGACGGAATGGCAGCTGGCCGACACTGGCGGCTCTCCGGACGAAGGCGCATCGGTCAAGCTCGTGCTGACGGACGACCATAAGACGCGGGAACAGTGGCCGTACCATTTCCGCACCGAGCTCACGGTCACGATCGACGAAAAGTCGCTGGAGGTGAAGCTCGACGCGTTCAACACGGGCGACGAGTTGTTCACCTTCACCACCGCGCTGCACACCTACATTGCGGTTGGCGACATTCGCGAGACGGCGATACGCGGCTTCACCGGTAAGTGGTATCTCGACAAGACCCAGGGTGGTAACGAAACGAAGGACGAGGCGAAGAAGCTCGTGATCTCCGACGAGACAGATCGCGTCTATCTCAAGGCGCCCAAGAAAGTAGAAGTCGAGGACAGGGGGAACGAGCGGCGGATCGAGGTGCGCGCGGCCGGGTTCAAGGACGCGGTCGTGTGGAATCCGTGGGCCGAGAAGGTGACGGGATTCATCGGGCTCGACACGGACGACTATATGAGAATGGTCTGTGTCGAAGCGGCGCAGATCGGCACTCCGGTGGAGCTGAAGCCCGGTGCGTCATGGAGCGGCTCTCAGACGCTAGCCATCGTGTAAGTGGCGATCTTCCGCCAATCCGCATTCAAGTGGCAGTGCGACAAGTGCGGAGTGTTTTTCAAAGCCGGTAGCGGCGGTGCGTGCTCAGCTTGCAAGCGATTGCTTTGCGCCAGACACTATTATGGGTCGGTCTGGGAGAAGCTGAAGGCGAACTTTTCCAGCGAGAGACTTCTCTGCGTGGAATGCCGCGCGAAGCGGACTTGATCGACGCCTAGAACCGCTTAACGAAGCTCACACTCCAGGCGAAGCACGTAGGACCTCCGGGGCCGGTGGGGCAATTCATTAGCCGACTCTTGATCCAGAACGCGAGGATTAGCACCGCATACTGTAGGAATGTGCTGATCTCGCTCTTGAACGCTTCGCCCCAATGGTACTCCGCGACAGGGTACTTCACCCGAGGGGGACGCGGGATCCAGCGTGGCGTCTCGCTCTTGTAGTCGAGGTATTCGCGGCCAAAGATCGATTCGAGGACTCCTTCCTCGTAGCGAACGATCAGCTCGTATTCAGCGGCGAACAGCAGCACCGCGATCGGAAGGAACCAGAGCACGCCCGAGATGGTGACGAATCCCATCCAGATTAGAAAGTTGCCGATGTAGAGCGGGTTTCTCGCCCACGCGAAGATCCCATATGGGACGAGACGCTGCACGTTGCGCGAGCGGCGGCGCGTCACGGTTCCCGCCGCCGCCACGCCCGCGAGACGGATCGCTTCCCCGATCACAATGAGCGCGAGTCCCACCTCCCATCGAAACGGAGATGTCGAGCCCGGCATCACCAACGGGATTCCGAGAAAGAGAAGCGGAAGCCAACCGCGGTGACGGAACAATACGGCGCCGATCTGAGCGGAAGTCGATTGCTCGGCCGCGCTGATTTTCTCTGGCGCCTGGGTTGGGTTGCTCATTCCCTGCTCCCGTATCTCGCCGAGGTTTTATTCACGCCGCGCCTTTTTCTCGGCGGGAGCATCATCTTCCCAAGGCGAGAAGAGTGTCCGCCATTGGTCCGGAACCGGGATCGGCTTGCCGTCGGGCGAGACCGTGACGTAGACGATCGACGCCTCGCAGACGATGGCGCCGCGCTGATTGCGCACATCCTGCCTCACGATGAAGCTCGTGTTCCCGACGGAGGTGAGTCCCGTGCGAATGCTGAGATCGTCGCCCGGGAAAGTCTGCGCCTGGTAGGACGCTTCGACTTTTCGCACGACGGCCCACAAACTGGTCCGCATGTACTCGTCGTACGTCATGTGGCGCTCGAGCGCCGACCAGCGCGCCCGCTCGAGGAGCGTCAGCATGTGGGCGTGATTTACGTGCCCCACCGAGTCGCAGTCGCTCGGATAGATGTGAACCTTGAAGTCTTCGGTCATGGGATCATCGAGGGTGGCCACCAGCGAGGAAAGTTAATGCCCAAGGGGCGCGACACCATTAACGCACTAGATTTGGATGATGTCTTCCCCCTACGCGGACAGCGCGTCCTACCTCGATACGCCAGTCGCGGTCGATGGCTTCCTGAGTGAAATCGCCAGCGTTAAAGAACTCGCCCTCGATACCGAAGGGGCGAGCTTCCATCGGTTTCTCGATCGAATCTACCTGCTTCAGATCTCGACGCGGGAGCGCAGCGCCATCCTCGATCCGCTGCCGATCGGGTCGCCCGTAAAGCTGGGCGAGCTGCTCCTGAGCAAGAACGTCGAGGTAGTCTTTCACGACGCCGACTACGACCTGCGCTTGCTGCACCAGGATTATGGGTGGCACGTCACCAACATCTTCGATACGCGGGTCGCGTCCCAGCTCCTCGGCATCAAGTCGTTCGGGCTCGCCGCGCTGCTCGATCAGTACTTCGACGTGAAGCTGGACAAGAAGCACCAGCGCGCGGACTGGTCAATGCGCCCGCTCACCCAGGACATGCTCGAATACGCCGCGCAGGACACCAGATATCTGCTGCAGCTCAAGGATCACATGAAGGGGGAGCTGCAGCGCCGAGGGCGCTGGCACTGGGCGGAAGAGGAATTCGCGCGTCTCGAGGGCACGCGCTGGGAAGCCGAGGAAAGCATGGAGGGATTTCTCAGGCTCAAGGGAGCCCGCGACCTCACACGCAGAGAGTTGGCGGTGCTTCGCGAGGTTGCCAACTGGCGCGACACTGTTGCGTCGCAGCTCGATCGCGCGACGTTTCGGGTGATGGGAAACGAAGTCCTGCTGGAGCTCTCGCGTCTGGCGCCGAGGAGCGTGTCGGAGCTGGGCGCGATCAAGGGGATGCCGAAGGGAATGATCGAGCGAGCAGGGGCCGACATCGTTGCTGCCATCAGGCGTGGCATGGAGGCTCCCGAGGCGGAGCTGCCGAAGTTTCCGCGCGGCCTGCGTTGGAGCAAGGATCGCGAATTCGACGAAAGGGTCGCACGCCTCAAATCCGTGCGCGATGCGGCTGCAGCGCGGCTCGAGCTGGATCCGGGTGTTCTCTGCTCGCGCGAAAAAATTGAGAACGTGGCGCGCAGTGGAGCAAAGTCCGTTGACGATCTGGCCAACGTGCCGGACCTGCGGCGCTGGCAGATCGAGGAGATGGGAGAAGGGTTTATTAAAGCTTTGTCGGAGGCGAAGTAGCCCTGGCGTTTTACTCTGGCGCCTTGAACAGGAATCTCTGCCTCATTCTCGTCGCCACTGCGCAGTCGCCCAGATGCGCGGGATGATACCGCGTTCGGCGAAGGGCGTCGAGCACTGAAAACACGAAATCCCGATAGTTGGCGCTCACGAGCTCGATGGATCGGGCTGCGATCGTGCCATCCGATTGAACGGTGAACGCCAGCGTCACGCTGTCCTCCACTCCGGCGAGGCGCGCCGTGAATGGATACTTCGCAGCCACTCCTGCCACCGGCATCGATGCGTAGCTGAACGGAGCGTCGTAGCGAGGCACCTTCGCCTGAAAGACGTAACGCACTGTCGGAACGGTGTCCGGCGCTTCCTCAGCAACGATCTCTATTTTTAGCGGAATCGTGTCGAACTCCCCCGTCGGAGGCGCCACAGCCGCGCGCGACATCGATTGCAGTGTGGCGATCACGCTGTCGGCGAGGCCAGGAGTGAGTGTCACATCCGCCACGTCGATATCCGAAAGCTTGCCGTTGTTGTGCGCCGTCGCATAAGCCACGGCTCCCAGCGTGAGTACTCCGCCCGCGCACCGTGAGCCAAGAGAGTCACATGGCTCGGAGCCCATCACCACACTCAACGGAAGCCGAGCCGGCGCCTTGAAGCGCCAGCGAAACTCCTCGGCGAACAAGCCCTCGAAATCGGGTGGGAGTCGTGTCTTCGGATCCTGAGACACGACAGTCATCTTGAGGATGGCTACTATCGAATCGGCCGCTTGCAGCGTGTCGAGACACGCATCGTTTTCGACGGAGCGAGCTGAGGGGGCTCCAGGCCGTGGCTGGCCCGTCGCACACGCTAAGGCCAACAGGGCGAGAACTACTCTGCTGAAACGGAGCCGCACCCAGTTGTTAGAAGCCGAGGTAGGCTCGGACTCGGGGCTCCATCTTCTCGGGCGTCCAGAACGGCATCCACACCAGATTTACTTCCACCTTCTCCACGCCCGGCAGCGTCGCCACTTCCTTCTCGGCGTTCGTCATCAGCTCGGGACCGGAAGGGCAGGCAGGGGAGGTGAGTGTCATGTCGACCTTCACCGTCGTGCCATCCACGGCGATGCCGTAGACAAGGCCAAGGTCGATGATGTTGAGCTGGAGGTCCGGGTCCTTCACCCGCCTCAGCGCCAGCTTCACCTGGTCCTCGGATACTATTCCGCTCGTGGAGGGTGTCTCCGTCGGAACGGGGGCTTCGTCGCTCATGGTAGATCCTGCGTTGAATATCGAATAATCACCCGGTCGCCCTTGCCGAAACAAGAGCGGGCACCCTTTCAGGCGCCCGCTAATGCTTCGTCAGGTCGGGCTCTAGCGCTTTCTCGTGCTCTTCTTGACGGTTGCCTTCTTGCTCGAGCTGCTCTTCCTGGCGGAGCTGGCGCGGCTCCTGGAAGATGCACTCGCGATCGTGTGGTGACGCGACGAAGCATGGCGGCGTCTCGACGCGCGACGTGGCGCGGGATTCCAGCCCACTTCACGGTCAGCGCGGAAGCGGCGTGAGCCCGATGCGAGCTTCGGTCCGTCGAGCACGGACAGCACGGCGGCGTCGGACAGGTCGGCGCGAACATCGGAGATCACTTTCGCCGGGCGCAGCGCGCGCGCGGCGTGCACACGGTTGGTGAGAAGGATCACAAACATCTCGCGCTCGGGATCGATCCACATCGACGTGCCCGTGAAACCGGTATGCCCGTAGGCGGTCGGTCCCAGATAGCGTCCCGAACCGTAGTCACCTTCAGCGGTATCCCAGCCGAGTGCGCGGTGGCCGAAAGATCTCGAGATGAAGAGTTCGACCGTTGGCTTGCTGATGATCTGGACGCCGTTGTACTCGCCGCCATTGAGCATCATCTGCGCGAAAACCGAGAGATCGGCAGCGGTGCTGAACAGACCCGCGTGTCCCGCGACGCCGCCCAGAGCGTAGGCGTTCTCGTCGTGCACTTCGCCTCGCAGCGGATATCCGCGCGGCGGCGTGACTTCCGTGGGAGCAATGCGTGAGCGCAGCGAATCAGCCGGGCGATACATCGTCTCGTTCATTCCGAGCGGCTCGAAGACGCGTCGCGTCAGGAACTTGTCGAGTGGCTCGCCGGAAACGACCTCGACCAGCAGCCCGAGAACATCGGCGCCGAGGTCGGAGTAGATGTATTGGGCGCCTGGTCTTCCTTCGAGGGGAGTGTTGAGGACCAGAGCGCGGGCCTCGAGCGGGGTCTGCGCGATGCGCCAGATGTCTCTGCCCGCGGGCAGTCCGGAAGTATGCGTGAGCAACTGGCGGATGGTGACTCTGTCCTTGTCGCCATCGCCGCCACCGAATGTCGGGATGTAGTTAACGACCGCGTCGTCGAGCCCGATCTTCTTTTCGTCGAAAAGGATCATGATCGCCGTCGTTGTGCCGACGACTTTGCTCAGAGAGGCGACGTCGTAGATCGTGCGTTGGGCATCGACCTTCGTGCTGCTCTCACTCCAGGACAGCTTGCCGAACCCCTTCTCGAAGACGGCTGCGCCCTTACGGCCCACGATAACCGATGCTCCGGGGTAACCCCCAGCCTTGATTCCGCGCTCTACTACGCGCTCGATGGCGGCAAGTCGGCTGCTGGACATGCCGACTGACGGCGGTGGCTTAATGGGAAGCCCATCGCCCGCGCGGGTCATGGTCAATACGGTGAGAATTACTCTAAGCAACGCTAACTCCTTGGACTACCTTAATTTATACTAACCACATGAGCCTGAAGTTCCAGCCGGCTGGATCGACTCTCCGCAACTCTACGGTATGGCGAGACGTACGGTTGCAAACGATTCCGGAGAGCGAAAGTCACCGGTTTTGAGAGGAAACTTCCGACCAATGTGCTGTGACTAATACAGAGTCCGAGATGCCATTCGATCAGCTCGACCTCAAGCGTGCTATAGCCGGCGACGAGAGGGCGATGCGGCGGCTTTGGTCGCAGCACGCGCCCCATATCGACGCGGTTGTCCGCAGGCTGTGCGGTGATCCCGAGCTGGCCGCCGACATCTCGCAAGAGGTCTGGATGCAGATCTTCCGAGCGTTGCCAAGCTATAGGGGGGACTCGCAGTTCGGAACCTGGGCGCACCGCATCGCGGTGAACCGGACTCTGAATGCGCTTCGTAAAATCAGGCGCATCGCGAAGCTGGAGGTAGACATCGAGGACGATTCCGCGATGACCGAGCAGGATGGCGACCGGACATTCATGGCGGAATCGATCGAGCAGGCGATGACGCAGCTGTCACCGGGTGCCAGAGCCGTGTTCGTGCTTCACGACGTCGAAGGCTACACGCACGGAGAGATTGGAGAGGAGCTGGGAATCACGACCGGCGGGTCGAAATCGCAATTGTTCAAAGCGCGCGCCAAGCTGCGGAAGCTGCTGGCGCATTTAGTGGATGAATCACCAACCATTGCAGCAAAGGGGAAGGGACATGTCGCACCTGTCTGAAGAGCAGCTGGACGAAATCATCGCCGAGGAGCGGACACGTAGGCAGGAGCCGCTCAACGAGTGGCGCACGATCGCCGCGCGAGCGCGTGAGGAGGGTCTCATTCGCGAGTTGCCGTCATCGCGATTGTGGGCATCCAGCCGACCGTGGGCGCAAGCGGCGGCGGCGGTGCTTCTGCTCATAGGAGGAATTGCCATCGGCCGCACGACAGTGGCGTTGCCGAGCGCGATCGAGAACACCGCCAGCGCGCCACGCTCTGAGAACGCGACCCCGACAGCGGGGAGCCCCTCTGATGCCGGCTCCGCTACCAGCTTCGCCTCAGTTGCAGATGCGGCCGCAACACTCAACCGCGCCGTTCAGGAGTACCAGGCCGCCTCGCAGTTCATTGCGGCCAACAATCCCGCCTCTGATGCCAGGGACAGCAGTGCTATCTATACGGCGCGCGCGGCCGCTCTCGACAAAATCGTAAACGCCACCGAAAGCGCGCTGCAGGGCGCGCCGCACGATCCTGTAATCAACCAATACTATCTGGCGACGATGGGTGCCCGCGTTGCGACGCAGCAGATGGTTGCCCGTCCCGTCGCTTTGAGAGGATTCTAGGATCATGGCTAGCGAGAAGTACATGATCGGGTCGAGAACTTCTTCCTGCTTCGCGATGGCGCTTATCGGATGCCTCGTGCTCTCCAATGAAACGGGCGCGCAGCAAACGCGAGTGATCGTGCAGCAGCCGGTTGGCTGGTTGGGTGTAAGAATCTCCGATCAGGCAATAGTGGACGACCAGGGCAACGCATTCTTCGACTCATATCCGGTGGTCACCGGGGTCGACTCGGGCTCGCCTGCGGCGAGGGCAGGCCTCAAGGCCGGTGATGTGATGCTCTCGTTCAACTCGCACGACATGCGCGGCGGGTCTCTGGAGCTTAGCAGGTGGCTGAAGGTAGGTGCGCCATTCGAGCTCAAGATTCGCCGCAATGTTTTGACGCGGGTCGTCAGGGGAACTCTGGGCAAGCGTCCCGAAGACTGGGATCCGAAGATGGTCGTCGATCTCTCCGTTCCGGAGATCATGGAGCAGCGAAGCAAGTCCTTCTCGCGGGCGCCATTGAAACAGGCGGGCATCGTTCGGCCGCGAATGCCCGCGTCGGAACCACTCCCCACGGTTCTCGCGCCGGCGCTTGGATACGGAAACGGCGTCTATCCCTTTGCCGGCGCCGAGTTCATAGCGTTGAACGACGATCTGTGTGAAGTGCTCGGCGTGAAGCCGGAAGGTGTCTTCGTCACCAGGGTCATGGAAGGATCTCCAGCCCGAATAGCGGGACTTCGCGGTGGCGACATCGTCCTCTGGGCCGACAGCATCAAGGTCGAGAGTCCGATCGATCTCGTCCGAGCGATCAGGAACGCGGACGACAAGGATCGTTCGGTCCAGCTCCAGCTTATCAGGAAGCACAAGCCAGAGACATTGACGCTGCGCTGGTAGCGTAGCGAGACCTTCCAATCAGGCTGTGAGCTTTCGCGCCTCGGGTACGAGTGATGCGTGAATGGCAATCGCCGCGACCACACCGCTTGCGGCGGCGAAGATCGCGAGCTGCGGACCCGGCGCGATGTCGCCCGCCGCGAAGACATTCTTGATTGATGTGTGATTGCGCTCGTCGATCACAAGACGTCCGAGCTCGTCACGCTTGCATCCGAGTTGTGCGCCAAGATCGTCTGCCGGATATTGGCCAATCGCGAAATAGAGACGTTCGCAGTCGAGTGACATACCTCCCTCGAGCTCGACGCCCATGATCTCGGTGTCCTTCGAGGTGACGCACGTGATGGGTGCGTCGAGCACCGGAATGTTCAGCGCCTTGAGCTGATCGAGCAGGGTTTGCTCCATGTCGGGAGGCTCGCCATTTGTGCAGATCACGATTTGCTGGGTCCAGTTCGTGAGTGCGAGCGCCATCCCCACCGCCTTTCTCCCCTTGCCTACGACAACCGTCTTTTTGTCGCGGGTCTCGTAGCCGTCGCAATCGGGGCACACGTGAATGGTCTCCCCGTAGCAGCGCTCGAGTCCCGGAACGTCGGGCCAGAAATCCTTGATGCCGATCGCCAGGAGAATGCGGCGTGCCTCGATGACCGCGCCCTCGCGCAGCTTGATCGCGAACAGATCTCCGGTCTCGTTGATCGCTTCGTCCACGATGCCGCTGACCAGCTCCACTCCATACTTCGCGCACTCCGCGCGACCAAGCGCGCGGAGCTCCGGCGAGCGAATGCCCTGATGTCCGAGGTAGCCGTTGATGCCGCGTGTCTCCCAATTGCGGGGATCGCCGGAGTCGACGACTACGACTTTGTGTAGATAGCGCGCGAGCCAGAGCGCCGCGCACAGACCAGCGGGGCCGCCGCCGACCACGGCAACATCGTAACGTTGTTCGGGCATGCGTGGCGCGGGTGCAAGAAGAATTCCGAGGACCGCAACCGTTCGACATGCGGACGGCACATTCGCCGGTGAAGTGGCGCGATGACTTGACCTTTCTCGAATGGGGACTACAATTCTCGGGATTAACCCTAGCGGGACCCTCATGCCCCAAACACTCAGCTAACGATCGATATCCGTGTTTAGAAGAACCTCAAGTATGGCCACTGCCGTTTCGGTGTTCTCAGCCCTGTTCGCGATTTCGCTCCCGGCTGGACTAATTGCTCAGGATCCAAGACCTGACACGACTCAAAAGGCCACCGACGTCGGAGTCGTCGTCATCAGAGCGAATAAGCCGCTACACGTGATCGGACACCTGCCCGACGTGCAGGAATCTGTCATTTACGCCGGGAAAAAGACCGAAGTTCTCGTAATGGACAGCCTGCGTGCGAATTTCGCGCAGGACGTCGAGCGGCAGATCCTCGGACGCATTCCTGGCGCCCATTTCTCGGAGACTGAAGGCGCGGGCTTCCCATCCAACGGTGTCGGCTTTCGCGGACTCGATCCTACTCAGTCAGTCGAGATCAATACGCGGCAGAATGGAATCGGCATCGCTGCGGATCTCTACGGCTATCCGGAGACCTACTACACGCCCCCCTCCGAAGCGTTATCTCGGATCGAGGTCGTTCGCGGCGCGTCATCGCTCGCCTTTGGTCCGCAGTTCGGCGGCTCGGTCAACTATGTCGTCAGGGATGGATCGAACCTGCGCAGACCGACAATTTCCTCCTCGCTGACAGGAGGAAGCCACGGCTTGTTCAACTCGTTCAATTCCCTTGGCGGTGTGAGCGAGCGGTGGAAGTACTATGGATTCGTGCACGTGCGTAGTGACGATGGCTGGCGACCCAACAACGAGTCTCGCCAGACCGCCATTTATGGCAGCACCACCTATTCGGCTACGGATCGCCTCCATTTCGGGCTCGAGTACACGGTATTCAGAAATCGCATCCACATGCCTGGCGGCCTCTCCGACGAGCAGTACGCGGCAAATCCAAGGGCATCGTTCCGCGCCAGAAACTGGTTGGCCAGCCCGTGGAACCTGGTCGCAGCGCGAGCAGCTTATGATTTCTCGCCAACTGCGCGCGTCGAGACGGTACTCTCCTACATGAACAGCAAGCGCTATCTGATCTGGCGCAACGAGGATGGAGGCCCCGGAGTGCTCGATGAAATCGACCCACAGACGGGAACCTTCGTTCCTCGGGAAGTAGAGAGCGAGGCGTTCCGCAACGGATCACTCGAGACACGTGTGCGCGTGGACCATAGCATGTTCGGCAGGCCGAACACGCTGGCGACGGGCGTTCGACTATTCAAGGGCACGCTCGAGAGGTTCGAAGGCGGGCCAGGCTCCACGAGAACTGATTTCGACATGAAGCTGTACGGTGGGACCTGGGAGCGCGCGCTCACCTTCGGCACTACCAACGCCGCTGCGTTCGCCGAAAATCTGCTTCGAGTCACCGATCGTCTCTCGATCACCCCGGGAATTCGCTACGAGTTCGTTCGGTCGAAGTCGCGCGGATATACCGATGTCGATTCGGTCTTTACGCCGCGCACCTACTCTTATCCATTGGTGGGTGTCGGTGCTCAGTACGCCGCGAGCGGCTCGACTCAGATTTACGCCAACGTGTCCGGCGCTTATCGCCCCATTCTGTACGCCTCGCTCGTTTCCATGGGTAGTATCGTCCGCGTGGACCCCAATCTGCGCGCGGCGCGTGGGTACAACGCCGATCTGGGCTGGCGTGGCATCGTGAGCGACGTGATCAAATTCGACGTGAGTGGATTCTACCTGTCCAATCGCGATCGGATCGGCACCCGCACCTCGACCGATGCGAGCGGATCCTTTTCGGAGTCCGGCAACATCGGCAACAGCGTGCACAAGGGCGCGGAAGTCTACGTCGAGCTCGACCCACTGGCGCGTGCCGGAGATTCGGTGAAGACGGCGTTCGACATCTTCACGTCGCTCGCGTACATCGACGCGCGGTACGTCTCGGGTCAGTTCACGGGCAACCGGGTGGAGCAGGCGCCACGAGTTCTGGCTCGCGTCGGTCTCACTTATGGCCTCGGACCGGTGAGCTCGACGCTTCAAGCGAGCCACACATCCAGCTCGTTCGGCGATGCCAACAACAGCATGATACCAGTCGACGACGCGGTCGCCGGCTTCGTTCCCGCGTATACGGTGCTCGATTGGTCGGGAGCTGCCAGATTGCGTGGGCGAATGGAGCTGACCTTCGGCGTCAACAACCTCGCGAATGCCCGCTACTTCACGAAGAGGACGGGCGAATACCCTGGCCCAGGTATCCTCCCCGGCGCAGGACGCCGAATGTACGTAGGCATCGAGCGCGCGTTCTAGAACTATTGCAGCTAATGGCGGATCAGATCGACTCCAGGTATTGAACGAGATCACGCTGCTGGGGGCCGCACGACCGAGTAGACATCCCTGATCGAGAGGACGGATATCCGTCCTCTCGATCCTGTCGGGCCGATTCACCCTCGCGGGTGAAACCGCTACCTTACTGACTCAAGGGCGGTTTCCCATTTCACTCAGTCGCCCCAGGCGCATCCAACCAATGAAAGTCGCGATCCTCGACCCCGCCAGCGGCATCGCCGGCGACATGTTCATCGGCGCCCTCGTCGACAACGGACTCGACAAGGCCTGGCTCGAGCGGCTGCCCTCCACTCTTGGACTTGACGGCGTCGAGGTTCGCATCGCTGATGTCCAGCGGTCGCACGTTCACTGCGTCAAAGTCGACTTCGAGATTCCGCCGCAGCCGCACGGGCGGGCAGTTTCCGAGATCCACAGACTGATCGATGCAGTAAAGATTCCGGAGAAGGTCGCGCGCTCTGCGCACGCCGCCTTCGAGGCGATCGCGGAGATCGAAAGCGCGATCCACGGTGTGGCGCCCGACGAGCTGCATCTCCACGAGGTCGGCGCGGTCGATGCAATTCTCGACGTCATCGGATCGATCTGGGGCGTTGAGCTCCTCGGGATCGACCGCATCTACAACACAAAGGTCGCGTTGGGCGATGGAACTGTGAAAACCGCGCACGGCCTGCTGCCTGTGCCGGCGCCGGCGACGATACGTCTTCTCGAAGGATTTCAGGTTCGACACGGACCACCGGGATCCGGTGAGCTCACGACGCCGACGGGAGCAGCGCTGCTGCGAGTTCTGTCGAAGGGCGCGCCTCCCCAGGAATACACGCCCCTTCGGAGCGGATACGGCGCAGGCACGCGCGACATCCCCGGACAGCTGAATGCGTTGCGGATAATCCTTGGCGAGGTGACGGCCGATCAACACGATCATCATCATCACCACCACGACCGAGAGCACGTTCACACGGAGCACCTGCACGTGCTGAGCGCGGACATCGACGATATGTCGCCTGAGGACCTCGCGGGTGCTGCCGATGGATTGCGGGCGGAGGGAGCTCTCGATGTCGTGCTGCTTCACACGACGATGAAGAAGGGGAGGCTCGGTACTCGCGTCGAAGCACTCGTGCAGACTTCGGATCTCGCCCGGCTGGAAGAAAAGATATTTCTTCAGTTCACGACGCTTGGCGTGAAGACTTTTGACGTCGTGCGCAACGCGCTCGTGCGCGAGTCGCGACTCGTTCGCTTCGACGGCCGCGACATCAGGGTCAAGGTCGCGACGCTTCCCGACGGCACGCAAAGGGCGAAGCCGGAGTTCGACGATCTGAAGCGTGTCGCCGAAGAGACGGCGCGTCCGCTTTCGGAGATCAGGTCGGAAGTGATGAGCGCGTTCAACGAAGGCGAGTTCGCTCCGGCAGCGGCGCGAGGAAAGTAGCGTGGATCTCGAAGCAAAACTCGTCGCGGCAATTCGGGCGGCCGCTCGCGAGCGTGTCGCTTACGTCTGCTACTCGGGCGGCATCGACTCTACCGTCGTGCTCTCCGCTTCGGTGCGCGCGGGAATCGAAACCGTAGCGCTCCTCGGCGTAAGCCCTTCGCTCGCCGCGGCCGAGCGCGCCGAGGCGCATCGAATCGCGAATGAGATTGGCGCGCGGGTCGAGGAGGTCGAGACTAATGAAATGGAGCTCGCCGGATACCGGGAGAACGCCGGCGATCGCTGCTACTACTGTAAGAGCGCGCTGTACGACACGGTTCAGGCGCTGGCGGCGACGCGCAGCTCGGAGGAAGTAATCTTCGTAGGCACGCACGTCGACGATCTTGGCGAGCACCGTCCCGGCCTTCAGGCGGCAATGGAGCATGGCGTCGTCGCGCCGCTCGTCGACGCCGGATTCAACAAGGCAGACGTGCGCACGCTTGCGCGTCAGTGGAATCTGTCGAACGCTGAGAAGCCGGCAGCGCCGTGTCTTGCGAGCAGAGTGCCCGTCGGAATAGAGGTGACTCCAGAGCGGCTCGCGCAGATCGAGGCCGTCGAGGAATTTCTCCGCGACCACGACATCTGGCCCGCGCGCGCGCGCTGGCACGACGCGGTAGTCCGACTCGAGATTCCGGCCGACATGTTCGAACGCGTCGTAACGGATCCGTTCCGGGGCGAGCTGCGTCGGGCGTGCAGGAAAGCCGGATTCAAGTTCGTCGCGCTCGATCTTGGCGGGCTCCAGAGCGGAAGCCTTTCCCTGCCCCTGGTTGCGTCGTGACACAGATTCGGTGGGATCATGACCGCGAAGCGCGCACCGGCGTTCCAGAGGTCACATATGGTCCCGGCAAAACGAACGCGCATCTGCGCCAGATCTTTGAGAACACCACTGAGCTGCGGATGGCGTCGCGCCTGAGCAATGAGCAGATGGAAGTGCTCAGCGATCTGGCGACGATCTATCCGGAGGCGCGCATGGCCGTGCGCAATCCGCGCGCAAAGAGAAACATTCCGGTAGTGCCCGTCATCACGGCTGGGACCGCCGACATCCCCGTTGCGCTCGAGGCCGCCACCACACTCGATGCGATGGGCGTTCCGACCGCCACTCACTTTGACGTCGGAGTCGCCGGCATTCACCGGCTTCAATCCATTCTTCCGGAGCTCGCGGCTGCCCGCGTATGTATTGTCGCCGCCGGAATGGATGGCGCGCTGCCGGCCGTTGTTGCCGGATTGCTGCGCGCGCCGGTGATTGGAGTTCCTACATCTGTCGGAACCGGTGTTGCACAGGGCGGAATGGTGGCCCTCAACACGATGCTCGCGAGCTGCAGTCCTGGTGTTGCCGTCGTGAACATCGACAACGGATTTGGCGCTGCATGCCTAGCGCTCAAAATCCTCGGGAGCGAGACTCCGGACTAGCAACATCGTGTCTGTCAGGCAAATGGACATTCTTTTGCTGAGCAGCATGGTAGGCCTGGCCGGATTCGTGTACTCAGGCATCATGCTTGTCCGGATACGAAAGATCGGTGGCGACTATGTTCCCGTCGGCGAGGACTGGCGGTTTCACATCTGGTTCCCGCTCATTGCGTATGGCGGACTCATCGCCGCCGCAGTGGCCATTTGGCGCGGTTCAGTTATCGCCCTCTACTTCGTCGCCGCGAGTACGCTCCTGCTTCTTTATACGGGCATCCACAGCGCGTGGGACACAGCGACGTGGATGGCGATTCAGGGCAAGGGCGAGAATACGCACTGACGATCAGGGAATGCCCGGCCTGCTCCGGATGCGATCCAGCGCCCACGCAGCGTGGTCCGCGACCAACTGCTCGGGATCGTCGAGCGCCACGACGAGAGCCGGTACATCGTCGGCAGTTCCAATGTTGCCGAGCGCCACCGCGGCGTTGCGGGCGAGACCGCGCCGTTTGGCGCGCTTCATTGGCGATCCCCTGAAATTCTCGCGAAACGAATCGTCGTCCATCGACAGGATCTCTCGAGCGAGAGATCGTGCGTCGTCTCCACCAAACAGATCGCGCGGGCGAAACGCCTCTTCGCGGATCTCCCGCGAGAAGCGGACATTCCACGGACACACGTCCTGGCAGATGTCGCAGCCGTAGATGAGTCCGCCGATCTGGTCCCGCAAGTCGACGGGAATCGCGCCCTTTGCCTCGATGGTGAGGTAAGAGATGCACTTCGTCGCATCGAGCACTCGCGGGTCGACGAAGGCATCGGTAGGGCAGGCGTCGAGACAGCGAGTGCAGCTCCCGCAGCGGTCTGCCTCGAACGGCGCGTCGTCCTCGAGATCAATGTTCAACAGCAGCACGCCGATGAAGAAAAAGGAGCCGATATTCGGGTTGATCAGGTTGGTGTTCTTCCCAAACCATCCCAACCCAGCCCGCCGCGCGAGATCCCGCTCGAGGATCGGTCCCGTATCGACGTAAGGCTTACCGGCCACGGGAGTCCCAAGCTCCGACTCCAGCCATCGGTGCAGCTCCTCCAGCCTGGAGGTCATGACCTCGTGGTAGTCATCGCCACGCGCATAGCGAGCAACCGGACCGCTCGGCTCGCGGCCGCCGTAGTTCAAACACACGACGATCGCGCTGGTTGCGCCGGTAACAGGGAGTGTCGAGTCGCGACGCTTTGCCGCCCCTCGCGCCAGATAATCCATCTCGCCCGCATACCCTCGCGCGATCCACTCATCGAATGCGCCGGCTGTCTCCATCGGACCGAGCGAAGTGATGCCGGCGAGATCGAAGCCCAGGCCGTAGGCCTTGGCCTTGATCAGAGTCTCGATGGAAATGGTCGCCGCGACGGATGTAGTCACTCGCTGTCACCTACCCAGCGGGCATAACGCTCGACGTCCGTGACCGAAGGCACCGCATTGTAGTCCCCATAAGCGGTGTACATCCGCCAGCGGAAATACGTGGGATCGGGCAGCGGCAGAAACGGAAACTGTCGGTACCAGGCGTTGGATCTGAATCGCCAGGTGATTCGAATAAGATCGATCGCAAGTCGGGGTCGGCGTACCGCCCGTACAGCCAGTCGGAACGCAAGTCGTAGCCACGGCATGTCCCTGCTAATATATAAAGGGAGTCATGTCAAACTCCGGCTCACACAGGCTTGGCCTCATCTCCGATACGCACGGACTGGTTCGTCCTGGCGTCCATGATGCGTTAAAGGGGGTAGAGCTCATTCTGCACGCCGGTGATGTGGGGGGATCGGAGATTCTCGAAGAGCTCCGTCTGATCGCGCCCGTGAAGGCAGTCTTCGGCAACACCGATCCGCCGGGCGATCCCGACCTTGCGGAGCAGGTAGTCATCGATGTCGGCGGGCTGCGTATCCATGTGAGCCACGGCCACGAGGTCGGTAGTCCGACACCCGTGAAGCTCGGGGCTCGCTACGATGCTGATGTGGTGATATATGGCCACACGCACCGCCAGCTCGTGACGCGGCTCGACGGACGTCTGTTCGTAAATCCGGGATCGGCAGGTGCAAGGCGGTTCGATCTTTCGCCGAGCGTGGGAAGCCTGACCATCGTTCGCGGAAAAGCGGAGGTGAAGATCATTGACCTCGCTTGAGCTCATGACGGAAGAAGTCCAGGTGTGGGTGGCGTCGCTGGAAGTGACAGCTGACCGCTACGCCACGCTCATGCGGGCGCTGCCGGCCGAGGAGCGAGATCGGGCCAGGACTTTCAGTCCGATCGCGGGGCGCCGCTTCGTAGTCGCGCGCGGAATTCTCCGAAGCCTGCTTTCGGGATTCACGGGCCTGGCCCCCGACAAATTGCGCTTCAGTTACGGGAACTCCGGCAAGCCCGCGCTCGTCGACCGCGACGACATCCAATTCAACATCTCCCACTCCGCCGAGCTCGGACTGTTTGCGTTCTCGCCTGATCGGCCCGTCGGAGTGGATGTCGAGAACGAGCGACCTGTACGTCGGCTGCTCGACGTTGCCCAGCGATTCATGTCGGAAGATGAATTGCGCATGCTCGCGGACACGGCGCCGGGCGAACGGGACGCTGCATTCCTCAGATCCTGGGTAGTACGTGAGGCGCGGCTCAAGGCCGAGGGGAAAGGGGTCTGGTCAGGGTCCGGAAATGGTGATACAAACGAGAAGCTCACCCACAAGCTTTTTACGCCGCGTCCCAACTACATCGCTGCAATCGCCGCTCCGGAATCCGATTGGCGACTCTACACCTGCGCGATGAAGGATTGAGCTGTCCGCGCTGACGTTCGCCCGAAAACGCCTGTCGCTCACAGCCTGGCGCCATACTGTTACCGAGCCCGCTTTGCATTCACCCGGTACAACCCCTAATTACAATGTCTGGCGCCCACCCGGTGCCTCGGTGCCCTCATGGCTCCGACCTGATAAGTCGACGAGGAGGCAGGATGCGTAAAATATCTGGTCTGTTTGGCTGCTTGGTTCTTGGGTTTGCCGCGCTGTCCTGCGGCGGTGACTCGACCGCGCCTGGTGGTGGCGGCGGCGGTGGGGGCGGTGGTGGCGGCGGTGTCTGCCCGGCCAACACATTCTGCATGGGTTCGAGCACTTTTACTCCCCTTTCCCGTACAGTCACGGTCGGAACGACGGTGAACTGGCAGAACACATCGGGCACGTTTCACAACGTGACATGGGAGAATGCGGCTGGCGAGAGCGCCGCGCTCGCCGGCGACGGCACCGGCACAATCACTGACTTCAGCGCCGGCACGCATACACGCCTCTTCAATACAGCGGGA
>JBBQAV010000031.1:0-26113 GCA_038316775.1 Gemmatimonadales bacterium | reverse complement strand
CGGCCTCGGCTTCGGCTCGCTCGTGATCGCTACGGAGATTTTTCGGTGGTCCACACGCATCGCCAGGTGCGCCATCAGCGCACTCTCGATGTTCCGGACAACCTGCTTGGGCGTGAGCTCCGCCGTCGTCAGAACGTGTATCTGCTCGACCGCGCCACTCTCGCTTTCTATGATCTTTGCGGAGACTACTCCCGGCAGCGTGAGGATCAATTCCTCGGCACGCTTAATCGGAAGGACGCTGCCGGCGATGTTGTTCAAATTCAATGTGTTGGGCGGGGGTATGGTGCTCATTTCTAAACAGGTGGCCCAATATCGCGGACGATGGTTTTTTATACAAGCAGAATCGACCGCCCGATCGTCAGAAAATGAAAAGACGACCGGTATCGAAGAATCAAATCAACGCCTGCACCTGATCGGTGGCGCCCGCCAATACCAGCGCCCCTTCACTCCACAACACGGTTCCGGGCTCGTGACGACCGAGCCATCGTCCGGGTAACTACCGCTCTACGCCCGGCGCGTCCGGTCTCAGCTCGAAGCTCACTCCCACCTCATGCGCGGGGAGATGCGCGTAACCGGTCTTCGCCGCGAAGCCGCGCTTCCACGCGCGAACCGCCACGTGGGGCACTTTTATCGACTGCAAAAGAAATCTCCCGGCAGCGTTCGTGGAGGTCCGCGCGAGCGGCCCCGGGCCGGGACGGGTCCCCTGGAAGATCGAAGCCTCCGCTCCGCGGTCACTTTCGCCCCGGAGTCCCTTAGGAATCCGAAACCCGACTTATTGCTGTCCAGAAGGTGAGGGCTACAAGCCGAACCTCAGGGCTGGATGATGTAGCCCGCGTGTACGTCGCGCACGCCGGTGCTGTCGTAGTTGAGCGTGACGGTCCAGTCCCTGCGCTGCAGTCCCGGCACGATCGGGCTCGATTGCCAGCACTCCAGATGCGGCGTACCCGAGCCGGGCTTGCCCGTTGTCGTGTCGAATGTGATGCCCGCACGTTCCCCGCACTTGAAACCGTTCGCCTGCATCGTCGCCGATGCCGCCAACACAGGAGTTCCTGAGGGAATCCATTTTTTCAAAGTGTCGGTGAGCGCTTTATCCGAGTCGAAGTCGCGAAGGTTAATTGACTTCGGGTCAGAATTCTTCTTACTGCAGGCAGGAATGAGAAGAGCGAAGAGCAATAGAGTAGCCTTGGTAAACGCGATACGATTGAGCCTCATGGCGACACCGCCATCTCTTCAGGCACGATTCCATAATCACGCAGCTTCCGGTAAAGCGTCCGCTCACCAATGTCGAGCATCTCCGCCGCTTTCCTCCTGTTGCCGCGCGTATCCCTGAGCGCTGCTTCGATCGCTGCTCTCTCTATCTCGGCCATAGTCATCCCCGGAGTAAGTGTCAAAACACTCGGTGGCGCGGGCTGATCGGGCGGCTCGATTGCGCCACTGACTGAGCCGGCGCCGATCGCTGCAGGAACTTCGCCAACCCAGCCGCGCTGATCGTCGTCGAGCCGCCGGCGCAATTCCTCCACCTGGAGTCGCAGCTCCAACATGCTCCTCACCAGGAATTCGAGCTCGCGTCCTTCCGCTCCCGCCGCGCCGCGCACCAGCGGACCAACGTGCACAGGTAGAAAGCGCGCCGCGCCTCCATCTCTGATCGCGCGCGGAATGTCCTCGGGGCCGATCTCGCGGCCCGGCGCCAGCACCACCATGCTCTCGATGAGATTCCGCAGCTCACGCACGTTCCCCGGCCACGAATAACCCATCAGGATCTGCATCGCCTCGGCCGAGATTCCATGAAACGGGCGGTCGTGCTGCGACGAGAATTCCTTGATGAACCGCCGCACCAGCAGCGGGATATCCTCGGGCCGCGCCCTCAGCGGCGGCAAATACATGCTGAGCACGTTGAGCCGGTAATACAGGTCGGCGCGGAATCTTCCCTCCTCCACCGCCGCCCGCAGCGGACTGTTCGTCGCCGCCACCACTCTCACGTTGATCGGAATCGGTGTCGTTCCACCAACGCGCGTGAGCTTTCTCTCCTCCAGCACCCGCAGCAGCTTCACTTGCGTCGAGGGCGGAATCTCTCCGATCTCGTCGAGGAAAAGTGTCCCTTCGTCGGCGAGCTCGAACCTCCCGATGCGCCGCTCCGCCGCGCCCGTGAAAGATCCCTTCTCGTGGCCGAACAGCTCGCTCTCGATCAGCGTCTCGGGCAGCGCACCCGCGTTTACCGCGATGAACGGCTTGCCGCGCCGCGGACTCAGCTTGTGAATCGCCTGCGCGACGAGCTCCTTCCCCGTCCCGCTCTCGCCCTCGATGATCACCGTGCTCGAGACCGGCGCGATCTGCTCGATCTTGAGCAGCACCTCGGCGATCGCCTCCGACTGGCCTATCAGCCCCGTCGCCTCGGTGAGACGCTTGCGGTCGAGAACTCTCCGAACCGCGAGATACAGTTCGTCGGCGGAGACGGGCTTCGTGTGCACGTCGGTGAATCCGATCGTGCGAAGACGCTCGCGCAGCGCCGGATCCTCGACATCGGCGAGTCCCACTACCGCCGTCCCGTTCCACAGCTGGTCGCGCACCATCTGCACGTTGCCGGGATCGCCGAGGTTGCCGGTGAGGACGATGAGATCGGGTTTGAAGCGCTTGATCTCGCCGCGCAGGTCGTCGAGCGGCGAGACCACTTCGGTCTTGTTCCCCTCCGCCTCGAGCAGCGCGTTGAGCCTGACCGCCGGCTCTACATCGGCGAGCGTGATGAGAACTTTCATTTCGCGTGCTCGGTCACTTTCCCGCTCAGTACATCGCACGCGTGCTGAATGATCGGGTCGAGGCACTCGAGTCCATCGCGCACACCCGTCGGCGAGCCGGGAAGATTCACGATCAGCGTGCGGCCGCGCACTCCCGCCACGCCGCGCCCCAGCGCAGCGCGCGGAAAATGCGGCAACGCCGTCACACGAATCCGCTCGGCGATTCCCTCCGCTTCCCTCTCGATCACCGCGCGCGTCGCCTCCGGCGTGACGTCGCGCTCGGCGAGACCGGTGCCGCCCGTCGTGAAAACGAGATCGGCGTTCTCTGTGTCGCAGGCGCGAAGGAGCGAGCGCACGATCTCGACGGTTTCATCAGCGCAGCTCGTCGCCGAAACGAGCTCGTGCTTTCTGATCTTCACCCACCCGGCGATTACCGGGCCCGATGCATCCACACGCTCGCCGCGGACGACGGAATCGGAGACGGTGATCACCGCGACTCGCACCTGGTTCTCGCGCGGCTTAAAGTCTGCTGCCGTCTTTGTAAAACGGCATCTTCTGCACGGTGGCAGGGATGCGCTTGCCGCGGATCTCGATCTCCAGCGGCGATCCTTCTCCCGCCGATTCCGGCGGCACGTACGCCGTTCCGATCGGAATCCCCAGCGTCGGGCTCATCGTCCCGCTCCTGATCTCGCCACTCGGCTTACCATTCACGAACACGGGATAGCCGTGGCGCGGAAACGATCTCTCCGCAGTCGTGAATCCGACAAGCTTTCTCTTGAGCCCCTGCTCCTTCTGCTTCGCCAGCGCATCGCGTCCGACGAAATCGCCCTTCTTCATCTTCACCAGCCAGCCGAGCGATGCCTCGAGGGGAGTGGTGGTGTCGTCGAGATCGTTGCCGTAGAGAGCCATGCCCATTTCGAGGCGCAGCGAGTCGCGCGCGCCGAGTCCCGTGGGCGTTACTTCGCCCGACGCGGTGAGAGCCTTCCAGATTTTCTCGGCGTGCTCACCGGGGAAGTACAGCTCGAATCCATCTTCGCCCGTGTACCCCGTCCGCGAGATGTAGACCTTGTCGACCCCGGCAACGGTGCCCGTCACGAACTCGTAGTACTTGATTCTCGACAGGTCCGTCAGCGTGTGCCGCTGCAAAATTCGCACGGCGTGTGGTCCCTGCAGCGCGAGGAGCGCGATGCTGTCGCTTATGTCCTCGAGCTGCGCGTCGAAATCTCCGACGAAGCGCGAGATGTGCGCGAAATCCTTGTCGATGTTCGATCCGTTGACGACCATCAGGACGCGATCGTCTGAGCGATAGACGAGACAATCATCGACGATCGTTCCATCTTCGCGGAGAATCGTGGAGTATTGAGCCTGACCGGGCTTGAGCGCCGCGACATCGTTAGTGGTGACGTGATTCACGAACGCGACCGCCTGGGGCCCGCGCACGATGAACTCGCCCATGTGGCTCACGTCGAACAGCCCCGCCTTCTCTCGCACCGCCTTGTGCTCGGCCGTGATTCCGGTGGGATACTGGACCGGCATCTCGTACCCGGCAAAGGGGACTATCTTGGCGCCCAGAGCGACATGGACGTCATAGAGGGGCGTTCGCTTGAGGGTCGAGAGGGTGGCGTCAACCATTGCAGGAGGGGGCTGGGAGGTCTCGTCCCAATATGCGCGAAGCGCCCCTCTATTTCGAGGGGCGCCGTGACAATTTGGCAGAAAAAGGCGAAAACCCCTGCCTAATCCATCATTTCAGCCCCGGTGATCTCTTTTATCTCCCCTCTGACGGGGGTCGAGCCGGTCACCTTGCCCTTGATCACCTCGAACAGGATGATGGGCCGAGCCTTGTTCACCTTCATGAATGTGGCGGTCTCGGCTTCGACCATGATCATGGCGATGCGCGGATCGTTCGGCCCGCCGTCCATCTCGCCACCCTCCTCACTGAACCAGGCTTTCCAGTCTTCCTTGTAGAGTTGCCTGATTCTGTTCCGATTCTTGGAGATGTGCGCGATGCCGGAGACGGAGACCCATTCCCGCGTCTTCTGGTTGTAGAACGCGCAATTCACATGGGGATCTGCTTCCAGCTCCTCGAGCTTGTGCGTGTCGGTGTTCGTGACGAACCAGAGATCCGCGCCCTCGATGCGTTCCTGCGTCGCCATCGGCCGGGAGACGAGTTGACCGTTGGGGCGGCGCGTCGTAAACATCGCAGTCCCGATGCCCCTGATCAGGTCATAAAGCTCGTCGATTTTTTTGGAGGCTGTCATGCTACTTCGATGTGCAGAACACATGCCGAATATCGTGGCTGGCATCGCTGGTGAGCGACAAAAAAAAGCGGGGCGCATTTTATTGCGCCCCGCTTTTTACTACTCTGAGTCTTTAACGTGTCATTCGTGCCAGCGAACCGGCCGCCGGAGCAGTGCCGGTCCCGCATCCGAGGGCGCCCATGATTCTGGTCGCCTCGTCGACTACCATTGTCGCGTCGTCGGGATTGGCGAAGTTCTCGGCCTTCACCTCCACGAGGTGAATGAAGTCGTCGAGCTTCTTGCAGATGGTCGCGCCGCTGCTGGTCTCACGATATGCGAGTTTGAGCTGGTTGAGGAGCGGCTGCGCCGTCCCGTTCGGCAAGTTGAGGCCAATCACGATGTCGATCAGGCTTGCAAGCTGCTGCCGTGCGCTGAGCACCGTCACGACGAACTGCTTCGAGCTTGTGTTGCCCGCCGCGTCGCGCGCCGAACAATTCACTGTTTTGTCGCCAGCTGGGAATATCGTTCCCGAAGCCGGTAAGCATGAGAGCGAGGTAACGCCAACGTTGTCAGTCACGGCAACGTCATAGGTTACAAGGGCGCCCGCGGGACTCGTGGCGTTGAACACCATCGCTCCCGAAGACCTTGACTGGGCAAAGACTGGCGCCTCGATATCGAGCACCGTGACGGTCTGTGTTGCCGACGCGCTATTGCCCGCCGCGTCCTTTGCCGTCCAGGTGATGGTGGTGACACCAACCGGATACGGGGCATCGAGTGCAGCAGCATCGCTGCGCACGCTCGTTACGCTCACTTCGCCGCAGTTATCGGTCGCGTTAGCGGATCCGACTGGGACTACAGCGGACGCAAGACCAGGATCATTGCCCTTGGAAATGTTCGCGGGCGCGGTGATCGTCGGGCTCACCTCGTCCTTTGTAACAACGGGCGCGAAGCGAACTGCATCGTTCGTGAGTGTGAACACGCCACGGACTCGCGGAGTGATCAGACCCGCCGGCGTCAGAGCGCTATCGAATACTGCCACGGTGCCGTCCGCATTCTCGATGCCCTGAGTATTGCGGTGGGCGCCGTAGGTCATATTCATCGTGGAGGTGTGAACCTCTATCCCGTTCGAGCCTTCCGACAGCACCAGCAGCGCGGTCAGCTTGCCTGAGCCCATCGCTTCCGGAACGGCCCTGAATTGGACCAGGAATTTCCGGTTTGGAGCGGTGCCGCGGGTCTCGTACCTGACGCTTCCCGGAACCTTGCCAGGAAACCAGTCGTTCCACGACAACGCGATCATGTTGTTCGGGGTGGTAGCAACGGGAATCGCGTCAGTCGTCCAGAAGGGCTTGTTGACGACAGCGCCGAACGTGACGAACCCGTTCAGGTAGAGATTCAGCTTGCTGTACGTGTTGCCATAGAACTGGAAGTCAAATCCAATCGGCATGTCGGAGATCAAACCGTCATCCGCATCGCGCGGCATCGTAACGGCATTCACCGGGTCCGACTCGGGAGCGAAAGCGATCTGGGCCTTGGTGTACGCCGGCGCGGCTCCAGTGTTACCAGAGCAGCTCGAACCAGCGAGCACGGAGGCAGAAATATGCGCGGGGGCCATCAGAACACCCGACAGCGGCGCGGGATTCTCGGCCAGCGACGCGTAATACGCCTGCTTCACCGAGTCGGGGACCGAGAACAGGTGGATCGAGCTCGGGTCCAGTTCGCCGGTTCTCGGGGCCATGTTGCTATCCGAGCAAGCGACGATCGCGGCCAGAACTAGAGCGCTGGCGGAACCCGCTTTAAGATGGCTTAAAAGGCGTGAAAACCGGGTGGAACGGAGCATCGAAACTCTCGGGTTGAGGGTTACCATAAAGACGACCATCCCCCTCAAGCTCAACAGGAGTTACGCTCCCGTTGACGCGCTTAACCCCTTCTCACAGACCTGTTGGCAAAACCATGTTTGTGATGAGAGCACCTCACAAAAATGAGGCCCTAGAGGTTTTCCCCACCCATCAAAGCAGCCATGATCGCCTTCTGGATATGGAGGCGGTTTTCGGCCTCATCCCACACCCTGCTTTGGGATCCATCGATCACTTCGGCGGATACTTCTTCGCCGCGGTGCGCGGGCAGACAGTGGAGGAAAATCGCGTCCTTGTTGGCGCGCCTCATTAGAGCTTCGTCGACGCGAAAGCCTTTGAACGCCTTCTCGCGGATCGCCTGTTCTTCCTCCTGTCCCATCGACGCCCAGACATCGGTATTGATGACGTCCGCTTTTTCGGCGGCCTCGGCGGGAGTGCGCACGACGCGAACGTTCGCCTTCGATTGCGCGCGCCTGAGTATCGTTGCGTCGGGGTCGTAGCCCTCGGGGCACGCGAGCGTGAGATCGAAGCCAAGGACGTATGCGGCGTTGATCCACGAGTTCGCCATGTTGTTCCCGTCCCCGATCCAGGCGAAGCGCTTTCCCTTGTGACCGCCCAAGTGCTGCTTCACTGTAAGGAGATCGGCGAGGACCTGGCAGGGGTGTACGAGATCTGTGAGACCGTTGATGATCGGCACCGAAGCGTAGCGCGCGAGCTCCTCGATCTCTGAGTGGGCAAAGGTTCTGATCATGATGCCGTCGACGTAGCGCGAGAGAACGCGCGCCGTATCGGCGATCGGCTCTCCGCGCCCGAGCTGCACGTCGCGCGGCGAGAGAAAGAGCGCGTGTCCGCCCAGCTGCCACGTGCCGACCTCGAAGGAGACTCTGGTGCGTGTCGATGACTTCATGAAGATCATCGCCAGCGATTTTCCGGCGAGTGGCTTCTTAGTGTATTTCCCGGCGCGCATCTTTTCGGCGAGGGAGAACAGGCTCTCGATCTCCTTCGCCGAAAAATCCGGGATCTGAAGAAAGTCGCGATGCGCGCGTTCCACTGCAGCGGGACGCGGGGCGCGCGCTGGACGCGCTGAGGCTTGGCGAACGGAACGGACCGATTTTCGGGGCATATGAGTTGCGCGGGCGTGGGTGTGCTTCGATGCGCCGGAAATATACCATGCCCGGCAATTCCTCCTCTCAGCGAGTGTGCAATGATATCACGCGTGATTCGTCTATTGTGCGCGATTGTAGCGACGGTCGTATTGGCGTCCTGTCATTCCGATTCCACGGGTCCTGGCGGCGGACCACTGCCTCCGGGTCTCACACTCAAGCTCGATCCATTCATATCCACGGGTCTCGCGTCCCCGGTGTTCCTCACGCAGCCGCTCGACGACGGGCGAATTTTCGTCGTCGAGCAAGCCGGCCGGATTCGCGTCATTCGGAACGGTGTGCTCCAGGTGACGCCCTTCCTCGACATCTCGGGCCGAGTGCTGGCCGGCGGTGAACGCGGCTTGCTGAGCGTTGCCTTCCATCCTCAGTACGCGACGAATCGCTTTTTCTACGTCTATTTCACGACGAAGACGAACGGCGACATCCGAATCGAGCGATTCACGACGACGGCGAGCCCTGAAGTAGCAGATCCGGCGTCGACCAGGCTGATCATCACTGCGCCGCACAACGCGTTCGCCAACCACAACGGCGGACTCGTAAGCTTCGGCCCCGACGGAATGCTCTACGCCGGTCTCGGCGACGGCGGGAGCGGTGGTGATCCCGACGGCAATGGCCAGAACTTCAATTCCCTGCTCGGCTCTCTGCTACGGCTCGACGTAGATGGCGGAGATCCATACAGGATTCCCGCGAACAATCCTTTCGTCGGCCAGGCTGGGAAGCGCGGTGAGATTTGGGCGAAGGGGTTGAGAAATCCGTGGCGCTACGCATTCGATGCCACCACCGGATTGCTCTACATCGCCGACGTTGGACAGAACGCGCACGAGGAAGTGGACGTGGTGCTCGCGAATCGGGGTGGACTCAACTACGGCTGGAACGTGATGGAGGGCGCGAGCTGCTACAACGCCTCCACCTGCGCGCAAACCGGTTTTGAGCTCCCGATTCTCGATTACAGCCACACGGCCGGGTGCTCGATCACCGGCGGATACGTGTACCGCGGCACTGCGATTCCCGACATCCGCGGCCACTACTTCTATTCAGATTATTGCACCGGGTTTCTCAAGAGCTTCAGATACGAGAATGGAGTCGCGGTCGATCAGAAGGACTGGGGCCTCGCATCCAGCTCGGTGACATCCTTCGGAGTGGATTTTGGCGGGGAACTCTACATGTTTTCCGGAAGCACTATTCTGAAGCTTGCGCAGGGGAGCTGACCGCACGATTTCACGGTGAGCCTGCCGGAGCACGAGGTGTATGAGGCTTCAACATCTTCTTTGTCTTGGCGTAGTCGTCGCGTCCATTTGGCCTTCGAGTCATCAAGGCCAGGGCGTTGGGACAGACCTCAGGATCAGGCTAAAGGCGATTGACGGAACGCCGATCAACGGGGCGCTCGTGGCGCTGCTCGATGCAAAGGATAGCGTCGTGGCGGAAGGCGTCGCCGGCGAAGCCGGCGTGCGGGTTCTTCGCGCTTTGCCGGGCGCCTATCGCATCCGCGTCAGGCGCATTGGATATCTGCCATTCGTTTCGAGTCCCGTATCGCTGACGGCATCAGGCGCGCTGGCGCTCGACGTCGAAAGTCCGCGCGTAGTATTGGATGAGATTGTCGTGAACTCGAAATCGCAGTGCCGGCGAAGCGACCCGGCCTCTCGGACGCTCGCCGTCGTCTGGGATGAGATAGACAAGGCACTGCGCTCCAGTCAGCTCACCACCGAAGATCTCGCCGGCATTGGCAGCGCCCACGCGTACCGGATGGTGACCGGTCTCAACGGGGCAGTTACGTCCGCCGACACGAACGTCTTCCAGATAACCCGCGACCGGCCATTCGGCGCAATCTCGGCAGAGAGCCTGTTCGCGCACGGTTACGTTCGCGGAAGCGAGAGCACGGGATGGGTGTACTTCGGACCCGATGAAATCGTGCTCCTCTCGGAGCAGTTCGCTGCCACGCATTGCTTCAGGCTGGTGCGCGATCCTTCGCGTCCGCGCGACATTGGAGTGGCTTTCGAGCCCGCGCCAAAACGGGACCTCCCCGATATCGCGGGAATCCTCTGGGTCGATCAGTCGACTTCGGAGCTGCGAGAGATAGTGTTCAATTTTGTAAACGCTGGAGTCCTCAGTCGCTTCAAAGCGGGTGGATTCACGAGGTTCAGGCACGTCCCTTCAGGAGCGTGGATAGTGGACGAATGGAAGCTGAGCGCGCCGCGTCTCGTAGTCCGAGAGTTATCCAGCGGGTACACTTCGCGCTCCGAGTACCGCTCGATCGGATATCTGGACACCGGTGGGGGGATAGTCAGCAGATGATTCGCAAACTCAAATCGGGGGAGTACAGGCTCTATTCCCGCAAGAAGAATCCGAAGACGGGAAAGCGAAGGAACCTGGGCACCTTCAAGTCACTCGCGGCAGCCAAAAAGCACGAGCGCGCGGTCCAGTTTTTCAAGCGGCGCGGATAGGGCCCGACCTCCGCTCAAGGGCTATATTCCGCCTATGAGCGACACGCCAGTCTCACTCGCCAATACGCTCGTCGATCGCTACACGATCGAGCGGATTCTGGGTTACGGCGGCATGGCGACGGTGCATCTGGCCGAGGAGCGGAAGCACAAGCGAAAGGTCGCCATAAAGGTGCTGCGGCCTGAGCTCGGCGCATCCGTGGGCGCCGAGCGATTCATGCGTGAGATCGGCATCGCCGCTCAGCTCTCACATCCGCATATCGTTCCGCTCATCGACTCGGGCGAATCCGACGGGTCTCTCTACTACGTCTCGCCGTACATCCCGGGCGGCTCGCTTCGCGACCGCCTCAATCGCGAGAAGCGGCTTCCAATCGAAGATGCTCTCCGTATCGTGCATGAAGTCGGCGCGGCGCTCGACTACGCGCATCGCAACGGGTTTGTGCACCGCGATGTGAAGCCGGAGAACATTCTCTTCGCCGACGATCACGCGCTGCTCGCGGATTTCGGCATCGCCCACGTTCACGCGAAGAACGCGGAGGAAGCGCTCACGCTGGGCGGGCTGGCGCTCGGCACACCAGAGTACATGAGTCCCGAGCAGGCGTCGGGAGAAACCGATATCGGCGTTCCTGGCGACGTCTACGGGCTCGCCTGCGTCTTTTTCGAGATGCTCGCCGGTGAGCCACCGTTCAGAGGTGCGACCGCGCGAGCGACGATGGCGAAGCAGGTCACCGAAAGGGCGCGCCCGTTGAGAAGCCTGCGCCCCGACGCCCCCGCCGGCTTCGAGCGCGTGCTCGAGAAGGCGCTCGCAAAGGATCCTCTGGGGCGGTACCCGAGTGTCACCGAGTTCTGCGACGCGCTCACCCGCGCGAGATCGGAGCCTAATCGCCCGTTCACGACGACGAGGCGCACGATCGCCGTTCTTCCGTTCGTGAACTCCAGCCCGGATCCCGACAACGAATACCTCAGCGATGGAATCACCGACGAGCTGATAAACGCGCTCGCGAAGGTGGACGGGCTGCGCGTCGCGTCGCGGACGTCGGTGTTCGCGCTCAAGGGAAAGGGGCAGGACGTGCGCGCGATCGGCGCGCTCCTGGAAGCATCGGAGGTGCTCGAGGGATCGGTGCGGCGATCGGGAGACAATCTCCGGATCACAGCGCAGCTCACATCGACCGACGACGGCCGTCTGATGTGGTCGGAGAGATATGACCGCCGGCTGGTCGATGTCTTCGAGATCCAGGATGAGATCGCGCGAACCATCGTCACGACGCTTCGCTCCACTTCCTTCGCCAACCTCGCGCCGAAGCGGACAAGTCGACACACCGACAACGTGCAGGCGTACGGCCTGTACCTCCGCGGCCGCTATGCGTGGAACAAGCGCACGTCCGAAGGAGTCGCCGAAGGAATCAAGTACTTCGAGGATGCGATCGCCCTCGATCCGGGCTACGCGCTCGCCTACACCGGGCTCGCCGACTCGTATTCGCTGCAGATCGACTACCGCAATGTCCCCACGCACGAGGGGCATCAGAAAGCCAAGTTCTACGCCCTGAAAGCGATCGAGCTCGACGACTCGCTGGCCGAGGCGCATGCATCGCTGGCGTGGAGCCTCTTTGTCTACGACTGGGAGTGGGAGGAAGCAGCGAAGGAGTTCCGGCGCGCGATCGAGCTGGATCCACGCTACGCGGCGGCACACCAGTGGTACGCGTTCATGCTCGCCTCTCAGGGACGCTTCGACGAGGCGCTGCTGGAGGCGCATACCGCGCAGGAGAACGATCCGGCATCGGTCTCGGTGCGGCGGAGCCTTGGCTACTGCTACCTCTACGCCCGGAAGTACGAACAGGCGCGATATCACCTAGACCGGGCGATCGCCATGAATCCGACGGCTGAGGAGAGCTATCGCATTCAGGGTTTGATTCTGACCTTCATGGAGAATTTCGAGGCGGCCGAGAGAGTGTTTCGCGAGGCGCTGGATCTCGCGCCGGAGTGCGCACGGTATACCAGGGTGACGCTAAGCTATTGCCGGGCGGCCGCGGGAGACCCTTCCGACGCCCGGGACGTGGCAAAGCAGCTCGAGGAAGAGATCAAGACCGAGTACGTCTCTCCCGTCGAGCTCTCGGTAGCTTACATCGCGGCGGGCGACAAGGCGAAGGCTCTCGACTGGGTCAACCGGGCGGTGGACGAGCGCCGCGGATGGGTCGCGTACTTGCGGGTACATCCGATCGTGGACTCATTGCGCGGCGAGCCCGGATTCGATTCAGTGGTCAAAAGGATGGCGTTCGATGCGCCGGCCGCGCCTCCTGTCGTCCTGCCCACAACTTGACCGACTGGAAAAGATGCGATTGACGAATTACACGGCAGGATTCGCACTCCTCATCGGTGCAGTCGGATGCGGGCAGAAGAGCGACCGAGCGCCGTCTGCGACAGGGACGCCGGCCGCGCCTTCAGCTACGTCACCCGCAACCTCCTCGACGCCATCTGCCGCGACGAGAGTGTTGTCGTGCGGAGAAGCGATCATTCGCGGCGAAGGAATTGGATTGCTCCGCATCGGGGTGTCCGTCGATTCGGTCCGCCGTCACTGCGTGGTCGTTCGCGATACGACGGTGCTCGGGGCCGAAGGGATGCCCGCGCGAAAGATGGCGATCGCGATCGCTGCGGATACAGTCGAAGCAGAGATCGTGGATAATCGTGTCTGGAGACTCGCGGTGCTGTCTCCGCACTTTCGCACCGCCGACTCACTCGGCGTCGGAACTCCGCTTTCACGATTCCTGGGAATGGAGAAGCCGCGCGCGTTCATGGGAGAGGGCGAGGTGTTTCTCATCCTGCCCTCGCATTGCGGGCTCAGCTTTCGCTTAGCTGACATGGGATCGCGCCGGCCTCGGGCCGAGTACGACAGCGCTGCCCTCGCGAGTCTTCCCAAAACCGCTCACGTGTCGGAGGTGCTCGTCTTCGGCTGCCGGCCCGCACCCGCTCGCAGCTAGAGGATGTAGCGCCTCAGATCTTCGTCGTCCGCGATCGTCTTGAGCCTGCTCTGCACCAGCTCCTTATCGACTCGAACAGTCTTCAATCCGCTGTCAGGCAGTCCGAACAACACGTCCTCGAGCAGTGTCGTCATAACCGTGTGCAGCCGGCGCGCGCCGATGTTCTCCATCCGCTCATTCACCTGCGCTGCAATCTTCGCGATCTCGGCAATTCCGTCGGCGGTGAACTCCAGCTTCGCGCCCTCCGCCTCGACGAGCGCCGAGTACTGCTTGGTGAGCGCGTTCTCGGGCTCTGTCATGATGCGCACGAAGTCCGCTTCGGTGAGTGACTTCAGCTCAACCCGGATCGGGAACCGTCCCTGCAGCTCCGGAATAAGGTCGCTCGGCTTGGCGACGTGGAACGCGCCGGCCGCAACGAACAGGACGTGATCCGTCTTCACCATTCCGTGCTTCGTCTGGACGTTCGATCCCTCGACGATCGGCAGCAGGTCGCGCTGCACACCTTCGCGTGAGACGTCGGGTCCGCCGGAGCTCGGCCCGCGCTGGCCGGCAATCTTGTCGATCTCGTCGAGGAAGATGATACCCATCGTCTGCACTCTCTCGAGCGCGTCCGCGGTTACGTCCTCCTTGTTGATCAACTTCTCCAGCTCTTCGCTAAGTAGAATTCGGCGCGCCTCGGAAACCTTCACCGTTCTCTTCTTTTTGCGTTTGGGCAGCATCTCCTGGAGCATCTCGGAAATGTTGTCCATTCCCTCGGGCGCTCCCTGCGGAACCATCATGTCGAACATGACGGGCGACTGCTGAGTGACCTCGATCTCGATCTCGCGGTCGTCGAGCTGAGCGTCCATGAGAAGCTGCTTCAGCTTTTCGCGCGTGCGGCTGTAGCGCACTTCCGATGCATCGGTCTCAGTGGAGACCGACCCACCCGGTGACACGACGAACAGGTGCGCGCCACCGCCTGCCGCGGCCGAAGGCGCATGGGTCGTCTGCTTGATGTCGGGCGGAACCGGGAGCAGCAGGTCGAGAAGCCGCTCCTCGACTTTCACCTTGGCAACTTCCTGCACTTCGCCTTCGCGCTCACCGCGAACCATGTTGATCGCGCTCTCGACCAGATCGCGCACCATCGATTCGACATCGCGTCCGACGTAGCCGACTTCGGTGAACTTGGATGCCTCCACTTTCACGAATGGCGCGCCGGCCAGACGCGCGAGCCGCCGCGCGATCTCGGTCTTCCCCACTCCGGTCGGGCCGACGAGGATGATGTTGTTCGGGGAGATCTCTTCACGGATCGCTTCGGGCGCGCGCTGCCGGCGCCAGCGGTTTCTGAGCGCGATCGCGACCGCTTTCTTGGCGTCGCCCTGGCCGACGATGTAGCGATCCAGCTCCTCCACGATCTGCCGAGGAGTGAGTCCGGCGAGGCGCTCGAGCGCCTGCTGTGTGCGGGGCGACGACATCAGCTCGGCTCGAGCACGGTGATGTTGGTGTTGGTGTACACGCAGATCTCTCCGGCTATCTCGAGACTCTTGCGCACGATGTCGCGCGCGGGCATGTCGGTGTTCTCCAGCAGCGCCCGAGCCGCGGAAAGCGCGTAAGATCCGCCCGAGCCGATCGCGAGAATGCCGTCGTCGGGCTCGATGATGTCGCCGTTGCCGGAGATGATGAATCCGTGCTCGCGATCCGTGACGGCGAGCAGGGCTTCGAGGCGTCGGAGCACACGGTCGCTCCGCCAGTCCTTTGCGAGCTCGACCGCGGCGCGAGAGAGATTGCCGGGATACCGCTCGAGCTTCTCCTCGAACTTCTCGAACAGCGTGAACGCGTCGGCGGCGGCGCCCGCGAACCCCGCGAGCAGCTTTCCGCCGTGCATCGACCGGACCTTCAGGGCATTGGACTTCATCACCGTCTGGCCGACGGTCACCTGGCCGTCGCCGCCGAGGGCGACCTGCCCGTCCCGGCGGACCGCGAGTATGGTAGTCACCGTACGCGCTCGAGCTGAGCTTTCATCGCTTCAAAATAACGTCTGAAACCCTACTCGGCGCCAAAAGGGCGATGCGGGCGTGGTTTTGCGCCCCCTTCTTGCACTTCAACCAGTATGAGACTGGAACAGCTACCTATACTGATCGGCGTGCTTGTCGCGCTCCTGGGGCTGACTATCCTGCTGGATGCGTGGCAGACGGGGGGCGTAGCGCCTCTTCGCGAACGGCGTCGCCGTACGCGAACCGTACCGCACAAAGCGGGTCAGTCCCTGGTCGCCCTGGGGACGCTGTGCATGGCCGCGGCGCTGATCGGACGCGAGACCTGGCGCTGGGGAACGATCGCCGTGTTCGCCGGAAGCGTGTTGCTTCTGATCGGCGCAATCATGAATCGCGCTTACCTGAAGGAAGTACTGCTCTTCCGCGGCGCGGCACGGAGAGGCATCGGAGAGCAGAATTCGCGCTTGAATCAGACTCCGACGAAACCGACGCGAATCCGTTAGAGCTCAGACTTTAGGATCTCTTGACTGCTATGCGCATCCACAAAACTAAAGTTGAGAGACGCAAGCTTAGGGAGCGGGGAGTCCGGAGCTTTGCCTGGCGTCCCTCGCAATAGCTCAGCGCGGGTAATCAAATCTGAGTAGCTCTCAGTCTGCCAAAGCTTACAGCTCCCAACTTCAGTTTTACGGATGCTAGCTACAAGCCACGATCCCCGACTCCAGAGCCCTAAACGCCGCCGTACCATTCATAGCCCCGATCGGTCCAGTAGCCGCCGTTCATCACCGGCATGAACACGATCTTCGTCAGATATTTCGTGTTCTTGTAGCCCAGCTTGACCGGGGAGAAGACGCGAGCGGGCGCGCCGTGTGCGGGCTCCAGCATCTTTCCGTCGAGGCCATAGGCCACCACCGTCTGGGGATGCATCGCGCTCTCGATGTCCCAGCTCTCGTGATAATCATCATCGAACGACTGGAAATCGACGTACCGGGCGTTCGGCTCAGGGCGCACCAGCCGCGCAAGCTCACTGAACGCGACACCGTTCCACGTCTCGACCGCCGTCCAGCCTTCGACGCAGTAGTGATTCACCCGGTTCGCGACCTGGGGAAGCTTCTGTAGATCCTCAAGCGTGAGACGCACGGGATTTCCAACCAGCCCGCTCACCTCGAGCGCCCACTTACCTCTAACGCTCTCATCCCACACCGGCACCGTGGGCGAGACGAAATAGCTGGGGAGCTTGTTTCCGGCGTCGTATGCGCCTTTGCGCACGACATCCATGGATGTGTGGCGAAAGAGTGTTCGCTCGACCACGAGATTCTTCCGCTCGGCGTACCTGAGCGTTTTACCCGCCCACTTGGGGTCCGCGTTGCAAGCCGCAAGGAACGCTACTGAAACGAGCCCGCTCCCGCGAACGAGAAAATCCCGGCGGTCGATTCCATTGATTGAAACGAACCTGCGCGAATCGCTGCTCACATCGTCTCCGTCGGAGGTGGCGACGCGGTCGCTGCGCGCTTCGGGAAGAGATGGTAGAACGGCCGCGCGTTTCGAGCTTCCGGGGACAGCGTTGGATCGTAGTTGCCAGTGATCATCGACTTGATCGAGTAGGGATCCACCGCAAACACCATGAAGACGTGCACGACGCTCAAAATCACGATCACGACCATGGCGATGAAATGCCAGTATCGAGCCCACACGTAGCCGCCGAACAGATTTGTCAACGGCGCGAGCTGCACGGGCTTCCAGATCGCGATCCCTGTGAGGACTGCGAGAGCACCGGCAAACGGTAACAGGAAATACGCGGTCTTCTGCAGCGCATTGTGCTTGCCCTGGTGCGGATGATCCTTCCGCTTGAACGCATAGAACTTGATCATCTGCCAGCTGTCGCGGATGTCACCCTTCCGGGGTACGAGGTCGCGCCACTCGCCGTGCAGATAGACGAACGAGAGGTAGATGAGCCCATTCACCACGAGCACCCACATCATCGCGAAATGCCAGTTCCTGCCGCCGGCGAGCCACCCGCCGAAGGTCAGCCAGTCCGGAACCGCCTTGCCCTCGAAAGGATAGCAGCAGAAAAGCTCGCCCTTTCGCGCAAACGCGGGATAAGCGTTGAAGATCTCGAGCCCGCTCCCCACCATGATGACGATGGCGACGACATTCACCCAATGCGTGACGCGGACGATCCAGTGGTGGCGCTTCTTCATCGGCCTAGGCCCGCGGGTGCGCCTTCTGGTACACCTGCTTCAACCGCTCGACACTGGTGTGCGTGTATATCTGCGTCGTCGATATCGACGTGTGACCCAGCAGCTCCTGAACCGCGCGGAGATCGGCACCGGCGTCCAGCAGATGCGTTGCGAAAGTGTGGCGGAGCGAGTGTGTCGAAAGTCCCGAGCTCTCGTCGATCTTGTCGAGAAACCCCTTCACCGCGTTCTGGATCGCTCGCACCGAAATGCGCTTGCCGAGACTGCTCAGGAAAAAAGCGGTGCGATCTCCCTTCTGTCCGATCGTTCGCAGCAGCTCGTCGCGCTTCGATTCGTAATTTCTCAGCGCCAGCTGCGCGTGGTCGCCGATCGGAATGATGCGCTCCTTCCGTCCCTTCCCGCGCACCTTTACCTGCTGTGACAGCAGATCGATCTCCATTCGATTGATCCCGCGGAGCTCCGAGAGCCGCATGCCCGTCGAGTAAAAAATCTCGAGGATCGCCGCGTTTCTCACGTCCGAAAAGCGACCGCTCTGCGCCTTGAGCCCGGCGGACTGAAACAGCACCTCTATCTGTGCCCTGTCGAGATACCCGGGAAGGTACTTGTCCTGCTTTGGCGTGTTCACCCCGCGCGCCGGATTCGCTTCGACCTGCTCGGTGCGATGCAGGTATTTGTAAAAGCTTCGCACGGCCGACAGGCTGCGCGCGATCGATCTCTTATTGAGCTTCCTGCGCGTGAGGTGGGCGAGAAATCCCCTGATCGCCAGCCGGTCGAGGCCCTGCCACGACCAATCCATCACGCCGTAGTAAGTGCCGAGGAATGCTACGAATTCCTCGAGGTCCCGGCGGTAGGCAACCAGCGTATTCGGAGAGAGATCGCGTTCCTTCTCGAGGTGTGTCAGGAATTCTGTGACTGCCTGCGGCTCGCTCATGCGTGGGCCGAGAGCGCGCCGTGAATGTCGTTGGCCTCGATCCAGGCCTGCATCGCGCCGAGCGCTCGCTCAGCGAACATCTCCCTCTTTTTCTTCTTGTCTCTCACGGGTTCCGAGAGATCGTCGAGCAGGCCGAAGTTGGCGTTCATCGGCTGGAAGTGTTTGGGGTCCGCTTCGTTCATGTAGCGGTAAAGCGCGCCCATCATCGTCGTCGCCGGAGGAATCACAGGCTCTTCACCCCCCAGAATGCGAGCGAGATTGATTCCCGCGAGCAATCCGGTTGCCGAGCTCTCCGTGTATCCCTCGACGCCCGTGATCTGGCCGGCGAAGAGAACGGTCGCATCATCGCGCGCCGACAGATGCGGGCTCAGCGCCGCAGGTGAGTTGAGATAGGAGTTCCGATGGATGGAGCCGTAGCGGAGAAACTCCGCCTCCTCCAGTCCCGGAATCATTTTCAGGACCCGCTGCTGCTCCGGAATGCGAAGTCGCGTCTGGAATCCTACCACGTTCCACATTCTGCCCGCGCGATCTTCCTGCCGCAGCTGAACGACCGCGTGCGCTTCGCGCCCGGTGCGGGGATCGCGAAGACCGACCGGCTTTAACGGGCCGAAGCGCAATGTGTCGCGACCCCGCTGCGCCATGACCTCGACGGGCATGCAACCCTCGAAATACGGGACTTCATCGAACTCGTGGCCGTGGTACTGGTCCGCTGAGATCAATGCGTCGAGAAACACATCGTACTGCTCTCGCGACATCGGACAGTTCAGATATGCGCCGCCGTCGCCGGCCCCCTCCATCGTCTCTTTGCCGTAGCGGGAGCCGCGAAACACGATCGAATCGTCGATCGATTCGCGGGCGATGATCGGCGCGATCGCGTCGTAGAAAGCGAGCGCCCCGACGCCGAGCCGCGCGCGAATAGCCTCGGCGAGTTTATCCGACGTAAGCGGGCCGGTTGCGATCACGCACGGCCCCGCAATCTGCGAGACCTCTCCGCGCTCCACGGTGATTCTCGGCTCGGCGGCAATTCGCTCCGTCACCGCGCTCGCAAATGCGTCGCGATCAACAGCCAGCGCGCTTCCCGCCGCTACGCGCGCTCCATCCGCCGCCTCGAGAATGATGGAGCCGAGGAGCCGCATCTCGGCCTTGAGCAGGCCGTGGGCGTTGGTGAGCTCGGTGCTCTTGAACGTGTTCGAGCACACGAGCTCAGCCAGCTTATCAGTCTTGTGCGCCGGCGTCGTCGTAACCGGACGCATCTCGTGCAGCTCGACCTCGAACCCGCGTGTGGCAAGCTGCCAGGCAGCCTCAGAGCCAGCGAGTCCGCCTCCGACCACTGTGACTCGCTGCTTCACACCGCCACGGCTTCAGGCGACGGCGTGACGTCCCACTCGTTCGCGCACTTGATGCAGCGGCGATACTCGCCACGCGTCTTCGTGAACTTCGACTCGGCGCCAACGTACCCGCACTCCGGGCACACCTCGGCGACTGGCTTGTCCCACACCACGAAGTCGCACTTCGGATAATTGGAGCAGCCGTAGAATGCCTTACCGCGCTTCTTCGACCTGCGCACGGCGATGTCCCCGCCATCTTTCGGGCATTTGACGCCCGTAGGCATCGATCTGGTGCCGCGGCACTTGGGGAACTTGCTGCAGCCCAGGAACTCTCCCGAGCGCCCTTGCCTGATTACCATCGGCTCGCCGCACTCGTGGCAGATCTCGTCGGTTGGCTGCGCCGGCTTCCGGTCGCCACGCAACGGCCGAGTGAATTTGCAATCCTTCGGATGGTTCTCGCAGGCGAGAAACGGCCCGAAGAATCCACCGCGTGCCTGGAGCTTGCCGCCACAGGTGGGACATCTCTCGGTAGCGAGCGCGGAAAGATCGTGCGCCTCCCCGATCAACGCCACAATGTCCGCGCCCTTCACGGATTCCGCGAACGGGCCGTAGAAATCCTTGAGCATCGTCCGCCAGTTCACGTCGCCCTCCTCGATTTTGTCGAGGTCGGTTTCCATGTGCGAAGTGAACTTGACGTTGAACACGTCGGGGAAGCTCTTCACCATCACTTTCTCGACCTGCTCACCGAGTGGCGTCGGGAAGAAGCGGCGCTGCTCAAGCTGCGCATACCGCCTGTCAACGAGAGTCGAAACGATCGACGCGTACGTCGACGGCCGGCCGATGCCGAGCCGCTCGAGCTCTTTGACGAGACTCGCCTCGGAAAAGCGCGGCGGCGGCTCGGTGAAATGCTGCGAGGGCGTGATTGCCCTGACGGGAATGTCTTCGCCCTTCTGCACCACCGGCAGTCCCTGCTCTTCCTCCAGCGCTTTCCCTTCTTCCGCTTCTCGCGATTCCTTGTACAGCTTCTGGTAGCCGTCGAACTTCACGACGCTTCCCGTAGCTCTGAAGAGGAAACGGTCGAAATCGAAATCGACGGTGGTCGTATCGAAGATCGCCGGCATCATCTGGGACGCCATGAAGCGCTGCCAGATCAGCTCATAGAGCTTGTACTGGTCTTCCTTGAGATACTTACGGATGTGCTCGGGCCGGCGCGACGGATCGGTCGGACGAATGGATTCGTGCGCGTCCTGCGCGTTCTTCGCTTTGCCGTCCATGTACAGTCGCGGAGCGTCAGGCAGATACTCTTTGCCATACATCATCTTGATGTAGTCACGCGCCTGATCGGCGGCAGATGGAGCGACACGCGTGGAGTCGGTGCGCATGTAAGTGATGAGTCCTACACCGCCCTCATCACCGATCTCAACACCCTCGTAGAGGTCCTGCGCGAGACGCATCGTCCTCTTCGAGCCGAAGCTCAACTTCTTCGCCGCATCCTGCTGGAGAGTGCTGGTGGTGAACGGCGCGCCCGGATTCTTTCTCCGCTCGCGACGCTTGACCTCAGTGACCTGGAACGTCTTGCGTGACTTGAGCGCATCGAGAATAGCGGTTGCTTCCTTCTCGTTGCTAATCACCGGCTTTTTGCCGTCGAGCAGATGGAGCTTCGCCGTGAACTGCTGCCCATTCTCCTCGAGCAGCGCCTCGACGGTCCAGTACTCGACCGGCTTGAACGCGCGGATCTCGCGCTCCCTCTCGACCAGCAGGCGCAACGCAACCGTCTGCACGCGTCCCGCTGAAATCCCTTTCTTCACGGTCTTCCAGAGCACGGGGCTCGCCTTGTATCCGACGAGGCGATCGAGCACGCGACGGGCCTGCTGCGCATCGACCTTCCGCTCGTCGATCTCTCCGGCATTTGCTATCGCCAACTGCACTGCATCGCGCGTGATCTCGTGAAAGAGGACCCGTCTGACGGGCGCTCCATTCTTGGTCTTGATCTGCTGCGCGACGTGCCAGGCTATGGCTTCACCCTCGCGGTCCGGATCGGTCGCCAGAAAGATCTCGCGCGAATCCTTCGCCGCGCTCTTCAGCTCGGCGACGGTCTTTTCCTTTCCGGGAATCGTCACGTATTCCGGCTCGAAGCCGTTCTCGATGTCGATGCCCATCTTCTTCTGGGGCAGATCGCGCACATGACCGACCGTCGCGCGCACTTTGTACGCGCGGCCGAGATACTTGCCGATCGTTTTCGCCTTCGCGGGCGATTCGACGATCACGAGCGAAGTCGAGCCGGGCTCGGCCACGAAATCGCCGTCGATGGCCTTCGCGCTTTTTCTCGCTTTCGCCGCGACGCTCGTCGCGCTCGCGCTTTTCGCCCCTTTCTTCGGCGTCGTTTTTCTTTTAGCTGTCTTGGTAGCCGTCTTGGTAGCTGTCTTGGCTTTCGCCATCTCTAGTGCACCGTCGTGTTGTCGCCGCTGCCGGACGGATCTTCCAGGCCAGTTCCCTCGAGCAATCCGCGCAGATCATCGAGCGCTATGCGTCCATCGAACTGCATGAGCGCTCTTTCGATGATGTGCTCCAGCTCGACGCCGTTTATCGCGCCTGAGCCGTTCAGAGAGAGCAGATGACCCCACGCCTCAGGGGCAAAGCGCCCCCGCTCGTGCGGGCCCATCACGCGGAATGTCGTCTGTCCAGGAATCCGTTCGTCCATTGGCAATCGTAGTTATTTCATGGTCGAGGCAAGCTCGACTACTTTGGCTATAAGTTGTTGTCGTGCAAGCTTTTCCGTATCGAGCACCGTGTGGGCAGTCTCGTACAGTGCCTGTCTCTTCTGGTAGAGTTCCCGGAGTACCACGACCGGGTCGCGGCCCGCCAGTAAGGGCCTCGTCTCCACCCGGCGCAATCGGCGAGCAACTGCCTCGGGTGACGCTCTAAGGTATATGATACGCCCACTGGAACGCAAAAGTTCGACTGATCTGGCCTGGGTGATCCAGCCACCCCCCGGTGACAGCACCATCCCTCCGGTCGTGCTCAGCTCCTTCGTCAGCGCGAACTCCATCTCGCGGAAATGGTCTTCACCCTTCAGGCGGAAGATCTCGCGCACATCCATTCCCGCCCGCCGCTCGATCTCCTGATCGAAATCGAGAAACTTCCTTCCCAGCTGGCGCGCTACCGCCCTGCCGATCGTCGTCTTCCCAACTCCCGGCAGCCCGACAAGCACCAAATGCGGAGGAGACGTTTTACCGCCCCCGTCTGTCACTCAGTGACGAGATGTAATTCTCGTAATTGCGGCGCGTCTCGGTCAGCGAGTCTCCCCCGAACTTCTCGAGGAACGCCTGCGCCACGACGTACGCTGTCATCGCTTCGGCGATTACCCCCATCGCTGGAACGGCAGTGACATCACTTCTTTCCGCCACTGCCTGCGCGGGCTCACGGGTTTTCATCTCTATCGTGCCCAACGGCCTCATGAGTGTGCTGATCGGCTTCATTGCCGCGCGAATGACGATTTGCTCGCCATTGCTGATACCACCTTCCATCCCTCCCGCGCGATTGCTGCGTCTCCGCACCCGGCCCGCTCTCACGTTTCGCTCGTCGGCATCGATCTCATCGTGAACGTCGGATCCCTTTCGTCGAGCTGACTCGATTCCGAGGCCGATCTCCACCGCCTTCACCGCAGGGATGGACATCACTGCCGCCGCGAGCCGGCCATCGAGCTTTCTGTTCCATGAAACGTGGGAGCCAAGACCAACGGGTACTCCATCGCAGATCACTTCGGCGATTCCGCCAAGCGTGTTGCCGTCCGCCTTCGCGCCATCGATGCGGGCTATCATCTCTTTTTCGGAGGCTCCATCCAGAGTACGCAGCTGCGACTTGTCTGCAGCCGCATTGAGGTCAGCGGGCATCTTGTCGGGCCGCCTCGCGTCGACCCCTCCGAGATGGACAATGTGGCTACCGAGGGTGATGCCGAACTCGCGGAGGAAACGCCTGCAGATGGCCCCAGCGGCCACGCGTGCGGTGGTCTCGCGGGCTGACGCCCGCTCTAACACATCGCGGGCGTCGGCCCGGTCGTACTTGAGCATTCCCGACAGATCGACGTGGCCGGGGCGCGGGCGCGTGACCGCGCGCTTGCGCTCTGGATCGCCCTCCCGCGGCGCGGGATCCATGATCTCCTGCCAGTTCTTCCAGTCTCGATTGTGAATCAGCAATGCGATCGGAGAGCCAAGTGTCTCGCCGGCGCGTACGCCGGAAAGTATCTCGGCCTGGTCGGACTCGATCTTCATCCGCCTGCCACGACCATAGCCTTGCTGTCTGCGTGCGAGCTCGACGTCGATGTCGGCGGCAACCAGCGGCAGTCCCGCGACCATCCCCTCCAGGATGGACACGAGTGCGGGCCCGTGTGATTCGCCAGCGGTAGTAAATCGGAGCATCGGTCCCCAAAGAGAACCACGCGCGTGCGCTCCGACAACCCCCAAAGAAAAAGCCCGGCGTGAGCCGGGCTTTTTCTTCAATCGATTGTCGTGACTACGGACATGAAGTTACGAATGTATTCGGTAGCGTCGCGATGACTACACCGCGAGCGGTGGCTCCCACCAGGACGAGCTGCCCTGTTGAAGCTCGGAACGCGGCAGTGACCGGACCGATGATGGGATCCTTGATCGGAATCGTGCCTACTCTCAAATAGCAGTTGGTGTCGTAGATCTCGATGAGCGGCTCAGAAGACGCGGCAAACGCAAGCCGCGTACTGAGCGGGAACGAGTTGATCCCGGTGTTCTGCGGGTGGAAATCGATACCCGCGTTGCTCACCGTGGTTTGCAGGACGCCCAGCAGTCTGAGGGCCGAGTTGAGAATGTAGGTGGAGTCAGCGCGGATCGCTGCGAGCGAGCCGTCGAAATTGACTGCCACTCCGTTCATCGTCGCCGATGTGTTGGCGATGAAGTCGGTTACGTCCTGCGGCGGCGACACGCCCAGGTCGACCCACCAGCGAATCGCGTCGAAACCGCGGTCCACATCGAACATCATGGCGCGGCTGTTGATGATGCTGCCGCCTTCACCGAACACGGCGCGGCGGAAGTTGCCGGAGTTCCTGACGAACGTGGTGTCCCTGAACGCGAGCTTCTGGATGCTCACCACGGTCGAGCCACCCGGATCGATGAACGGCACGAGCGTTACGGTATCAATTCCGTTCGCATCGAATCTCACAATCTCGAGCGAATCTCCGCGAGCGCCAGCCTGGCCAATCGCCTGCTCGAAGAAGAAGTGCGAGGTGTGCCGGTCGGTTAGCCCAGCGGGGGTTACACCGCGCGTGAGGTTCTCCCACCGCAGTGTCCCGTTCTTGGTCGAGAATGGGCCTGGCTGACCCGTAGTCGGAGTAGTCGAGTACGCGAGCTGCACTTCGCCGCACGGGCCCAAGGCGGCTGCCTGGCACGTCGCGCCAAGGTACTGAGGTCTATCGCTGAAGTCGTATTTCGTGCGCACACGAATCGGCAGACCGCTCGTACCAGAAGTTTCCGTCGTGACCGTGTACAGGATGATGTTTGGAAGCAGGTACCGGAACACCTCCAACCCGCTGCCGCTCGCTCCAGCATTCAAATTGATGTAGCTGATTTGCGTACCGCCCGAGTTGGCGACCAGGAGCGTATCGCCCTTGGTGCCCAAGCGGTCGCGCGGCCAAGCTGCAATTCCCCACGGGCGTGAGCCCACGATGACTGGAGCCTTGAATGACGAGTCGGCCAGGTTGAAGACTTCGACCTGGTTCCGCGCAATGTTAGTTAGGTAGAGGCGGTCCTTGCCTGCGTGATAAAGTGCGTCCGCGACCTGTCCACCCAGCGGCAGCGAGCGAGTGACGCCAGCGACCACAGTAACCGTATCGATGCGGTCGAGACCACTCGACAGCTTCGCGTATGCTCTCACGCCGTTCGAGTTCTGGGCGAAAACCTGTATGTAGGCCGTCGTCGGGAAGTTCGTGTACGGCAGATTCATCCTGAACGTGTGCGGCTCGAATGTGAGCTGTCCGCTGGACGCAAAAGTCTGCGTATCATCGATCGGGCCGCCTGGCGTGCTTCTGACCTCATAGCCAAGCTGGCTGATGCCGCTTGGATCATCGGCTTCGACGTGTACGCTATCAGTGACTTCGACGCGTCTGCCGTGGCCGCAAGCGTTATTGAAGGCCGAGTTGCCGAGGCAATAAGCGTTGACGACTGGCACTGAATTGATCTGAGCCGCCGTTTGCACGTTGATCGTGATGGCCGGACCGACCGCGCGCTGGCCGAGCGAATCCCTGAGGAAAGGCGTGATCGTAAG
>JBBQAV010000030.1:0-26133 GCA_038316775.1 Gemmatimonadales bacterium | reverse complement strand
GGCGGATGCTGACATATTCTCTCCCTCGCATCCGCCCGAAAAACCCAGTCGCAGGGATCAGTGAACAAAGGCCTCTACGTAATGATGGGCGTCACCGGTTCGGGAAAGAGTCTCATCGGCGCTGCTCTCGCGCGTGAGCTCGCCGTCGAATTCGTGGAAGGAGACGAATACCACTCCGCCGCCAACGTCAAGCGCATGCAATCGGGAATCCCGCTCACAGACGAGGATCGCGAAGGATGGCTGCGCGCGATTGCCAGACGGATCGGAGAAGCGCGGGACGCAGGAACCGGCCTTGTAGTGTCCTGCTCTGCTCTCAAGCGATCGTACCGCGACATTCTTCGCGGCGAAGACGGCGATGTGAGATTCGTCTTCCTGCGAGGCCCGCGGGCTCTGATCGCCGAGAGGCTTTCCAGGCGGCAAGGACACTTCATGCCGCCGGCGCTGCTCGACAGCCAGTTCGCCGCGCTCCAGAAGCCGTCGCCAGAGGAAGACGCCTGGATCTGTGACATCGCGGATTCGCCCGAGGACGTTGTCGCCGCAATCGTTGACCGCTCTTCGGCATGACCCCTGACGGCCGCCTGCTTCTCTATGCGGCGCTCGCCGTCGTCGCGCTCATAGTTCTGATCGCGCGAGTGAAGTGGCATCCGTTCATCGCGCTGGTAGTTGTCTCTCTCGTGATGGGCGTGGCGTCGGGGATGGCGCCGCTCGCGGCCGTCAAGTCTTTCCAGGACGGCGTCGGGAACACGCTTGGCTTCATCGCGGTCGTTGTGGGACTTGGCACGATGCTGGGAAAGATGATGGCGGAGTCGGGCGCTGCCACGCGCATCGCGACCACGCTCATCGAGCTCTTTGGCGAGCAGCGTGTGCACTGGGCAATCATGATCGTCGCCTTCATCGTCGGGATTCCGGTCTTCTTCCAGGTGGGTTTCGTCCTGTTGATCCCGCTCGTGTTCACGATCGCACGACGCACCGGGATGTCGCTAATCAAGATCGGGATCCCGCTCGTGGCGGGTTTATCGGTGGTGCATGGGATGCTGCCTCCGCATCCGGCGGCGATGCTCGCGGTGACTGCCTACAACGCCGATGTCGGACGCACGATTCTATACGGCTTGCTCGTCGGGCTGCCGACGGCATCGCTGGCGGGGCCGGTCTTCGCAACGTGGATTGCGCCGCGCATCGCTCTTCCAGCGGAAAACGCTCTCGCCGCACAACTGGAAGGCAGTACTGATGAGAAGATGCCCGGCTTCGGCATCTCTGTCTTCACTGTGTTGATTCCCGTGATCCTCATGCTGCTGGCGAGTGCGGCTGACATTGCGCTCGATCCGGCAAGTCCGGCGCGCTCAGCGCTCCATTTCGTCGGGCAGCCGATCGTCGCATTGCTGATCGCGCTCCTGTTCTCGTTCTGGTCTCTGGGCCAGACACGGCATTTCACCCGTGAGCAGGTGCTAAAGTTCTGCAACGACTCCCTGGCGCCGACAGCGACCATCCTGTTGGTGATCGGCGCCGGCGGCGGTTTCAACCAGGTTCTGGTGCAAAGTGGTGTTGGGCGCGCCATCGCCGGCGTGGCGCTTGGATCCCACGCATCGCCGCTCATCCTTGCCTGGGTGGTGGCGGCACTCATCAGGGTAGCGACTGGATCTGCTACGGTTGCGATGACCACCGCCGCTGGAATCGTCGCGCCAATCGCGGTGGCAATGCCCGGCACGAGCGCGGAGCTGCTGGTGCTCGCGACGGGGGCAGGCTCTCTCGTGCTTTCGCACGTCAACGACTCCGGCTTCTGGCTGATAAAAGAGTTCTTCAACATGACCGTCCCGCAGACGCTCAAGACGTGGACGGTGGCTGAAACGATCATCGGGATAGCAGGGCTGGGATTCACTCTGTTACTGAGTCTTGTCGTATAAACCGGGAGATTTCATGCGGAAAAATCGAAGCATCTCGCGCAGCCTGGCTGGCGTAGCCGTACTCGTAGCGTTCGCTTGCACGGCGCCACAGCAGTCCGGACTTCCGGGTGCCGCCGCCGACCCGTTGATGTCGAGTGGCTGGATCGACGCGACCGCCACGCTCGATCCGGCGACGGCCCCGGTGTACGAAGGCGACGCACCGATGAAGTTCGATTTCCTCAAGGACATGCGGAAAGGCGATGGCTTCACGCTGTCCGCATACTCACTGGGTGCCCATAGTGGTACGCACATCGACGCGCCGATGCATTTCGTCCGCGATGGCGCGTCGATCGACCGCGTGCCGCTGGAGCCTTTGATCGGGCCGGCGCGCGTGATCGATATCCCTGATGGCGTGCAGGCGATCGACGCCGCGGAGCTCGGCCGACACGAGTGGAGAGGTGCGACACGGGTATTGTTTCGCACCCGAAGCTCGCTGCGCGGCTGGATGACATCTCCGACATTCCATCACGATTTTGCCTACATCGCTCCCGATGCGGCGCAGCTGCTCGCCGATGCGGGTGTGCAGCTCGTAGGTATCGACTACATCTCGGCCGAACAGTTCGGTGCACCCGCGCCGATGACGCACCGGATTCTACTGGGAAGGGGAATCCCCATCGTCGAGGGTTTGTCTCTCGAGAGAGTCAGCGCCGGCGACTACGATCTGATCGTATTGCCGATGAAAGTCGGGGGGCATGAAGGTGCACCCGCGCGCGCAGTCTTGCGAAGGCGATGACCTTGGGATGCGAGAACGATGGCAGGATCTATGAGCTTTCCCACGCCTTCGCGCGGCTCAACGCCCGTTCCCATCCGTTCGCGATCTGGTTCCGCGCGGCCGGCTTCATCGAGGGAGTGAAGCGCTTGTCGGCCTGCCACTGGCGCGCGATGTCCGCCTGATTCTTCCAGAATCCGACTGCCAATCCCGCGAGATACGCGGCCCCGAGCGCAGTCGTCTCGGCGATCTTCGGTCGGACGACAGGCACGTTGAGCAGGTCGGCCTGCAGCTGCATGAGCAGGTCGTTCGCGCTTGCTCCTCCGTCGACGCGCAGCTCCTTCAGCTTGATGCCGGCGTCCGCTTCCATCGCTCTCAGGACATCCATCACCTGTAGCACGATCCCTTCGAGGGCGGCGCGAGCGATGTGCGCCTTTGTCGTGCCGCGAGTAAGTCCGACGATCGTCCCGCGTGCGTACTGATCCCAGTGAGGCGCGCCGAGCCCGGCGAAGGCGGGCACTAGATAAACGCCGCCTGTATCGGCAACGCTGGCGGCGAGGGCCTCCACTTCCGCGGCTGAGCGAAAAAACTCGAGTCCGTCACGAAGCCATTGCACTACCGCGCCGGCGATGAAGATGCTCCCCTCGAGCGCGTACTCCGTGCGATCACCGATCCGCCACGCAATCGTGGTGAGCAGGTTGTTCTTCGATGCGATCCGCTTTGTGCCGGTGTTCATCAGCATGAAGCAGCCGGTGCCGTAAGTGTTCTTCGCCATGCCAGGTTTGGTACACGCCTGGCCGAAGAGCGCCGCCTGCTGATCACCCGCGATGCCGGCGATCGGGATGGGGGTGCCGAGCAGCGTGCTCACGCCGTACACCTCGCTCGACGAGCGCACGTCCGGCAGCATCGACCGCGGAACGCCGAACAGCTTGAGCAGCTCGTCGTCCCAGTCGCCCTTGCTGATGTCGAACAGCATCGTGCGCGACGCGTTGCTCGCGTCGGTCACGTGCACTTTTCCGCCCGTGAGATTCCAGACGAGCCACGAGTCAACAGTGCCGAACGCGAGCTCACCCACCTTGGCTTTTGCGCGCGCGCCTTTCACGTTCTCGAGAATCCACTGGATCTTCGTGGCGGAAAAGTAGGCGTCGATCACGAGGCCCGTCTTGCGGCGGATCATCTTATCAAGCTTCCGCGCCCGAAGGCGATCGCAAATGTTCGCGGTGCGACGGTCCTGCCAAACGATGGCGTTGTAGACCGGCTCTCCGGTGGCGCGATCCCAGACGACGGTCGTCTCGCGTTGGTTCGTGATGCCGATGGCGGCGATGTCCACGGCCCCGACGCCAGCCTTCGTGAGTACTTCCGCGGCCACACCCGCCTGAGTGGACCAGATGTCCCGCGGGTTGTGCTCCACCCAGCCTGGCTTGGGGAAGATCTGCGGGAATTCCTTCTGTGCGACAGCGACGATGGAGCCGGCGTGATCGAACAGAATCGCGCGCGAGCTGGTAGTCCCCTGATCGAGCGCGAGGATGTGCTTCATGACTTCCACAGGAGCTGGTAGACCAGCGCGCCGAGCACGCCGCCGACGATGGGGCCGACAATCGGAATCCATGCGTAGCCCCAATCCGAGCTTCCCTTTCCAGCTATCGGGAGAACTGCATGCGCGATGCGCGGACCCAGATCGCGCGCAGGGTTGATCGCGTATCCTGTGGGTCCGCCAAGCGACAGCCCGATGGCCATCACGATCACGCCGACGAGAACGGGTCCAAATCCCTTCGCGAAGTCCGAGCCGGGCACGAAGTTGCTCGGCGATAGCACAGCGAGAAGAGCGAGAACGAGAACGAATCCACCGATGATCTCGGCCACGATATTGGCGCCGGGTTGACGGATGGCCGGCGTGGTCGAAAATACGGCGAGCTTGCTCTCCGGATCCGGCGTCGCTTTCCAGTGCGGCAGATATGCAAGCCAGACGATGACGGCGCCCAGAAATCCACCGGCGATCTGCGCGGCGATGTACATGGGAACCTTGGCCCAGTCGAAAGCTCCGATGGATGCGAGCGCTATGCTGACGGCGGGATTCAAGTGCGCGCCGCTGATGCTGTTCACGCAATAGACGGCGATCGTGACGCCGAGCGCCCATCCCGCCGTGATGACGATCCAGCCCGAATTGTTTCCCTTTGTCCGTTGGAGCACGACGTTGGCGACGACGCCATCGCCCAGCACGATGAGGATCGCGGTACCGAAGAATTCGGCCCAGATCGGCGACATGGTAGTCACCGGCTTACTCCACTCTTCGACACGCCAGCTCCGACCCGCTGCCTGACGGCGTTGAAGTCCCGTACGGGACGAACCTCAATGCACCCTGCCCGGGCCCATGGGAACTCCGCCGCGATGCGAACGGCCTCGTCGATGTCCCTGACTTCGATCAGGTTGAACCCACCCAGGACTTCCTTCGATTCAGCGAATGGGCCGTCGACGGTAGTCTGCTTGCCTTTGCGAATTCGAACCGACTTTGCGGTCTCGGGTTCCTCGAGCTGCTGCGAATCGAGCAAATATCCTTCGTCGCGCAGCTCGTCGGCGTGGCTGATGCAGTCGCGCATCTTCGAGTCGATCTCGGTCGCCGGCATTTCGTCGAGCAGAGTTTTGTCGTTGTAGATCAACAGCATGAATTTCATGCCTGGTCCTGTCGCGGGGGTTGCGGTGGCTCACGCGGGGTGCAGCGTGCGGCCATTAAATTAGCGCTTGCGACCGGTGGGCTCCATTGGATAAGCCGCCGTCTGCCGGATCCGGTTGCCGCCGGTGTCCTCGGCGTCAGGAATTCGCTCACAAGATATCCAGATTTCCCTGCTGGATGCCGCGGCGCTCTGCCATTTATTAAGATTGACGGCCGTTCCGACCGCCCTTCTCTGGCGGAGGTGCCATATGGAAGGCGCGATAGTCGTAATTCCGCTGGTGGCGCTCATTTTCCCCATCCTCCTGCTGCTCGCCGCGCTCCTTTTCGACGCCGCGATCGCATTGTGCGTGCTATTCGGGGAGTTGCATGATCGCCCAACGCCTCGGGTGTGGCGATTCGCCAGGCATCCGGGACGCTCGTTCCACTGGCCAAGTGGAGTACCGATGTCCGGCTGGATGCATAGGTAGCGTTCCAGTCCGGCGGGAAAGGGCAGCGATACTCCGAATCGGCGTGATCGTCGTTCACGAAACTCAGGACCTCTCGCGGACGGCGGCGAGTCCCTGACGCCTCCATCGGTCGTAGCAGTCAACCAACTCGTGGCAATGAATCATGACTTCGGAATCCGGTCACAGAAAGTTGCTCGAATTCCGGATCCGATAGATGCAGGACCGCGAATGCCTCATGCGAGAGAACGCCAAGAAGCAGCTTCCCGTCCCGATACAACACCGGGTCCTCGAATGAGCCGTGTTCCGCGGGAGCGTACGAAAAAAGACCCTCGGGCATCGCCCGCTTCAACGCGTCGATTGTCGCGTCATTCAGCTCCCACAGCGCTGTGGGCCGAGTCAGATCGTCGGCAGTCCGTCCACTCATGCGCTCGCGCGTCTCCACGCCCCGAGAAGATGGGCGCACCAGCTTCTCAAAGGTATGCCAGACCTTGTCCCCGACGAGGCCATCGGTCTCCAGGCAATCGATCGTGAATTCGTCTGCTCCAAGACCTCGGCACCACTCGAGCAGCCGCCACGTTTCCGCGCCGGAGAAGTCGCTTGGAGCAAGATATCTTTTCACTGAGAGTGGGGACAAAATCGTCGTCCGGGGTCGCTATCCTTTGAGTCCGAACCGACTCCTGGCCGCACTGACGATCAGATCCACCGCCCCCTGAATCCCGAGCCTCTCAGTATTCACGCTGAGATCGTAATTCTCGTGAGCACGGCGGTCGCGCTCCCAGTGCAGGCGCACCCACTGGTCCCGCCGCTTGTTCGTCTCGTCCACCAGACGGGCAGCTTCCTCGGCGCTCACACCCTCGCGCTGCATCGTCCGCGCAATGAGAGCTTTTCGCGGAGCGTAGCAGAAAATGTGAAGCGTGTCTTCGCGCTCAGCCAGCATCTCCTGTGTCCCGCGGCCGACCACTACCAGCGGACCGCGCGCGATGGCTTCCTCGATGATGTGCCTCGTGACTTCGATGAGCTGTTCGTCGGTCGGACGCTTGGTGTCGGCGATGGGCGACATCCACTCCTGCGAGCCCATCGCCATCGCGGACGTCAACCGCTCAACGAGCGAAGGGACTCTCTCCTCACGATCGCGAACCTCCGCGACGCTAAGCCCCATTCGCGCGGCGACGGCGTCAACTACGGCATTGTCGAGAAGAGGCCAGTTCAGGGCTTTCGCAACAAGAGCAGCGACCTCGGAGCCTCCCGACCCGTAAAGCCGCGAGACAGTGAGAATCGCCAAAGCTTAGTCCTGGTAGGGGCGCCGGCGTTTCTCTTCTACCACGCGGCCGTACGCGCCAGCGTCGGAGCGCGCGAGTTTCTTGCGCGCGACGAGCGATTCGAGAACGAGCTCGCATCCCGCGGCAACGACCGGCAGATCATCCATTGAGGCGAGGCCCGCGGTGTTCACCACCTGCATCAGGCCAGGGACGCTGCCGAATCCCTCGACCACCGCTTCGACCGGAACATCATCGGTCACCTGCAGCGCACCACCGACATCGAACCACATGATGATCTCGTCGGTGTTGAGTCCACCCGCCCGGTCCTGGTAGGTCGCGTCGGCGGCGCGGCGAATCAGCTCGCGCGCGATGGCGTGACCGCCAACGAGCTCACCTTCGTATTCGAGCTCCATCTTGCCGGTGATCGCGGGGAGCGCCGCATAGATGTCGGCGATGCGCGGCACAATGTCGCGCTCTCCAGTCTGAATCGCCCGACGCTCGGCGTTCGACACGACGTTCTCGAGGACGCTGATCGGCATGCGCTGCGAAACGCCCGACCGCTTGTCGATGCGCTTGTCGTTGCGCGCCTCGAACGCGACGCGCTCTATCACCTCGGCGATGAAATCCGGAACGCGCACCTTGCCGGCGCCGCGCGCGGTCCACGCCTCCTGGTTCGTGATCGACATGCCGAGCTCGACGGTTTCGGGATAGTGCGTAGTGACCTCGCTGCCAATGCGATCCTTGAGCGGCGTGATGATCTTGCCGCGCGCGGTGTAGTCCTCGGGATTGGCGGTGAAACAGATCATGACATCGAGCGGCAGACGCACCGGATAGCCTTTGATCTGGACATCGCCTTCCTGCATGATGTTGAACAGGCTGACCTGGACTTTCCCAGCCAGATCGGGAAGCTCGTTCAGCGCGAAGATTCCACGGTTCGCCCTCGGGAGCATTCCGTAGTGCATCGTGAGCTCGTCGCCCAGGATGTGTCCGCCGCGCGCTGCCTTGATGGGATCGAGATCACCGATGATGTCGGCGACGGTGACGTCAGGAGTCGCGAGCTTTTCGACGTAGCGCTGATCCGGATCGAGCCAGGAAATCGGCGTGTCGTCGCCGGCTTCGTTCAGAAGATTCTTCCCGTACTTGGAGATCGGAGCGAACGGATTGTCGTTGACTTCACTTCCCGCGATGATCGGCAGCGCCGGATCCAGCAGCGTCGTGAGCGCGCGCAGAATCCTCGACTTCGCCTGACCTCTGAGGCCGAGCAGGATGAAGTTGTGCCGGCTGAGAAGTGCGTTGACGATCTGCGGCATCACCGTCTCCTCGTAGCCGATCACGCCATGGAAAATGGGTCGACGGGTAGCGAGTCGGGTGAGGAGATTCGAGCGAAGCTCATCTTTGACTGATTGCTGTCTCCGTTCCTGCGAACCGAAGGCAGAGCGCTTGAGCGCGCCAAATGTTTCTGGGTAAACCGACAACTGATTCTCCGAAGGAAATCACAACTTGAGAGTTAATCTAGCCCTCGCACGAGAGGGCAACCAGACGGCTCTACCCTTGACACTGCTTCCAGATGAGATAAATTTTCGCCCGCGCCAAAAACGAGCACTGCGACCGCGTGCACGGACCGGCGACCCTTTTCACGTTTGCCTCTCAAGGAGATCGTAAATGAAGCGCCTGGCCCTCGTCGCCGCTGTTATCCTACTTGCCGCGTGTGCGAAGAAAGATGAATCCGCAGCTGCCGACACCTCCGCCCCTGCCATGGCTCCGGCCCCGGCAATGATGGACACGGGCATGAAGATGATGGACAGCACGGCGATGAAAGACAGTATCAGGAAGGACAGCGCGATGAAAGCTGCCGCGATGAAGAAGAAGAAGTAGCTTGTTCGTACGGATCAAAAAGGCGCCACTAAACAGTGGCGCCTTTTTCGTTTTGTTCGATCTGAATGCTGCACTCGCCTCCTTCCCATTTCGCCTGGACGGTCGTGCCCGCGGCAACCTCACGTCTCACCATTCCGAGCGCGATCCCGCCGAGCCGCGGTGAAAGGGCGGAGCTTCGAATGTCGCCAATCACCTTTCCGGTTTCGTCGAGCAGTTCCGCGCCCTTGGGCGGTGCCGGACGAGTGACGAACCGAAGCTTGCGCAGAAAACGATTCACGTGCCCGCGGAAGTGCACACGCGCGACCGTCTCCTGGCCGATGTAGCAACCTTTCGTGTAAGAGATCGCACCCAGCTCGTCGAAGTTCGCCTCCTGCGGAAGCGTCGAATCATCCATGTCCGCGCCCCACTGTGGCCGACCGCTCTCGATGCGGGCGATTTCCCAGGTCTCGTTCCCGCCCTCCGCGATTCCCGCCGAGTGAAGCATTACTTTCAACGAGCCGACGGCTTCGCTCGGAATGAAAATCTCGAACCCGTCGAGATCGATCTCGGGAACCCGCGCGACGATCACGGTGACGCCGCCGAATGGTCGGGTGATGTGTCCGTAAGGCGCGAGCCCCGCGAGATCCTTGTCATCGATATCCATCAAGCGAGCCACGATTGAGCGCGCTGACCGGCCGAACACACCGAGGTCGCTCAGCTCTGACGTCGAGTCGTGATAGGGCGCGATGCGCGGGTTGACGTACTTGCGCACCATCTCCTTCCAACCGGGAGCTGAAGCCGCCGAAGTGTCGATCAGCAGCGCTTCTTCGAGCGCGAAGATGCGAAGGTCGGCGACGATCTTTCCTTTAGGGGTCAGCGCCGCGGCGTACTGGCCTTCGCCCGGAATGAGGGCGGAGACGTCGTTAGTCACCATTCCGGTCACCAACTCCGCCGCCTTTGCGCCGGAGATGCGCATCCGCAGCCGGTCGCTCCGGTCGAACAAGAGAGCACCGTTGTGCAGCGCGGAATACTCGTTCATTTCCGACATTACCTGCAATTAACCCAGAGGGCACAGCGGGCGCTACTGCCCGAAGGCCGCGTACGATGCGTCGAGCAAATCGATGGGATGAATCGCGCGGGCGCTTATCTCGGCGCGAATCAACCCGGCGCCGATCTGCATCAGACAACCGGGATTTCCGGTGGCAACCCACGCTGCACCGGTCGCGCGGATGTTCGCGAGCTTGGGCTCGAGCACCGCGTCCGAAGTTTCCGGCTCGATGAGATTGTAGATGCCAGCGCTTCCGCAGCACTGATCCGAATCGTGGAGTGGTACCAGCTCCAGCCCGGGAATCGCGGCAAGAACAGAGAGGGGCGCTTGCGTCACACGCTGGGCGTGCTGGAGGTGACACGGAGCGTCGTAGGTGACCTTGAGTGGAAGCGGCCCTCCTTCGCGTGGACCGGCGGCAGCGAGCAGCTCGCTTACATCTCTCACCCGCGCGCTCACGCTGACAGCCCTGTCGTGCCATTCGGGATCGTCTTTCAAGAGGTGACCGTACTCCTTCATGATCGCTCCGCAGCCGGCGGCGTTGACCGCTATGTACGCGGCGCCCGATCGCTCGAACGCGGCGATGTTGCTGCGCGCGAGGGAGCGAGCGGTCTCGAGGTCGCCGGCGTGCGCATGGAGGGCACCGCAGCACTTCTGTCCTGGAGCGGCGGCGATCGAGTACCCGTTCACGGCGAGAACGCGGGCGGTCGCCCGATTCGTATTGTTGAACAAGCCATCCATCACGCATCCACGAAGTGTCGCCACGCTGCCCCGCTCGCCGCGCGTCACGGGAGAGTAGCGCGACCGCTCGATCGACCTGCCGGTGGATGCAAGCATTGCCATCGCGAACCCGAGACGTCCCTTGATTCCGGAGAACAGCGTGGGAATCGGAGTCGCAGCGAGAATCCGCGAGAAGAACATCGCCGGACGCAGCAGCCAGTTGCGAGCAAACACAAAGAGAATCAGTCGGGCGATCACGGGTATCGGCCGGTACTCGACCAGCGTCGCTCGGGTCGCTTCAAGCAGCTGGCCATACGGAACACCGCTTGGACACACGGGTTCGCATGCTCTGCATCCCAGGCACTGATCGATGTGCTGCTGGACGCTCGGATCGTCGGGCCTGACAGTGCCCTCGAGCAGCGACCGCATGAGAAAGATTCTCCCGCGCGGGCTGTCGTTCTCGTCCTCGAGATTGAGATACGTCGGGCACGCCTGGAGGCAGAATCCACAGTGCACGCACGCGTTGATACCCGGTAGCGCGTCGGCTAGCGGCGTGCCGGGCAGCGCGCATCCAGGCATCGGATCGTGCGGAAGTCGATCAGCGGGGACGGGAATGGGTGCGGACATCAATCGCCGAGTATGCCGGGGTTGAGAATGTTGTGAGGGTCGTATGCTTTCTTGATTCGCTGCGACAATTCATCGGATACGACTGAGGGCGAGACCAACGGCCAAACGTCACGCGGAAGTTTCTCGTATATGACTTCGCTCGATTCGCCGCCCTTTACTCGAACATCCGCCGACGATATACCGCTGTCGCCGGCGTTTCCATCCGCGCCCACGACAATTCTGAGAACTCCGCGACGCGGATCGAAGTATGTGTGAATTCCCGGAATGTCGTCGGCTAGAATCGTCGCCGAGGCCGCGAGGAATCTTTGTGGCAGGCCCGTAATTCTAATGGTCGTGTGCGTGTCACCATCCTGACTGCGAAGACGCATCCATATCTCAGTATCCATCTCGAGGGGGCGCGCAATCTGTGACAGCGCGCTCGCCTGCGCCTGAACCACGGCGTCGTTGCCGCCAAAGCGAATCAGGCATGCAGCTCCCTCACCCAGATCGAGCGCGCGCGCTGCTGTCGGGCTAAGCAGCTGCAAAGCGTACGGGTTCAACGGAGAGTCGACGATTGCGCGGACGAGAGACCCGACGATCCTCTCATTTCCCTTGAGCGAGATCATGAACGTTCGATCGGCCTGGGGCAGCGCGTATAACCTTAGCGTAACCTCGGTTATGACGCCGAGCGTTCCCCAGGATCCGGCAAGCAGTCGCGAGAGATCGAATCCGGCGACATTCTTCACCACTTTTCCGCCGCCGCGCACGACGTCGCCGCGGCCGTTCACGAATTCGAGGCCGAGCAGGAGATCGCGCGGCAATCCAAAGCTCGACGCGAGCGGGCCGGCTGACGCTGTTGACAACGTCGCGCCGATAGTGCCGTCAGGCGAGCCGTACGGGTCGAGAGGAAGCCATTGGTCGTGCTCGCGCGTGACTCTCTCGATTTCGGACAGCGTAGTGCCGGCGCGAACCGTGAGAGTCAGATCACCGGGGACGTAGCTTACCACTCCAGTGTCGCTGCTGAGAGACAGCTTCTTCTCTGCGTGAACAGGACGCCCCGCGTCGAGCCAGGTTCCACGCCCCGAAATCCGAAGTGGAGCTCCGGTCGCCGCGCTGTCGCGGATTGCGGAGACTACTGCGTCAGTGCTCACTAAGCAGTCGGATGGGTTGGCGCAGCCTCGAGGGGACGAGGCTCGCTTGCATCCTGCCGAAGCCGCGCACCGGGAACCGCGTGCCATTCCTTGCACGCGTGAACGGGAACGACCTTGCCGGGATTCGATCGCCGCTCGGGATCGAACACGCCGCGCAACTCGCACATCGCATTGAGCGATGCGCCGGAGAAGATCGATTCCATATAGCCCATCTTGTCGAGACCGACTCCGTGCTCGCCGGTGATGCTGCCGCCGGCATCGATGCACGCCTGCATGATCTCGGTCATCGCCTTGTGCACCCGCTCGCTTTCGGCCGGATCGTCGGCACTGTAGGCGATGTTCGGGTGAAGATTCCCGTCGCCGGCGTGAAAGACGTTGCACACCACCACGCCGTACTTCTCGCTGATGGCGTGAATCGTCTCGAGGATTTCCGGAAGTCGCGTGCGCGGGATCACCGCGTCTTGAACGATTAAGTGGGGAGCAAGACGTCCCATTGCCCCAAAGGCCTTCTTCCTGCCCTGCCAGAGCTTCATCCGCTCGGCGTCGTCGCGCGCGACTTTCACGTTCCGCGCCCCACCGTCGATGCAGATGCGGCGGACCATCTCGAGATCGGCCGATACCCCAGCCTCGAGCCCGTCGAGCTCGATGAGCAGAATTGCGTCCGCGTCTCTCGGGTAGCCGGCGGCGTAGATGGAATCCTCGACCACACGAATCGTCGGGCCGTCCATGAACTCCAGCGCGGCCGGAACGATTCCAGACGCGATGATCGCGGACGTAACGTGCGCCGCCTGGTCCACCGACATGAAATCGGCGAGCAGAGTCCTAACCGTCTGCGGCTTTGGCGTCAGCCTGACCGTTATATCGAGGGCGATGCCAAAGCATCCCTCGGATCCGATGAACGCTCCACGGAGATCGTACCCGTCGCGCTCCCCGGTTTTGCTTCCGAGCTCGACGACGTCACCACTGGGCAGCAGCACAGTTATCGCAAGCACGTGATTCAGAGTCACGCCGTACTTGAGGCAGTGTGGACCGCCCGCGTTCTCGGCAACGTTACCGCCGATGGTGCACGCCGCCTCGCTCGATGGGTCTGGAGCGTACAGCAATCCGTGCGGCGCGACGTGCTTGTTGAGTCTGAGATTCACGACGCCAGGCTCGACCGTCGCGCGGCGATTCTCTGCATCGAGCGAGATGATCTTCTTCAGGCGGTGGAGTCCGATTACGACGATGTCGTCGGCGAGCGCGCCACCGGATAGCCCAGTGCCGGCGCCGCGTGGTACGAAGGGAAGATTCTCCCTGGCAAGCAGGCCAACGACGGCGATTGCTTCTTCGCGCGTTCCGGGGAATACGGCGAGCCGAGGCTGGCGTCTGTAGCCGGGAAGGCCATCGGAGTTGTAGACGAGGAGCTCGCTCGGGCGACTGAGGACGTGCCGCTCACCCACAATATCCGCCAGACGGTCAGCGACTGAGGATGGCACCGTCGCAGCGATTTTCCGGCTCGAGGTCGTCGTAGGCTGGGTCACGCTTAAGAATTTACCTATTCGCTTTCTTCTGGCGGGGGTACGACCAGGCGGATTGCGTCACGCTCGATCCTGTAATCGAGCGGCGCCCGCATTTGCTTCAACTCACCATCGAGCCCGATCAGCGAGTGAGACCGCGTGAGATCGATCCGGCAGCTGTCAACGATGAAATCGGCGAAGTCCGGCAGCGTCTCTGCTTCTTTCGTCCCTTTGGAGATGGCGGCTATGGCAAGCATAAAAAGACGCGCCTTTTTCCTGCCGTGGACGATCATGACGTGCACTCCACGCTTTCCGTTCTTCACCCTGCTACCGAGTATGGGCATCTTGAGCTCGCGCTCTCCGACTCCGATGAAGACCATGGACGTCCGGTAGATCTTCTTGACGCCTTCAACTTCAAGCGTCACGGAAAAGCTTCGCAGGTCGCGCCACGTTCTCAGAGCGGCGAGAAAGCTTGCGATGCGGTAGCCGACGTACTTCTCGTACCGCTCGCGATCGCGAACGAAGGTGACGTAGGCGCCAATGGAGCTCGTGTTGAGGAAGACAGAGTCGTTGACGTACCCAATGTCTCCTCCAACCACCACTCCGTTGGCGGCGACAATGGCCGCCTTTTCGATGTCAGTCGGGATGTTGTGATCCTTGGCGAAATGATTGAGCGTTCCGCCCGGAAGGATCGCCAGCTCGACATCACGCTTTGCGACGAGAGCAGCCGCGGTCGCTACCGTCCCATCACCGCCGGCAATGACGATTCGTTTGGTCCCCCGATCGATTGTGTCTTTGAGGGTCTTCTCCATATCCGCCGGCTGCACCTCTACGAGTTCGAACCCGGCTTTCTCGATCGCATCCCGGGCAGCCTTCGCAGTCCCGGACTTGGCATTGAGAAAGGCCTTGAGCTTTGGACCAGAGGATACGGGGGCGGCCTGTGTCGCTGCCATTGGGTGCGGAGTGATGGAAGGTGGGGAAGAGGTTCCAGGGTGAGTGCCCCCCTTCTATATACAAATAAAGAGCCTGATACAAAAAGACGCCGGCCATTTGTGGCCGGCGTCGCATCAACCAGGGGTGTGTTGGTAGGGGCCTGCGGAGGCTAGCTCCAGAATCCGGCCAGAGCCGAACCGTCGGGCGATTCCCGAAGTTTCTCAAAGGCGCGTTCGCGGATCTGTCTGATCCGCTCTCGCGTTACACCCATCAGCGCGCCGATCTTCTCGAGCGTCATCGCATCGGAGCCCTGCTCGAGCCCATAGTAGAGGTGAAGTATCTTGCGCTCGCGGGGCGTGAGGTACTTACGGAAGACACGGTCGATGAATTCGCGCATCAGATGGAAGTCCGTCACATCCTCGATCTCTGCGCCATCCACTCCGGCGAAACGCTCGCCGAGGGTGCAGGCTTCGCGGTCGCTGCGATCGATTGGGGCGTCGAGCGAGATCTCGGTCGCCGACATCTGCTTGGCGGAGCGAACCGCGTCGGGTGTCTCCTCGAGCAGGCGGCCAATCTCGTTGTCGGTGGGATCGCGCTTGAGAACCTGGGAGAGGACGGTCTGAGCGCGGGCGAGCTTGATGAGCTGCGAATTCTGATTGAGCGGAATCCTGACGCTTCGTGTCTGCTCTGCGAGAGCCTTGAGAACCGCCTGACGGACCCACCACACGGCGTAGGAGATGAACTTGACGCCTTGGTCCGGATCGAACTTTCTGACCGCCTTGAGGAGACCTTCGTTGCCGATGGCTACCAGCTCACCGAGGTCGAGGCCGTGTCCCTGGTACTTCTTTACATACGAAATGACGAATCGAAGATTTGCGGTGACCAGCCGCTCTGCCGCTTTTTCATCGCCTGCCTGCGCGCGCCGCGCAAGTCGACGCTCTTCTTCGGCGTCGGTTATAAGCGGGAGTTTTTGTATGTCCTGGAGGTACTGGTCGAATGCTGTGGAAGGGGAGGAACGGAAGAAGCCCTTGGATCTACTCTCGCCCGTTGTCTGCATAAGCCCCTAAGTAGAGACATTACCGACCGGCGCGCCTGGGTGGCGCGCCCGGCATGTTGGACGCGCACGTTAACTAGCTGCGCGTCAATCCGTCAACAGCCACGTTTCATGCCGCCGGTGGGCCCGGCGGATCTTTGGTCTTCGTTCGGGTTGTGGCTGTCACAATGCCGATTCCGATCGCGACGATGGCCCCCACGATGACCCAAGTCTGTGAGACGCCCACCAAAATGGCGGCGATCGCAAGACCGATGATGAGGACGATGAATCCGATCAGGTAGGTGCTGAACGAGGACATGAATGCTCTCGGGTTGGATTTTCGTTGTTGCAAACGAGCAATTGTAGGGCCACATGCGTGATGCAAAAATGCTGTGGCTATCGCTTCGCGAGTCCGTCCCAGCGGGTTGGGATGAGCGAATCGTTCGCCTGCTGCTCCACTTCGCGGGCAACCAGAATCGCGCTTCCCCAGTGACGGCCGAACCGCGCTGCCTGCCTGCAATCCGGATTCCAGATGTCGAGCGTCGCACCGAGGACGTTGCCACCGGTGTCGTCGACGAGGTAGCGGCCGAGGTACTCGTCGCCGAGGAAGACTTCGACGTACCTGGAGAGCGGAAAGATCCGCGGGTCCGCCGCAACGATTCCGTGCCTGGTCTGACGTCCGCGCCGCGTCTCTCCCTGCACGCAGTACTGGGTCAGCGACACTGGAATCTCCACTCCGTTCTGGGCGCGCGCGAATTTGGATGGGATGAGAGGGATTATGCCCTTCTTCATCTTGATCGCCTCATGTGCCGTGGCGCGCACGACGTTGGCCGCCGCCGGAATGACATCGACGCCATCGGCGACCGGCTTCGTGACGGCGGTCGTCGTCTTCGCAATTCTCGCCGCGGCAGAGGGGAGCGCTTCGGAGACGTGCAGCACCGTTTCTCTCAGACGGCCGGCGAGCGTTCCCGCGCCCTCTGGAACTGTCTCGATGTCGACCACCGCTTCGGGCTCGAGCTGAGGTCCCTTGCGGGGAGGTATCTCGATTCCGGCGACGCTCGGAGCGAGGGATGGGAGCGCGACCGCTCCGGTTCCGACGAGGCCGACCGCCAGGGTCACCGCGACGATTGTGCGAACGGCCTCATTGCGCCGGCGCGAGCCGTCACCAGCGTCCCTAACAGGGGACGTGCGCCGAGCGATTCTGCGAATTTTCATGCGAGCACCTCCCGAAGCTGATCGTCAGTGACTGAAACCGTCCATCCCGTCTCTTCACCTGCCATCGCCCCAATGCGAAGGGGCAGCGCGAACAGCGTTCTGCCAAAACGCCCCTTCTTATCCGATCCCATCGCCTCGATGACCGCATCCCGCTCAAGGGTGCGGGGGAGGTCGGTTGGGAGTCCGGCGGACTGCAGCGCTGCCGTTATCGCGGCTGCTGTCCCGGCCTGGGCCACACCGATCCGTTCGGCGAGCCTGCCCTCAAGCGCCATCCCGATTGCGACCGCTTCTCCATGTAGCAGGGAGAACCCGCTAACCAGCTCGACGGCGTGGCCAATCGTATGGCCGAAATTCAGAGTTTTTCGAAGGCCTTCCTCCCGTTTATCACGTGAGACGATGCCGGCCTTGATCTCAATACTACGGACGATGACAGAGAGTGTACTGTCACTCGCCCGTCCTTCAGCCGACAGCATTTCCGAAGCGCTACTGGCGACCAGACGAAGATAAGGCTCGTCCGCGATAACGCCATGCTTGACAATCTCTGCAAGACCTGCACGCATTTCTCTAAGTGGAAGCGTAGCAAGGAGTTGGATGTCCACAAGCACAGCCGCAGGCGGATGAAAAATGCCGACCAGATTCTTCCCGGCCGGGGTGTCTACGGCGGTTTTTCCGCCGATCGACGCATCGACCATGGCGACCAGAGTCGTGGGTATCTGGACCACCGGGATGCCACGCATGAAGGTCGCGGCGACGAACCCCGCCAAATCGCCGATCACCCCGCCGCCAAGCGCGATCACAACCGAGTCCCGGCCGTACCGTCTCAGGAGCATCTGATCCGTCAGGCGGGCCCAGGTGTCACGGGTCTTATTGGACTCGCCGGCGGGTACCGTGAGGACATCCAGGGCGTCCTTTTCGAACTGGTCTTCGACGGTTTTGGCGTAGAGCGGGCCGACGCTGGAATCGGTGATGAGCGCGTAGCGATGGGCCGGTGCGACCTCCCGGACGATCACTCCAACCTTGGACAGGAGACCGGGCCCAACCCGGATCGAGGAGGGACCAAGCCGGAACGTCCGCGTTGTATTCGCCGCAGGAGAAGCCGGGCGATCGCGCCTCTTTACCAGGTTACTTCACCAGCACCCGTGCGAACGTTCGCGACGCGCGCGAGCATGAAAAGGAGATCCGATAGCCGGTTCAGGTAAATAACCACGAGCGGCGGAATCTCCACCTCGCGCTGGAGGCGTACGACCCTTCGCTCCGCCCTTCTGCAAACGGTCCGCGCGACATGGAGCACCGCGCCTTTGGTGCTTCCGCCCGGGATGATGAACGCTTTGAGCGGCTCGAGCTCCTTCTCACAGTCGTCGATTGCCCGCTCGAGGTCCTTGATCCGCCGATCATCGATGTTCGCCTTGGAGAGGTGGTTGTGCATTTTCTCCAGATCCGGCGTCGCGAGCAGCGCGCCGATGCTGAACAGATCGCGCTGCATCGGAATCAGGACTTCGTCGATGCGGGGGAGGGGCTCCACCGCGCGGGCCATGCCGAGGACGGCGTTCAGCTCGTCGACATCGCCGTACGCTTCGACGCGCGGGTCATCCTTCTGGATGCGACCGCCGCCGAACAGACCGGTGTCGCCGGCATCGCCGGTTTTCGTGTAAATCTTCATCGGGACACAATCTAAGGTTCTTTAACTGCCACTGAACACTACCGGCTGGCCGCTCCCCCCAACGCCCTGGCCGGTATTTCAGTTGTAGTTCAACGCTTAGCCGGTATTCTTCAGTTGTAGTTCAATTCGATAACACTTTCCAGGTCGCGATGAAATTGAACGGTGACGACGAACTGCCTGATCTGGATTTCCCCCTCGGTGACGGTACGGCCGAGACGGGAGCGACAGTCTATTGTCCCTACTGCAACGAGAGCGTCGAGATCTCGATCGATCCCGGCGGCGGAAACACGCAGGAGTACGTCGAGGATTGCGGGGTCTGCTGTCAGCCGTGGACGGTCAACGTGCAGTACCGCGAGGACGGAACAGCCGCGGTCACGGTGGCGCCGCTCGACGAGTAGATGGGTTGGCTCGCGCCGCCCTCCACTCGGGCTCGAGAATCGAGTAGACGGCGAGGCTCTCGAAGCGATCCCATTTGATCGCCCAGTCGCGCTCCACACCTTCCGGCTGCATCCCGAGCTTGAGCATCACTCGTCCGGAGGCGGGATTCCGGATGAAATGCCGCGCCTCGATCCGGTGCAGGCCGAGGACTTCGAATCCGAAGTCGATGACCCGCTGGCTCGCCTCAGTCGCCAATCCGCGATTCCAATAGTCGCGAGAGATCCAGTATCCCAGCTCTGCGCGGCGGTGCTCGGGCTTGATCATCAGGCTGATCGCCCCTGCGAGGCCGCCGCCGTCCTTCGCGATGATCGCAAAGGTCGCGTTGCTCCCGTCCTTCCACGCGGGCTCGTGGGCGTTGATCCACGCCGCGGCGCCGCCGTGAGGATATGGGTGCGGGATGTTGAGGGTGGTGTCGGCGATCTCGCGCATCCCCGCGAGCCTTTCGACGTCGAACGCGTCGTCGTCGATGAACGGGCGCAGTATCAGCCGCTCAGTGGTGAGCGCAGGCTGCTCGTTGTGGGCGTCGGTGCCGGCATCGGTGCGCATTTCCGGGAGAGTCTAGGGAGGTCCGGTTAAAGTCGCCAGAAGCCGCGCCGCGGTAGGGGCAGCCTTCTCGCTACTATATATTTCGCTTCAGAGATGACTCACGAGATAACCGACATCACGATCATCGGCGGCGGTCCCACCGGACTGTTCGCCTCTTTTTATACCGGCATGCGCGGCGCGAAGGCGCAGATCGTCGACGCGCTGCCGCAACTCGGCGGGCAGCTCACGGCGCTGTACCCGGAGAAGTACATCTTCGACGTCGGCGGATTCACCAAGATCCTGGCGAAGGATCTCGTCAACGCGCTGGTGGAGCAGGCGAAACAGTTCCACTTCAAATCCCACCTGAACCAGAACGTCACCGCCCTCGAGCGGACCGACGATCACTTCGTCCTCGTCACCGAGACCGACCGCTTTCCGACTCGCGCGATCGTCATCGCTGCCGGAATCGGCGCCTTCTCACCGAGGCGGCTGCCTCAGTCGTGCGCGGAGCCGTGGTACGGGCGGGGAATCTTCGACCGCGTATCGGATCCGGACGAATTTCGGGGGCAGAGCATCATCATCATCGGCGGCGGAGACTCGGCGTTCGACTGGGCGCAGCAGCTACGCGACCGGGCAAAGGCGGTGACGCTCGTCCATCGAAGCGATAAGTACCGCGCGCACGGAGCAACCGTGGCCGACGTTCAGGCCGCCGCCACGTCGGGCCGCACTAAGCTTCTACCGTTCCACGAGCTGCACGACGTGCTATCCAGCGACGAAAAGCTGACCGGCGTGACGCTGCGCGATGTGAAGACGAAGACCACTCTCGATATCGAGGCCGATGTAATCCTCCCGATGCTCGGCTTCCACAGCGACATCGGTGCGCTGGCCGAGTGGGGACTGAACTGCGAGAAGGACGAGATCGTGGTCAACAGCCTGATGGAAACCGGGCGTCCGGGGATCTACGCAGCCGGCGACATCACGACCTATCCAGGGAAGCTGAAGCTGATCGCGACCGGATTCGGCGAAGCCGCGACCGCGGTGAATCAGGCTGTGCACTGGATCTATCCGGACAAGAAAGTGAATCCGGGGCACAGCTCCAACATGGCGATCTTCGGGCAGAAGGACGACTAGCTCGACTCGTCCAGCGCGCGGGTAGGTGCCAGGGCATGAGCAGCACGCTCCTCCTGTGCTGCGCGAACGCAAAGGATCCAGGTGAGCGTCGCGGTGCCAAGCGTCACGCCAAGATCGGCGATGTTGAAGGTCCAGAAGCGGTGCGCGCCGATTCCGATGTCAATGAAATCGACGACGCCTCGTGCCGAGCGGAGCCGGTCGAGAAGATTGCCGACGGCGCCGCCGCAAATGAGCGCGATCGACGCTATCTGGATACGGTCTTCCCTCGGGGTCTGTTTGTAGAGGTAGGCGAGAACGAAAAGCGTTCCGAGCGAGAGAAGCACGAACCACCATCGGGACGATGGACCGAGCGAGAAGCTCATCGCTCCCTCGGGGTTATACGCCAGAGTGAAGCGCAGAACATCGTCGATGATGTTGTGCGGGACGTAGGGCGGGGAGAGCTCGTTCACCGCGAGTCGCTTGCTGGCGACGTCGACCAGCACGGTCGCGAGGAAGATCGTCCAGAATCTATTGGATCTTTGGGGCATGAATCTCGTTAGGGTGTTTCATCCCTACGGCGGGGTACACGAAAGCGTTTCGCCGAGGGCTGGGAGGTCATGAAGAGCATTATAGATTCCAGTACACCAAACTCCAATCAGAAAGCGCACGAACCGTGGAGCGCATGCGGGTTCTGCGTCTGAAGTAAGCGTGCTTGTGGGGGTGGTGGCCTGGAGTACGTGTGAGGAGGTGTACACTATCAATCGCTTTCCGATGATGGGTCCAGTACCGTAACGCCAAAATGCGGGGAAGTAGGGGGTGCATTCGTTAGTCTGTTGACGAATGCAACTGTCCTACTGCGCTATCGGGTTCCACGGACGCGAGACTCTCGATTGTGTCGCTTCCAGCATTAGCTCCCGCTGCGGATGCTCGCGCACGCGGCTACGAAACCACCTTCCCCGGTTGTGTCCGACTGCGACTGCGGCGCTTACTTAATAATCTGCTGTGACCCAGCCGGCTTTAGATGCCACGAAATGGATCAGGAGTATTGCCAGGACGTAAGTGTACCCGAGTACAATCCCCCAGACCGCGTAAAACATTGCGAGGCTAGCAATGGCGAAATTGCCCCGCAAGAGGCCGACCGCGAGCGCGATTAGAATTCCAACAACGATAGTGGCTAGGGGCGCAGCAACTAGGATCCGCGCGTAAGTACTCGAGTGCGTGGGTCCGCGACTTAACCAAACCCATATGATCGCGGCAACAAAAAGATAGGGAACTGCTGCCCATAAACCTCCATAGGCAAAGACTATGGCAAGGCTAACAACAGTTTCGGCGTGCGTTGAAAACGCCTCTGTCCTCTTATCCACCCCGACGATGAGCCAAGAAGCTATCGTGACTACTAGGGGCGAAAAGAGTGCATTTCTGTAGAAGGCCCGCTCAGTCATACAGACCCTTCAAATAACGGTGGAGGCGAGACGGGGGCCTGCGACCCCTGACTTCGCGACGCGGATGGACAAAACTCGCAACGAAGTGCGTGATGTTCGAAGCTTCGAATTTCTTCGCGGTCACCTTTTTGGGGGCTTCCGCCAAACTTCCGGGATTTCCACACGACCCTGGAAAACTGAATCAGCAATTAGTTGCATCGTTCGGGCGTAGTGCATCGGTAAGTCCACAGAATCGGAGACAACAGCTGCTACGTAGAATGGAATCGGATGCACGTTCGTCGGGGCCAACTGAGGGAGCCAACATCCGTCGGGAAACGAAGCCTTTAGGTCGGTCCGTGCGCCCAATGCCTTGCAGTCACCCCAAATACGGATCTCTCGGCCGCTCGAACCAAACCTTATGCTTGCCTTTGCGGATTCGAGCGGGTGGTCGTCGCCGATTCGGACAAATCCAGAGGCTGGAATGCGATAGAATCTTTCGAGAATGCCGCTGTTTTGATTAGTCCGCGAACTCTCCGCCGGTGCGCCACTAGAGTCGTCATAAACAGCGACAATAGTTCCACGATAGTTCGGCGCAAGGATATATACCTCCACCTGCTGGACTGGCTTCGCGGATATCGTGGGAGCGATATTCTGGCGTGCACAAGCAATGACCGTCGCCAGCCCACTGATTGCGGCTAACCGCGTGAGATGTTTCTTCAGAGTAGGAATAGTTGAGTGACGTCGTGATCCCTGCGCAATGACGTCAGTATGTGGACGACAGATGTCGAGCGTCGCGAATTCGCGCGGCTGCCAGCTTCTGTCAGTAGGTGGGAACAGACCAATGAGGCATAACGCGAGCCAAAAGCGTCGAGTAGCGAATCACAAAGAGAGGCGAGGGCTGAAGTCCATTTCCGCCGAGTGGCAGTTTTCTTTCATGCGTACAGAGGCAACACCGTGCTGAGTTCACATGCGAAATTTCGGATTCGTATCATCGGATGGCCCTGCTATCTTCGCTCACAGATAATTCCATGAAGGGAAGAAAGGCCGCTGATCATGAATTGGGGGGGAAAAGGCCATTGCATTACCACCTCATTGGCATAGGCGGGAGCGCGATGGCCTCACTCGCGGGCCTGCTCAAAGCCGCTGGTCATACGGTCACCGGCTCGGACGAGAACGTTTATCCGCCGATGTCGAACGAGCTTCAGCAGATGGGGATCTCCTACAACCAGGGATACAAGCCCGAGAATCTCAAGCCGAAGCCCGACATCATCGTCGTGGGCAATGTGATCTCGCGAGGGAATCCCGAGCTCGAAGAGGTGTTGATTCGGAAGCTTCGCTACACCTCTGCCGCCGCTACCATAAAAGAGGAGTTCATCTGGGGCCACCATTCGTTGGCGGTAGCGGGGACGCACGGCAAGACGACCACGACGTCATTGCTCGCATGGGTGCTCGAGTCAGCGGGCCTCAAGCCCAGCTTTCTGATCGGTGGAGTCGCCGAGAATTTCGGGAAGTCGTTCAGGCTCACGGACTCGAAGTATTTCGTGATCGAAGCGGACGAGTACGACACGGCCTACTTCGATAAAGGTCCGAAGATGTGGCACTACCTTCCGGACACCGCGATCGTCAATAACATCGAGTTCGATCACGCGGACATCTATCGCGATGAAGAAGCGTACAAGTTCGCCTTCGCGCGCTTCATCAATCTCGTTCCGAAGAATGGCGTGGTGATCGCCGGGTGGGATTCGCCGCTCGTGAGAGAGCTGGCGCCAAAATCCTTTGCGCCGCTCGAATCATTCGGGTACGGCGCGGGCGACGATGCGAAGGTTCCGGCGAATCAAACGCACTGGCACGCGCGCGATGTCGAGTTCGGCGAGAGCGGCACCAAGTTCCGCGCCTTCCGGTCCGACAGGGAATGGGGCCGAGTGGATACGCCGCTCGCGGGTGCATTCAGTGTGAGGAATATTCTCGCCGTGATCGCCGCGGCGGAAAGCGTGAAGGCGGATCCCGACGGCGTGCGCGAAGGTCTTCGCACGTTCACGAGCGTGAAGCGGCGCATGGAAGTGCGAGGCGAAGTTCGTGGCGTCGCGGTGATCGACGATTTCGCGCACCATCCCACCGCGGTGCGCGAGACGATCGATGCGGTCCGCCAGAAGTACAAAGGCCGGCGAATCGTCGCCGTGTACGAACCACGCAGCTACACGGCACAGCGTCGCGAATTTCAGGACGTCTACGCCCAAGCGTTCGCGGGCGCGGACGAAACCATCTTCGCCTCGTTGTTCCGCCCGGACCGGTACACGAAGGAGACCGCGCTGGACCTGAACAAGCTAATTGCCGACATCGCTGCATCAGGGAAGAGCGCGAAACAGCTGAAGGATGCCGATGCGATTGTTCAGGATCTGTCGCCGAGATTAAAGGAGCGGGACGTGGTGCTCATTATGTCAAACGGCGGCTTTGGGGGAATACACCAGAAATTGCTGGATGCACTGGCACGTCCAATTGCCTAAGCAACTGAAGCTAAGATACCCATCGGAGCCTCAGCTGATGTTCTCTGCAGGTCGACACACGATCTTGCTCCTTCTCGCAATCACTGGTCTCGTTGCGTGCGCGAAACACATCGCCAGCAACAGCCTTCACCCAAGAGCATCGTGCAAGCCACTAATTGTGGGCGGGGGTTCTAGAGGGTCAGGTCTATCTACTCTCTCGCCTACGACTCAAGCTGTCTATGCTCTGACGACCACCGATACAAGCGTGCGGGGGTATATCATCGCCGCGCGCGGCCGACCTTATTGGTTCGCGGGGTCGATATACGGAAGTGGTGGGACCCGCGACGTCGCCGCTGGCAAACGCGAGGAGACATGGCGCGCGGGTCCTTACCGTTTCACAGTGGTCTATGATTCCGTCGCTAACACCGCAGAACTGGCTGGGACCCGTATAGCTCTCGACACGGGGAATGTGGTGTTGCTGGATCGAGTGGACAGCGTTGGCGGAGCCCCGCGCGTTGTTGGGGCATTGTGCGCTCCCGAGATCCGTATGAATGGCCCAGTACGCCCGCTATTGGATTTGCTACCGGCGTTGCGCGCATATGCAGGAAGCGAGGCGGGTACCTAACTGAAGATGTGAGTCGAGTCGGGCAAGCTCGGAGCAAACCGCTGTAAAGCCGACTGCAACCGGCGGGGTCGTCTTCTGTTGTAGCCGTTGCGCGATCCGGTCAGATGCGCTTGCGGGGTGAGACGGGGGTGAGCTTTCCCGATCCGGTTTTGGCCATGATGCCGAGCTTGAGCACGGTGTTCCAGTTGCGCCCCGTGCTGCGGCCGAGACGTTTCTCGATCATCGCGTGCGTCAGCTTTGATTTCCCCTGCCCATTGGGATAGAAGATGTAAGCCTGCCGTCCCTTCGCCACGACTGTCTCGGGGCCCCTGATCTCGGCCTGCAGCGCAGCGATGTCTTCGGCGTCTGGGGCGTTCTTCAGGAACAGCGCGACGAGGTGACCCGGATCCTTCTCCGCCTCTTTGCGGAAAGGATTCTGCCTGATCAGCGCCTTCCACTCTTCCGGCGTGCGGACGAAGAAATCGGCCTCGAGCTGCAGACGGTCGAGCGCCTCCGACTCGAGGAACCGCTCGAGCTCCGCTCCAGTTCGCACGTTGCTGGTGAAAATCAGATTGCCGCTCTGCAGCAGCGACCTCACGTCGGCGAGTCCGATCTCCACGATGAAATTGCGCAAATCGGTCATGCCGACCTGCCTGTGGCCGCCGACGTTGATGCCGCGGAGGAGGGCGATGTGAGTGGTCAGAGGGTAGCCCGTCCACCGTTTCGGCGCTTCGTCGAGCGGTACGGCCGCTCCCATTCACGCAGGTGGTCGAGCAGGTAGTCGAGCGAGAAAATGTGGCGCGAGTTGTCCGCC
>JBBQAV010000029.1:0-26594 GCA_038316775.1 Gemmatimonadales bacterium | reverse complement strand
ACGGTCGGTGACGCTCTGCGGCGGGTAAGATTCAAGGGCCGCCTCACAGCTGCGTCCCAAAGCAGCGTCGTCGGACCAATCTCGATTGGCCCGGGGCGGTCTACCGCTTCAATGCCCGTTCAGCTGGCGCTCGGGATCTAGATCAAGTCTTCGGCGGCTTAGGACGGCGTCCGGCGTAGAGTGCGAAGAGGAGCGCGGCGACCATAAGAATCCCGATAATCCAATAGAAGTTCATCATGTTTCCTAGCGGCCCTCGATGTCGCGGTCGCCGGGAATCTTGCGATCGGCCCTGCCCTCTCCCGGATGCGCCTGCGCTTCGTGAAATCGTTCGCCCTTCAGTCTTATGGCATCGACGAATCGCTCGTACTCTGTGTCGGACAGCTCGTCCGCGATAGCCGGCACGAGTCCTTTTACCAGCGTGATCCGTTCGGCAAGTGTCAGCTCATTTACCGCCGTAACGAGCTTACGCAGCCGGGGGTGATTCATCCACTCGGTTTCCTTGCTCGTCGTCATGTCCTTCTCCGGTGAATTGCGGGCACAGGGGACTGCGTAACTCTCGGACGGCTGATCCTCGTTCGCTGGATTTCTGTCCACCGCTCGAGCACCATTGCCAACGATTTCTCCAGCTCGTTTGCTGCCGCCACAACCTGCGTCGTCGGTTCCGCATCTGCGCTCTCGACGATATCGAGAACGCCCGCCAGCTGTTCGTTCAATCGAACGAGTCCCGCGACATCACCCGCTCCGTTCTCGACCTTTGCCAACGCGGAGTCCAGGGCGACAAGGGAATCTGCCACTTCTTTGGGCTTTCCGCCCGCACGCTGGGCCCCCAACAGACTTCGCTGGGCCCGAACCTCTCCGAGAGCGGCAAAGCCTTTGCTGATCGCATCGTTCATTCGAACGCCGATATCGTGCTGCAGTCGGAGGCCCGCGTCGCTGATCTGAACGCGCGGATCCATTTTGACCGTAAGCGGCTGCGAGTAGCTCTTACCGCCGACCGCCAGCCGGACAGTGTAGGTCCCGGGAAGTACGGCCGGTCCCAGTGGATACCTCGGGGTGTCACCATTGATAGCCGAGATAGGGTACTCGTGCCTCAGAACTTTGGGGGGCGGATAGTGGAGATCCCACACGAAGCGGTGCGTACCTCGGGAAGTTGCGATTCTCGCCTGAGGACGCAGCCAATAGAGCGGCACGTTGAGGTCTGTCTCCAGCGGTTCGATTGAATCCGCGCTCGAGTAGGTGCGCACGATCTTGCCAGGGCCCTCCAGAATAGCGATTACGACAGGGCCGGTGGCGTCCGCGCCGAGGCGATAGTTGATGATCACGCCATCTGGAGGATTCTTTCCAGCAGGCTCCTCGGGAGGCAACGGAGTATCGGTGTTCTTGTTGCGCCTGAACCTGTAGGTGAGCTTCGGCTTGAACAGAAGCGTTGTGTCTGGCGCCTTTGCATCGAGCTGCCGGAGCGGCGTCATGTCATCTAGTATCCAAAATGACCTTCCGTGAGTGCCGACTACGATGTCGTCGTCATGGATCACGAGGTCGCGGATCGAAGTCGCCGGCATGTTGAGGCGGAGCGGCTGCCACCGTTCCCCATCATCGAAAGTGAAATAGACGGCGCGCTCGGTGCCGGCGAACAGCAGGCCGCGCCGGACGGGATCCTCCCGAACTGAATTCACGACTTCGTTGGCGGGGATTCCGTTGACGATCTCCTTCCAGCTCTTACCGCCATCGTGGGTGCGATAGATGTGCGGACGAAGATCATCCAGCTTGAACCGGTTGACGGCGGCGTAGGCGGACTCATCGTCGAAGTGCGACGCCTCCATCAGCGACACCTTGCTCCAGGGAGTGAGAGCAGCGGGTGTAACGTTCGTCCACGTTTTTCCGCCATCGCGAGTCAGGTTGATCACTCCGTCGTCCGATCCCGTCCAAATGGTGTTCACGTTCTTGAACGAAGGCGCGACCGTATAGATGACTCCACGATTCTTTGCGCGGGACAGATCCCCATTGGTGAACACTCCGTAACTCGCCGGCACGTCGTAAGTCTGCCGCGTCAGATCCGGGCTGATGACATCCCAGCTGTGCCCGCCGCTCGTAGTCTTGAAGAGGACGTTGCCCGCGTAGTACAGCGTGTGCGGGTCCACCGTCGAGAAAATCACAGGTGCGGTGCGAAGGAATCTGTATTTTCCGGAGCGGACTGCCTCGGGGCTGATGTTCTGCACTTCGCGAGACCGCTGGTCGAAGCGCGTGATCTTGCCGCCGTAAATGATGTTCGGATCAAGCGGATCAGGCGCCGCATATCCGTACTCCTCAACTCCCACTGGATTCCATTCCCGGAACGTGATCGCTCCGTAGTCTCCGCGGCTCGTCGTGCCTACCGAGCCACTTTCCTGCTGTCCGCCGTAGACCCAGTAAGGAATTCTGTTGTCGGTTATGACGTGGTAAAACTGCGCCGTGGGCTGGTTGTACCAGGAGCTCCAGGTTTTTCCGCCGTTGACCGTGATCGTCGCGCCCTGGTCGGCGGCGATGAGCATGATGTCGGGATTGTCTGGATTGATCCAGATGCGGTGGTAGTCATCACCACCGGGGGCGCCTTTGATCGCGGTAAACGTCGTCCCACCGTCGGTCGACCGGTAGGTCGAAGTGTTCGCGGAGAACACCACATCCGCACTGCGCGGGTCAACTTTCAGCTCGGCGAAATCAGATGCGCGGCCCCAGACCCGCACCTCGGAATTTGTTCGACGCCAGGTTTCACCTGCGTCATCCGAACGATAGATGCCGCCAAGCGTAGGCGCATCGACCGTCGCGTACATCCGGCGTGGATTGCTGGCCGCGATCGTAAAGCCGATTCTCCCCAGACCTTGTTGCGCCGTGGGAAATCCGGTTCCGATTTGCCGCCACGTCGTTCCCCCATCCACGGATTTGAACAATCCGCTAAGTGGCCCATTCCAGGACGAGTTCTCCCACGGCCCCTGCCGTCCCGCCCAGAGCGCTGCGTACACTATCTGCGGGTTCGACGGATCGAAGCCGACCTGAATCGCGCCGGTGTTGTCATCCTTGTAGAGAACTCGTTCGAACGTCTCACCGCCGTTGGTCGACCGGTAGACTCCACGTTCGGGGTTTGGTCCGTAAGGATGACCGAGTACGGCGACGAACACCCGGTTCTCATCGCGGGGATCGACGACGATTCCACCGATCTGCTGTCCGTCGCGCAATCCGAGATGACGCCAGGTCTTTCCCGCGTCCGTCGATTTGTACACTCCGTCGCCGGTTGAAAGATCGGGCCGCTGAACTCCCTCTCCCGTTCCGACGTAAATCACGTTCGAATTCGACGGAGCCACGGCGAGGTCCCCGATCGAGCCCGTGGGCTGAGCGTCGAAGATCGGGGTCCATGTATGACCGTAGTCCGTGGTCTTCCAGACGCCGCCGTTGTTCACGCCGATGTAGAAGACGTTGGGTTGGCCTCTCACTCCGGTCGCGCCGATCGTACGGCCGCCCCGGAACGGACCGATCATGCGCCACTCGAGACTGGAGTAGAGCGACGAGTCGGGTTGTTGCGCGACAAGCTCCGTCGATGCGGAAGCCATCGTCATCGCAGCGAGCAAAAGGATTTTGGTGCGGGTCTGCGCCATTCTGAGTTGGGTTCGGGGACGAGTCAGTCGGCAAGAAAATGCAGAGCAATCGTGACACGGGCCAGCGCAAAAGTTCCATTATTCGGATGCTCTGAATCGGGCGCTGGTGGAACGGCATTTGTATTAATCATCTGTGTTGACAAATCGAACCGAAACGCGATCCGACCCGCCAACCTCAGCCGTTAGATGACCATATCTCGTAAGACTTTAGCCCCTCTCACCTTCCTCGCCGCCGGGCTCGCAACCAACCAGGCCCTGGCCCAAATCGAGCTTCCCCGCACCGCGCCAACAGCCGGAAGAGACACGGCCGAGCAACCGGCCGTGATTCAGGAAGCGCCGTTTGCTTTGCACGCTGACCTAGGCGCCCGCATGATCTTTGTGCAGCGCGGCGACAGCACGCTCAAGACCTATTCCGTGGCGGTCGGTCAGGACAAGTATCCCACGCCCACCGGAACATTCACGATCAGGAAGATCATCTGGAATCCAAGCTGGCGCCCGCCGCCGGGTTCGGATTGGGCGAAGGGCAAGACAGCAAAGGGGCCGGGCGAGCCAGGCAACCCGATGAAGGTCGTCAAGATCTTCTTCCGGGAGCCCGACTACTATATCCACGGCACCGACGCGATCGAAAGCCTGGGGTCCGCAGAATCGCACGGCTGCCTGCGGATGCACCCGGAAGAAGTAGCGGATCTCGCCAAGCTGATCATGGAGCATGGGGGCCAGCCCCGAGAGGAGAACTGGTTCTGGCGAATCATTCACTCCCGGCGCGAAGAGAAGGTCGTCTATCTCGACAATCCGATATCGCTGACGGTTACGGAATAGGCTTCGACGATTACTCAGGCGGTCGTCGGAGCTGCCGTCCGTTTCGATTTTCGCGCTCGCGCTCATTGCCTAGGAATTCGAGGCACGCCACGTTTCCATGGTTGAAAACACCAACACGAAATGAGGATACCGAAAATGGCAGAGAGCGTTTACAAGGTGATCGAGCTTGTCGGGACCAGCACCGAGTCCTGGGAGAAGGCAGCCACCGCGGCGGTCAAACGTGCGGCGAAGTCCTTGCGCGACCTCCGGGTAGCGGAAGTCGGGCAACTCGACCTGGTGATCAAGGACGGCAAGGTCGAGAGCTACCGCGCCAAGATCAAGGTTTCGTTCAAGTTCGAAGGCAATTAGCGGCGGCGAAGAAAGGCGGAGCCGGCGAGCGCTCCCGCGCCAAGCTTGAGAGCGGAGGCGAGAATGTAGGCCGCCGGTACGCCCTGATGTCCAGCGATTGATCCGCCGACCGAAAGTGCAATCGCCGCTACCGCGACCACGATTCCGTGCGCAACATACTTCGAAGACAGCCGGCGCATGAGACGGTGCGCGAAAAAGAACGTATAAGTCGTACCGCCCACGACTCCGACGATCGCGCCTACGCGCTTGCCGAACGCCTCGTACTCCGCGTCTGACAATCCTTTCTCGACGCCGTAGCGATAGAAACTCACGACTGCGACGATGGTGGCAATCGTCGAGATCTCAGCGAGCAGGCCGTACCCGATGGCGCGGAGCCACCGCTCACTCCGCGCCGGAGCTGCGTCCGTGGTCAAGCGCTACTTGACCGTGAACGGAATCGCGTACTGGCGGTCGTCCCACGCGAAGGTGAGAACTCCGCCTTGTCCCTGCGGCGCGACGCCAATGACGAACTGGTCGACAGGCGGCGACATCTGCTTCGATGTGAGATCCACGCGCGCGAAATCCTTGTCGGCGTGATACTCGGTTCCCCATTGTCCGGTCTGGCTGTTGAAGATCAGCTTGGCGCCGGTGGGTGTGGGAAGCGTCCACAGCGTGTATTTGCCGGCCGGCACCACCGTCGTGCCGAAGACGAGATCCTTGTCTGTGGTGAACATCGTCGCGGCATTCGCACCGGTGCGCCACACCTGATTCCACGGGACAATGTTTCCGAAGATCACGCGTCCCCGCTTGAGCGGACGGCTGTAAGCGACAACGACATTGGCCCCTTTGACGGCCACTCTGACCGTGTCGGGAGGTGACATCTGCCCCATCATGCCGCCTTTCGCGACCTCCAATGCAGCCCAACCCTTCACCGTGTTGTCGAAGTCGAGACTTGGCACCCGCTCGGCAAGGGTCTTGACCGTCGTCGCGCCGGCATCTACTCCGAGGATGCGGCCGCGCGAGTCGACACGCGCCAACTCGGTCCAGTTCGGAAAGAAAGTGCTTGTGAACGCGACGGTATCGGCGCCGCGCCGGCGAAGGATGATGTCGAAGCCGGGCCCCGAGCCTGGCGAGACCAGCGCGTACGAGACGCTGTCGCGTCCCAGATTGGCCGAGGAAATGAGCTGCTCGTAAATCCCGTACGATGTCGGCTCGACGCCCAGAATTGGGACCGCGCCTCCATGATAGACTCGCCTGCCGGCCGCCGTCGTATCGACCTTTCCGTCGCGCTGCACCTCGACCACGGCCACCGTATCACCAAATCGCGTCACGATCTGCGTCACTGGAGGTGCATTGGGATCGGTGCTCGGGCGTCGTACAGCGGCAGTCATCGACTTGATCTCACCTCGCGAGCCGAGGTCCGCGACGTAGTGAATCGTCCGCACCCGCGGATTGCGGAGGACGAGGTCGCCCTCCAGCTTGCCGCTCGTGCGCGTGAACCGCTCGATCGCCACCGTATCGACGCCGAGTCGTGTCACGATGTAGGCGGGGGCAGCCGGGGTCTGAGCGCTGAGCGGACCGGCGGCCAAAAGAAGGAACGCGGCTGATGCGAGCTTCGACATGGGAGGATCCTGCTGTGAGGGGTCTGGCTGCCTGGGGGTAGATAGTGCAGCCCGAGGCGCGGGAGTGCAACACCTCAGCACCTGCACGTTTTGCTGGCTCCCCATCGCGGAAAAGCGTATGTTTGCCAAACATCCCCAAGGCAGAGCCGTGTCTCAGCTCTATTCCAGCGACAGCGGTGACTGACACCAGCGGCTCCGAAGCCGGACTTCCGGCCGATCCGCCTATCGGTGCTGACCCGATCGGCGCCTTGCGTGCTGCCCTCAAAGGCCGCTACGAGATCCAGCGTCAAATTGGACAAGGCGCCTTTGCGACGGTCTATCTGGCCCGCGACACCAGGCACGAGCGAAGCGTCGCCCTGAAAGTGCTGAACGCGGACACAGACTCCGACCGCGGGCAGCTGCGCTTCATCCGGGAGATACGACTCCTCGCGGGGCTGCAGCATCCCAACATACTTCCATTGCACGATTCCGGTCACGTCGAGTCTCTCCTCTACTACGTGATGCCCTACCTCAGTGGCGAGACACTCCGCACAACTGAGCGTGCGCATAGGCGAGCGCGTCCGCCACCTCGCAGGCAATCGATACAGCCGCGTCGGACTGCAGTTGTCGCTCTCGACTGGCTATCTGCTGGATGTGCCGTACATAGCGACGCACCGGGCGACCGGCGCTCTCATTTACGGCGGTCCGACTGTACGGCACATCCTCATGGGAGATCCGACTCTGCGACGTGATGGCGGGCATCGCTTGATGGCAATTGATGCCGAGCACGCTGGGGCGGCGGAGCGTCCCGGCACCTGGATTTATACGGCCGACAGCGCCTTTCGCTTTATGCCTCTTTGGGGAGGCCACGCGCCGACGTTCCACCTGCTCTGGGAGAGCTATACGTTTGCGTCGGGTAAGGTGCTTTCCGACATGGACAGCCTCCCGCATGCGGCGCCAGACTGGAAACTCGGTGAGCCGTACGCATTCCTGATCGATGTCCTCGAGCCTCGAACGACGAGGACGGTGTTTCGATTGTACTTTGAGGACGCACCGAGCGCGCCCCTCGTGGGGTTTCCACCGATCGCTGTCATAAAAGAGCGGGGCGTCGACTTGGCTGTATTGTGCGCCGCTACATCGTCCAACGTACCCCAAACTCCTGACAGCCTGCTAAAGGTGTTAAGGCCTGCGCAGGTAATCATCACTCATTGGGAGTCTTTTTTTCGTTCCCAGACCCTGCCACCCGAAGTTAGTCGCGGCCTTCACCTCGACTCGTTTCTCGAGAGCCTGAAAAGAACGCTCGACCCATCCGTCGCCTGGGCAATCCCGCTGCCGCACACCGTCATGCGCTTTCCAGAATCCCGCATCCAGTAATGAGTAGTTGATCAAGATTCGCTCGCCCGATTCTTTGCGGCGGCAAAAAAACAGGGGCCGCGTTGCGCGGCCCCCGTAGTTGGATCCCTTCCGCTGGAGCGGACGGCTAGTACATGCCGCCCATGCCGCCCGGAGCACCACCGCCCTGAGCGCCGGATCCTGCCGGCTCCTTCTTCTCCACGATCAGCGCTTCAGTCGTGAGCAGAAGTCCCGCGATCGACGCCGCATTCTGCAGCGCGGTCCGGGTGACCTTGGTCGGGTCGATGACGCCGGCCGCAACCAGATCCTCGTACTCATCGGTGAGCGCGTTGTAGCCGTAACTGTTCTCTTTCGACTGGCGGATCTTCTCCACCACGATGGAACCTTCCCCACCGGCATTCTGAACGATGATGCGCATCGGCTCCTCGATGGCGCGACGAACGATCTCGACACCGATCTGCTCATCGGACTCGGCGAGCTTGAGGGTCTTGAGCGCTTTCTGCGCGCGAATGAGCGCGACGCCGCCGCCCGGGACGATCCCCTCTTCGACTGCAGCGCGGGTCGCGTGAAGTGCGTCCTCGACTCTCGCCTTCTTCTCCTTCATCTCGCTCTCGGTCGGGGCACCGACGTTGATCACCGCGACACCGCCGGCGAGCTTGGCCAGACGCTCCTGGAGCTTCTCACGGTCGTAATCAGAGGTCGTCTTGTCGATCGCTGCTTTGATCTCCTTGATCTTACCCTTGATCTTCTCTTCGTCGCCCTGGCCATCGATGAGCGTGGTCGTCTCTTTGTCGACGACGATACGCTTGGCGCGGCCGAGATCGGTTACGACTGCGTTCTCGAGCTTGAATCCGACTTCCTCGGAAATCACCTGGCCGCCCGTGAGGACTGCGATGTCCTCGAGCATTGCCTTGCGACGATCGCCGAAGCCCGGAGCCTTGACTGAAGCAACGCGGAGCGTGCCACGAAGCTTGTTGACGACGAGTGTCGCCAGTGCCTCACCTTCGATGTCCTCGGCGATGATGAGCAACGGCTTGCTCAACTGCGCGACCTTCTCGAGGATCGGAAGGAGATCCTTCATCGACGAGATCTTCTTGTCGTGAACGAGGATCAGTGCGTCCTCGAGCACCGCTTCCATTTTCTCGGGATCGGTGACGAAATACGGCGAGAGATAACCGCGGTCGAACTGCATTCCCTCGACCGTCTCCAGCGTCGTCTCGAGGCCCTTTGCCTCTTCGACGGTGATGACGCCGTCCTTACCGACCTTCTCCATCGCCTCGGCGATCAGATCGCCGATTTCCTTGTCGTTGTTGGCCGAGATCGAGCCGACCTGGGCGATCTCTTTCTTGCCCTTGGTCGGGACGCTCATCTTCTTGAGCTCTTCGACGACGGCTGTGACGGCTGCATCGATGCCGCGCTTCAGCGCCATCGGGTTGACGCCGGCGGTGACATTCTTGAGTCCTTCGCGGAAGATCGCCTGCGCCAGGACCGTTGCCGTCGTGGTGCCATCACCAGCGAGGTCGCTCGTCTTGGTCGCAACTTCCTTGACCATCTGCGCGCCCATGTTCTCGAGCGGATCAGAAAGCTCGATCTCCTTGGCGACGGTCACGCCGTCCTTGGTGACGGTCGGTGCGCCGAACTTCTTGTCGATGACGACGTTTCGTCCGCGGGGTCCAAGGGTAACCTTGACCGCCTCGGCGAGCTGATCGACGCCGCGCTTGAGAGCCGCGCGCGCATCGGTGTTGAAGTGTAGTTCCTTGGCTGCCATGTGTTCGCTCTTTGGGTGTCTGGTTTAGTTCACGACCGCGAGGACATCGGTCTCGCGAAGGATCAAATACTGTTCGGTGTTGATAGTCACTTCGGTGCCGCTGTACTTCCCGTAAAGAACCTTGTCGCCGACCTTGACCTCCATCGGGACGCGGACGTTCTTCTCGTAGCGGCCTGGTCCGACGGCAATGACCTCACCCTGCTGCGGCTTTTCCTTGGCCGTGTCGGGGATGAAGAGTCCACCGCGCATTTGCTCCGTGTCTTCGAGCGCCTTGATTACGACGCGATCGGCGAGGGGAGCGACCTTCGTGTTGGGGGTTGCTTGTGTTTTTGTGGCCATAATTGGCTGCCCTTCTGCTGGTAAAAGAGTGGCTGGGTAGGAAGCGCTGCTGTTAGCACTCTACCTTAGTGAGTGCTAAGGATAGCAAACTAACTGGTTGAGGCTCGGGGCGTCAACCCGGAAATCCCCGGCCGGAAGCAGGGTCTTTCCCGACGCCCCCAGGGGGTGCGGAACCCCAGACCGAAGCAATGGACCCGACCTAGACGGCCAGCAGCTCGTACCCCAGGCGGATTCCCTTCAGCGTGAGAAAGGGGTCAACGAGCTCCAACTCCCTGGAATGGGGCCGGACCGTCTCAGCCATCCCGCCGGTGGCGATGACCAGGGGCGCTGTCTTGTGCGGCCATTCCTTCTTGATGCGGCGTACGATGCCGTCGATCGAATCGACCGCTCCGTAAAGAACTCCCGCCCGGATGCACTCGTCGGTCCGCCGCGCGATGACCTTTTTCGGTGGGACGATGTCGGTGGCCGGCAGCTGCGCGGTCCGCCGAAAAAGGGTGTCGGCGGAAATCATGATGCCGGGCTGGATGACGCCGCCCAGGAACGTCCCGTCCGCCGTGATGCAGTCGTACGTCGTCGCTGTTCCGAGATCGACGACGATCGCATCCCTTTTGTGGATGCGGCTCGCGGCCAGCGTGTTGGCAATGCGATCCGCGCCCACCGTGAACGGCTCCTCGACATCGAGCGTGATGGGCAGCTTGGCGCGCGCGTCGACCATCACCGGTTTCCGGCCAAAGCACATCTCGCACGCCTCAGCCAGCATCGGTGTAATGGCCGGCACCACAGAGCAGATGGCTGATCCCTCGGCCCCTCCGGGGGACGCGATCTCGGTCCCGATTATCGAGCGGATTAACAGGGCTAACTCGTCGGCAGTACGGGGGGCGGCCGTCGTCAGTCTCCAATGCGAGATCAGCTCTTCGCCGTCGAAAGTTCCGATCGTGATTTCTGAGTTGCCGACATCAAACACGACGATCATTACGCATCCTCTAGTACGAGAGAGCCCGAGTGAAACGGAGCCACTGAGTCTGCCAGCATCACTAGAAGCTCGCCAGTCGGAGTGATTCCAGCGACCCTCCCATTTGCCGGCTCGATGCAGACTCGCCCGCGCGCGAGATCGCGAGCGTCGAACTCTTCCATCTCGTCTGCACTCAAAGGACCGGTTGACGATGCGGCCGCTCGAATCGCGGGAACGAGCTCAGCGAGCACGACCACCCGCTCGGTGCCGGGCTCAAGCCATGCAGCCGTTTCGACGTTCTCGGGTGGTTTTACATTCACCCCAAGTCCGATCGCGACCCACTCCACTGCCTGCTCGCGCCACCTCGCTTCCACGAGTATTCCCGCGAGCTTCGCGCGTTCGATGTAAAGGTCATTCGGCCACTTGAGACGGATCGGCTCCGCGGCAAAGCGGTCGAGTGCCTCAGCCGCCGCCAATCCAACGCGGAGCGAAAGGACTCCCAGACCGGAGGTGTCCGCTGGGCGCTCGATCAGCGTGAGCCAGAGTCCTGCGCCAGGGGACGACTGCCAGCTCTTCCCGCCCCTGCCGCGACCGGCTGTCTGTTCATTCGCGATCACGAGAGTTCCGGCTGCCGCACCCTGCCCCGCGAGCCGGTGCGCGACGTCGAGCGTTGACGTCGTGGTCTCGAGAAGCTCGACGCGCGGAAGCCCAAGCAGCCGTTCAAGCGCGTCGTGCGTCGTCCCATCGAAGCGCGCTTCGCTACCCGCGAGCGTAGATCACCGCCAGGACCGCAATTCCGAGCACCACGCGGTACAGCGCAAAAATGCCGTAGCTGTGCCTGCTGACGAATCGCATGAGAATGGAGATCGCCAGCCATCCGCTTATCGCGGACGAAACGACTCCGGACATCAGCTCGTTGGTGAGCCCGCCTTCACGCAGCGCATTCGGGCCCTCCATGATGACTGCCGCCGCAATGATCGGCATGCTCATGAGAAAGCTGAACTCCGCCGCGCTCTCCCGGTCGAAGCGGAGGCCGCGGGCGGCTGTGATGGTCGAGCCCGATCGCGAGACGCCGGGGATCAACGCGATCGCCTGCGAAAGTCCGATCAGGAGCGAGTCGATCCAGCGCATCTCGCCGAGGATGCGTCGCTGATCGACGAATTTGTCGACGAGCCACAGGATTATTCCCATAACGATCAGTGCGATCGCCACTATCTCGGGGCTGCGAAACGCCGATTCGGCTTTGGACTGCAGGACGTAGCCGGCGATCGCGCCCGGAATCGTCGCGATTATCAGGTAAATCACTTTCCGTTTTTCCGGCGTCTCGATGCGGCCGGTCGTGACTATTCCAAACGCTGCCTTCAACAGCGTCGCCCATTCCAGTCGGAAGTACCACAGCACGGCGAGCAGAGTACCGAAGTGAAGCGCGACGTCGAACGCGAGTCCCGGGTCTTCCCAGCCAAGAAGCCACGGCGCCAGCGTCAGGTGGGCCGAGCTGCTGATCGGCAGGAACTCAGAGAGGCCCTGGAGAATGCCGAGGACGATCGCCTGCAAGGGTGTCATGATTTGGTGGGCAGGAGTGATTTACGGTAGAGCGATTCGTATTTGGTGACGATTGCATCGCGAGAGAAGCGCTCACGAGCGTCCGCGGCCGCGAGCTTGCTCATCTCTGACCACCGCTTGCGATCCTGAAGAATCTCGAGTGCCGCCGCTGCCATCCCGGGGATGTCTCCGACGGCGCACAAAACTCCCGTCTCACCATCCCGCACCACCTCCGGCAGGCCACCGGCGTTAGTGCCGATCACGGGGACGCCTGACGCCAGTGCTTCGAGCGCGCTCAATCCGAATGACTCGCTTTGACTCGGCAGAAGGAACAGGTCAGAGGCGGCGAGAAGCGGCGCAATCTGGTCGAGCTTCCCCAGGAAAGACACGGAATCCTCGACGCCAAGCATCCGCGCCTCCTCTTCCGCCGCTGGGCGATCAGGCCCGTCGCCAATCATCACCAGCACGCTCGGCAGCTCACGATTCACCTCGGCGTAAACACGGATCACATCGCGTACGCGTTTGACGGACCGAAAATTCGAGATGTGGGTGAGAATCGGCTTCGAAGCCCCGAATTCGTTCTTCAGAAGGGGTGGATACTTCTCGCGGTTGTAGATCTCCGGGTCGATGAAGTTGTGAATCACCTCGACCGCGGGCCCATCACAACCAAAGGCTCGACACGTTTCCTCCCGGAGATACTGCGAGACCGCCGTTATCTGATCCGATTTCTCGATCGAGAATTTCGTGATCGGGTAGAATGACGGATCCTGGCCGACGATCGTGATGTCCGTTCCGTGAAGCGTGGTCATCACATGAACGTCCTCGCCCGCTTCGCGCAACATCTCGCGCGCGATCCACGCGCTCGTGGCGTGGGGGATCGCGTAGTGGCAGTGCAGCAGCTCCAGGCCGTGGGTGAGCGTGACTTCGTGCATCCGCACTGCCAGCGCGAGATCATACGGCGGAAACTCGAACAGCGGATAACGGCCGACGTCGACTTCGTGAAAGAAAATCCGGGGCAGGAAGGATGGAAGCCGGAACGGCTGGCGGTACGTGATGAAATGAACTTCGTGTCCACGGTCGGCCAACGCGATGCCGAGCTCGGTCGCCACGGCGCCGGACCCGCCGTACGTCGGGTAACACGTGATGCCAATCTTCACTCAGCTCTCTCCCACCACTCTCGCGCGACGGCACGGGCTTGAGAGTCTTCAGGATTTACAAGGGTCACGGCTGCCGGCGGCAGCTGGTGTCTGAACCACGTACGCTGGCGTTTCGCGTATTGTCGCGTCTCAATAATGACCCGCTGCCTTGCCGTTGACAAATCCAGCCGGCCCTCGGCATGCTCGCGCATCACGGAGTACCCACTCGCTTTCCACGCCGGCGCGTCGGGTGGAACAGTACGAATCAGCTCTCGCACTTCGTCGGCCCAGCCCGCCTCGAGCATACCATCAACGCGAGCCTCTATTCTCGCGCCGAGCTGCGCGCCGGGATCTACGACCAGATACGCAGCCCTTTCGGCGGCTGGATTCGAAGGAGCCTTTGCCTTGTGCTCAGCGTGAAAATCGCTGATGCGGTTTCCAGAAAGGAGCGCGGTCTCGATCGCCCGCAGCAGCTGTGTGCGGCCAAGGTGAGCGCGCGGTGGGTCAAGCTCCTGACACCACCGGCGCAAATCAGCAAGCGACTTGGTCCCGAGCTCCCGCTCGAGCTGCGATCGCTGCGCGGAATCCATTTTCGGCGCTGAGAAGAGCGGCTCGACCAGCGCCTTGATGTAAAGCCCTGTCCCACCGACGATCACAGGTTCCCTGCCAAGCTCGGCGGCGTTTCCGATCCATTCGCGTGCTTCGCTAGCCCAGCGCGCGGCGGAATATCGCTCCACCGGTTCCGCAACGTCGATTCCGAAGTGGGTCACACGCGAGCGCTCATCGCTTTTTGGCTTGGCGGTGCCGACGTCAAAGTGGCGATAGATCTGCCGCGAGTCCGCGCTCATGATCGCAGCGTTGTGCGTCTCGGCTAGCTGCATCGCTATCGCGGATTTTCCTGCGCCCGTCGGCCCGCAGATGATGCGCAGCTTATCGCCGGCCAAAGCGACGCTCTACCTCGTCCCAGGTGAGGTGAACGATGGTCGAGCGGCCGTGCACGTCGTGAGCCGGCAGTGTGGTATCGCGCAGCGCCGCGAAGAGAGAGCGCATCTCGCCCTGCGACAGCTCTTCGCCCGCCTTGATCGCCGCCTTGCACGCAACCGTCGCGGCAAGCCGCTCGTGCTTGGCGGCCGCGCCCGCAACCCGATCACCAGTCAGGGAATCCAGTGTCTCGCGCAAGCACCGCTCGGCGTCGAAGCGCGGATGCGGCATCGGAACCGTGTTGACGATGAGTGTGTGTCCGCCAAAACCTTCGACCTCGAAACCAAGGCGTTCGAGGTACTCGCGATTGGCATCGAATGCCTCGCCCTCCGCCGGACCGAGGTGAAGCGTCAACGGGAGGAGAAGTCGCTGCGCGGGCGCGCTCCCGCTCTCGAGCGTGTGCATGAACTGCTCGTACAGCACGCGCTCGTGGGCGGAATGCTGATCGATGAGAACCAGACCGTCTTCGTGCTCAAACGCGATGTAGGTGCGGCGGAGCTGAAAAAGCGGCGGGATGGCCGGAGCCGAAACCGCGGTGTCCGCCGGGGATACAGCAGTCGCGTATTCCCCAGCGTCTGATTCGCCCGCGCCTTCAAGGCCAGTGAATAGTGGCGAACCTCGATCTGCCTGAGGGCGCAGGATCTCCGAGTCAGGATTCGGCGACATCGCTTCCGGCCTGAAGCTGAAGCTCGAGCCGCGAAATCCCAGAGACGCCGCACTGTCTAAAGTGCCCAGGGCTCGCCTGACAGCTGTCTCGACCGCGCGCTCAGTGGTCCAACGATCCCGGAACCGAACCTCTGCCTTCGCTGGATGGACGTTCACATCGACGGCGTCTGCGGGCAGTGTGATGTTGAGGAAGAACGACGGACGGACTCCCGCGATTATCGTCGACCTGTATGCGGCCTCCACGGCGCGCGCAATTCCCGCGTCGCGGACAGCGCGTCCGTTGATCGCCAGAAAAGTTCGTCGCGTCGAAGTTCCAACGTCCGCCGGACGCTGAACCAATCCGCTCGTGTGAATCGGTCCCGCGACGTCGTCGACGTCGAGCAGATCTTCCGCGTATCGTCCGCCCCAGATCGCTCCGAGCCGCGATCGGACGCTCGAGACCGGCGGCAGCGTCAGCGCATTCTTCCCATCATGCGATAGATGGATGCGCACCGAAGGCGCCGTGAGCGCCAACGCGGTGAGCGACTCGACTGCGCTTCTCCATTCGGATCGGGCGCTCCGCATGAATTTGAGGCGCGCCGGGATATTGTAGAAAAGCTGCCCAACGGAAACCGTGGTTCCGCGGCGGCGCGCGATCCGTTCGGCGGGAGAGATTTTTCCGCCGGCCACTTTGGTGGCTGTGCCTTCGCCGTCAGCCGCGGCTGTCTGAATCTCGAGCTGCGAAACCGAGGCAATCGCGGGGAGTGCCTCGCCGCGGAAGCCGAATGTCGCGACCCCGACCAGGTCAGAGGCTTTGGTGATCTTCGACGTCCCGTGACGAGCGAGCGCGAGGGGCACATCCTCCGCCGACATCCCGGTTCCGTCGTCGCTCACGCGGATCATTTTCCGCCCGCCATCCTCGAGCGAAATCTCGATCGCCGTAGCACCGGCATCGATCGAGTTCTCGACGAGCTCCTTCACGACCGACGAGGGACGCTCGACGACTTCTCCCGCGGCGATCTGGTCCGCGACGGCACTGGGAAGAATGGAGATCAACGGCATTGCAACAACGAAGCTACCAATCCTTACCCCTCGGCGGCGCGGGGACGTTCTTTTTCTGGCGCTTGCCCTGGACGTCGGTCTCCTTGTCTTCAGCCGCGTTGAGCACCGCTTCCGCTTGCTGGGGCGTCATTCCTGGCACCGGTTTGGGCGCGGGCGCCTTGCTCGCGCTTTGCGCCGGAGACGGACTCGGATTCTTGCTCTGGCCTCCGCCGCCACCTCCTCCCCCGCCGCCGCCGCCGCCGCCACCGCCCTTTTTCTGTCTCAGCGCCAGCTCGTAGTTCCACCTCGCGTCAGAATCGGCGACCGCAACCTCGAGAATCTGCTTGTAACGGTAGAGCGCGCTGTCGAGCGGCACGTCGGCGGAATCCTTCAGCTTGCGACCTTGAACCAAATAGTCGAGCCCGAGATTGAACCGGGCGTGGTGACGCACCTCCGCGTCCTTCGAATCGGATGCGCGCGTGAGAGGCGGAATCGCCGGCACTAGTGAATCCCGCTGGAGCAGCCTGGTGCCCGTGTTGTAGAGCGCAATCGCCGGCTTGTCGCGCTCCGGACCTCTGCGGCATGAAATCGTGAGCAGCAGCATAGCCGCGGTAGTCGCCGCCGCTGCAACGCTGCGACGCCGGCGACGCTTGGTTTGAAGGAAAGTATCCAGCACCAGGATCACGAGTGCCGCTAACACGAACCACTGGAACTGTACTCCCAGGTTCTCGCCCGAGACGAGCGATCGCGGGTTAGTCCGGAGATTGTTCAGCGCAAGCCGAACCTTGCCCGCTTTGTCCGCCGTGCGCGCATCTATGAACGTCCCTTTGGCCTCGTCCGAGATGGCTTTGAGGAGCGCGGGGTCATAGCGCGTCACTACAACATTCCCGTTCTCATCTCGCTTCTGTGTCACCGTGCGATTCTCGACGATCGGAATCGTGGAACCCTGAGGAGTGCCGAATCCAACTGTGATTATCGTGAAACCCATCCCGCGCGCCCGGCGAGCCTCGGAGAGGACCTCTTGGGGATTGTCGAACCCCTCGCCGTCGCTCATCAGGACAATCGCCTTGTCGCCCGGAGTTTTGTTGATAGCAAGAAGATTCGACGCCTGACGCAGAGCACTCGCGAGAGAGCTGCCGCCCTGCCCTACAATCGACGGGTCGAGGTTCTGGAGAAACAGGTCGAGCGCGCTGTTGTCACTGGTGAGCGGCGTCAGGATGTAGCTTCGTCCCGCAAACGCGAGGAGCGCGAATCGGTCACCGGGCGACAGATCCCGAAGGCGATCGATCTCCTGTTTCATCGCCTGGAGCCTGCTCGGTTTCTCGTCCGTCGCAAGCATCGAGAGAGATGCGTCAAGCGCGAGTACAACATCGACGCCCTGCTGCTTGACTACCGTTTGCTCGACGCCCCAACGCGGGCCAGCCAGCGCCAGAGCGACGAGCAGCGTTGCGAGTGCTGCACGGAGCACAGCGGACCATGTGCGTTGCTGCGTGAGGGATGGCGCGAGCCGCGCGATCATCGATGGTGTGCCGAGCCTCGCCATACGCGCTCTCCGGGCGCGCAGTCCCCACTGGACCAGCCAGCCCGTGACAAAAGGCAGGATGATCGCGAGCGGCAGCAGCCACGGCGATTGGATGTACCTGAGGAGCATCGTCATGGTCACGGGAGCGGCGCCTTCCACGCGACGATCGCGAACTCCGCGAACAACGCGAGCAGTCCGATCATCAGCGGCCAGCGATAGAGCTCCCGGTATCTCACGGTCGTGGTCGAATGAACCGGCGCGCGCTCCATCTGGTCGATGTAGGCGTAGATGTTCTGCAGCGCCGCGGCGTCGCGGGCCCTGAAGTATCTGCCCCCCGTCATACGCGCGATGTTTGTGAGCAGCGCTTCATCGATTTCGACCGGCTGGTATTCGTACCTCAACCCGCCCGCGGCGTTTCGTCCAACTGGAACAGGCGCCATGCCGGCGCTCCCCACTCCGATGCCGTAGATCTTTATCCCGTATGCAGCCGCGGCCTTCGCCGCGACCAGCGGCTCGATGCTGCCACGATTGTTGACTCCATCAGTGAGGATGATCAGCACGCGCGACTTGCCTGGTGCATCTCGAAGTCTGTTTGCGGCAGTGGCAATCCCGTTTCCAATCGCTGTTCCGTCTTCGAGCTGCCCGGCCTGAAGATTCGATACGGCCTGCATCACGACCGGATAATCGGTAGTGAGCGGAACCTGAGTCAGTGCCTCGCCCGCAAACGCCACGATCCCGATTCGATCCGAGGTGCGGCGGGCGATGAACTGCTTTACCTTGGCCTTCGCCACCTCGATCCGGTTATTTGGACGGAAATCGAGAGCGAGCATCGAGCTGGACAGATCGATCGCGATGACGATGTTGATTCCTTCGCTCGTCTGCGTCTCGGTGTGTGCACCCGAGCGCGGCCGGGCAAGCGCGATGACGAATGCAGCGAGCGCGATATTTCGGAGAACGAAGATCGCCGGCGGAATCCAGCCGCCCACGTGCGGGCCGGATGCCAGTACCGATGTGCGCGAGAAGACGATCGCGTCCTTTCGGCGCAATCTTCTCCACAGCCACCACGCCAGAAGGAGCAGCAGAAGCCAGAGCGCCTCGGGCGTGTAGAATTCGAAAAGTCCGAATACGTTCATGCCGCGCGCCTCGTTGCCGCGGCGGCGCGCTTCGCCGGTGCCGATTCCGGGTTGAGTCTAGCCTCGACGTGATCAACGACTGCCTTGAGCGCCAAGCCCGCCTCTCTCGCTCCCTCGCGAGAGACGTCCTGCTGCGCAAACTTCACAAGGTCCGCATGCTCGAGCAGGCGAGGCAGCTCTGCTTCGATGCCATCGCGCGGCTTCATCGAGCGCAACAGCTCCGATGTCGTGTCGGAGCGCCGCACTCGCGGCACGCGGGCCGACAGATACTCTCGCGTCACATCCACCATCGCAGCGAAGTGCTCCGCGGCCCTCCCCTCCTCGAGCAGACGTCGCGCCTCGATCTTCCCGAACTCCTGCTGTGCTCGCACGTAGGGATCGAGTGGCGGCTTGGACCGGTTGCGGTAGCGACGCCACGCCCACCAGATGAGTGCTGCAGCCACCACAGCCGCAAGCAGCGCGATCCAGCGCCACCAGTCGAACACAGGCAGCACAATCAGCGGACGCGGTGGCTTCGGAATTCGGAGCGATGTGTCCGCGGGCAGCACCGATTTTACGAACACCGACGCGCCGGCAAGCGATGGATGCCGTTCCTGGCCTTCGAACGTGACGCGAACATCGGGAAGCCTTACCGGCTGGGTTCCGACGTCCCACGCGACCAAATGGTAGAGCGCGACCGCGGTGTCGCCGAGCATGGAGACGATTTTCTCGCCCCGCAGCTCGATCGGCCGAATGCCATTCTGCGTCGCCGTATCGGGGCCGAGCGGGAACTCGAAGCGGACGCCCTTCGGCGCAAGCACCTTGACGAAGAGATCGAATGGCTGGCCGATGAGGACGGTGTCCGGGCGCACTCGGTAGCCCATCTGCACTGGCAGTTCCGTCGGAGTTGCCTGCGGCGGAACTCCCTGAAGCACGAACAAAAACGCCAGAACCAAAAAGCTCACCGGCGTCTCGCCCGGGTTTCTCTCGCCCGAAAGAATCGGAGGAGCGGCTCCACCACTCCGCCCTCGGTGCGCACTGCCACCTCGTCGATCGCGAGTCGCCGCAACAGGTGCTTACGCTCTTCTCGCTCCGCGGTGACGCGTTCAGAGTAGGCTTCGCGGACACTCGGACTGCTCGTATCCACCTCGAACGTTTCGCTCGTCTCTGGATCGATCAGCCGGGCGACGCCGATGTCGGGCAGATCGCGCTCGCTTGGATCCTCGACCGTGACCGCGACGACATCGTGTCTCTGCGCCAGAATCTTGAGAGGATGTGAGATATCGCCCTCGAGAAAATCAGAGACAATGAACACGATCGCCTTATGGCTCAGCATTTTTGCGACGTAGTCGATCGCGGTGACCATGTCCGTACCTTTTCCAACGGGCTCGAACGCCAGAAGATCTCGAATGATGCGCAGGACGTGGCGCCGCCCCTTCCGCGGACGGATGACGTGCTCGATGCGGTCGGTGAACAACAGGACGCCGACACGGTCGTTGTTTCGCACAGCCGACATCGCGAGCACCGCCGCGAGCTCGCTCGCGAGCTCGCTCTTGAATCTGTTCACCGTACCGAATCTCTCGGATCCGGAAAGATCGACGACCAGCATCACCGTGAGCTCCCGCTCTTCGATGTAGCGCTTGACGAACGGGCGGCGCATTCTGGCCGTGACGTTCCAGTCGATAGAGCGCACTTCGTCGCCGGGCTGGTACTCTCGCACCTCCGAGAACTCCATCCCCTGCCCTTTGAACACCGACCGGTATTCGCCCGTGAAAACGGAGTTGACCAATCCGCGGGTCCGCAGCTCGATCAGCTTCACCTGCCGCAAAATCTCCGGCGGCACTCCCATCGGTTTTTCGGGAGTGCGCTTGGGCGGCTCTTTGGTCCGCCGGCGCGAGCGGAATATGCCGATCACGGAACCGGAATCGCGTCCAGAATGCGAACCACGATCTCGTCGCTCGTCACCTCTTCGGCCTCCGCTTCGTACGTGCGAAGCACGCGATGCCTGAGGACGTCGGGCGCGATCGCCTTCACGTCGTCAGGCGTCACGAAGGAGCGTCCGCGCAAAAATGCGTGCGCGCGAGAACCCTGTGCAAGCGCCAGAGTCGCGCGAGGGCTCGCGCCATACTCGATCAGCGGTTTCAGCTCCGCGAGCCCTGACTGCTCCGGATTCCGTGTGGCATGAACGATCTCCACGATGTAATCGACAATGCGTTCGTCGATGTACAGCTCGGCGATATGGCGGCGGGTCGCCAGTATCTGCTGAGGCGTGGCGACCTGGTCAACAGGTATTGGCTCGCCGCTCGCCATCCGCCGCAAAACTTCTTTCTCCTCCTCGCGCGACGGATACCCGACGTGGAGCTTCAGCATGAAGCGGTCGACCTGGGCCTCTGGCAACGGATAGGTGCCTTCCTGCTCGATCGGGTTCTGGGTCGCCAGCACGAGGAACGGCTCCTCGAGCACGTGCGTTGTCCCGCCGATGGTCACCTGCTTTTCCTGCATCGCCTCCAAGAGCGCCGCCTGCACTTTCGCCGGAGCGCGATTGATCTCGTCCGCGAGAATGATGTTGGCGAAGATCGGCCCTTTCTTGACCGAGAACTTCCCGTTCGACTGGTCGTAGATCTGGGTCCCGACGACGTCGGCCGGGAGCAGGTCTGGCGTGAACTGGATCCGGCTGAACGACGTGTTGATCGTTTCGGCGAGAGTCCGCACTGTAAGAGTCTTGGCGAGTCCTGGAACTCCTTCGAGCAATACGTGTCCGCCCGTAAGCAGACTGATGAGAAGACGCTCCACCATGTAATCCTGGCCGACGATTCGGCGGCCGACCTGACGAACGACCTCCTGGACTATGGATGAATCAGCGTTTGAAACGGTCTGTGCGCTCACGTCTTGCTCCTCTGGTAGTGTTCTCGCTCTTGCCGCCGCCCCCGCCGCCCCTGGTGAGCGCGGTGATGATCTCCATCTCGCGCGCCGTCAGCGGACGCGTCTTTCCGGATTCCAACGATCCCAACTTCACCGGCCCGAATTTCGTGCGAACCAGCCGCACGACCTCGAGGTCCAGCGCTTCGCAAAGTCTCCGGACTTCCCTCGTCTTGCCTTCTGCGATCGTGATGTCGAGCTCCCACAGTCCGCGCCCGATGCGCCGAGCCGATACATCCGTCGGCATCACCAGCCCGTCCTCCAGCTCTACACCTTTCATCGCCGCTCGTGCCGCGTCGGCGCCATCGCCCCGCACGACCGCGAGGTACGTCCGCTCGATTTCGGTGCTCGGGTGTGTCAATTTGTGCGCCGCGTCGCCGTCAGTCGTGAGGAGAAGCACGCCTTCGGTCATATAGTCGAGCCGCCCGACGTAGGTGAGACCCGGCACATCGTCGACTAGCTCGAAAACCGTCTTCCGTCCGCCCGGATCGGAGCGCGTGGTGAGAAATCCGGTCGGCTTGTTGAGAACCACCCACTGAAGCGCCGCGGGCGCAGCGACTGCCTTTCCATCGACTGTGATCTTGTCGCGGCCGGGGTTCACGGCCTGGCCGGTCTCGGCGACTGCCCCGTTGATGCGCACCCGTCCCGCGGCAACCAATTCCTCGGCCCCGCGACGCGAGGCGATTCCGGCGCGCGCGAGCGCGCGCTGAATCCGCATTGACTCGGGCATCAATCTGCCCGAGTGGGCTTCTCGCCGTTGTCCTTGATCGGGGGCGCGGAACTGGTGGGGGTCGCCTGCCGAGGGGCACGCAGTGCGATCGCGAGCTCGTCGGCGCGCGGCAGCTCTTCCAAATGCCTCAGTGCGAACTGCTCCAGGAAAGATGGAGTCGTACCGTAATGAAGCGGACGCCCGAGCCCTTCACCGCGTCCGACCACGTCGATCAGCCCGCGTTCGTTGAGCGACTTGAGAATCGCGCCCGCGCCAACGCCTCTGATCTCTTCGATCTCCGCTCTGCCGATCGGCTGACGATAGGCAATTATCGCAAGCGTCTCCAGCGCGGCCGCGGACAACCTCTGTGGACGCGCGGCCAGCTGAGCCCGTTCTATTGCCTCAGTGTATTCCGGACGCGTGAGGATCTGCCATCCTCCCGCGACTTCGACGAGCTCGACGCCATGGCCGTCGGTGTCGTAGTGAGTGCGAAGCTCCTCGAGAGCAGCGTCGAGAGTGGTCTCTCCGTCGTCGGCGTGTGTCGCCATTGCGCGCAGAGCGTCGACCGGAACAGGAATGGCGCTCGCGAAGAGCGCGGCTTCAAGCAGCTTCGCTAGAGGGGTCACGTGTTATCTCAAAGGCGGCAAACGCGCGGGGCTGTGTCAATCGCAGCTCGCCAAGCTTCGCAAGCTCGAGCAGTGCGAGCAGAAGAGAGAGAACTTCCCACGGCTCGGCCTTTTTGGGGAGAATGTCTTTCCACTGCGCGCGCGCACGGATTGCGAGCAGCGCGCGTACGATTCCGATCGCACCGTCGACGTCCAGCGCGCGCGGGATGACGTCGTGGATGTGCGGCTTGCGCGCGAGTCTCAGCACTCGATCGACTGCCGACAGGAGCTCCGGAAGGGAGATCGTGAGCGGGCCCGTGACCGGTACCTGTGGCGCCTGCTGCGAGTAAGATCGCGCGAAACGACTCCGCCGGTCCTCGCTGCGGCGCTCGAGAACATCAACTACCTCGCGCACCTGCTGGTACTCGAGCAGCCGGCGCACCAGCTCGGCGCGCGGATCGTCCCAGACATCCTCACCCTCACGACGTGGCAGCAGCATCTGCGCCTTGATGCGAACCAGACGTGCCGCCATTTCGAGATAGTCGGCGGCCTCATCCAGCTTGAGCGACGATATGCGCGCCAGAAACTGTTCGGCGATTCTGGCGATCGGGATGTCGTAAATGTCGATCTGCTCGTCGCGAATCAGCGTGAGGAGGAGGTCGAGCGGTCCGGAGTATTCCGCCAGCTCGACGACGAACACTTCGGATCCCGCCGAATCAGCGATGGCGAGGGAGTCAGTCTGCATCACGTTCCCATCGTCCATTGGCTGGGAATCAGGAAGGGGAAGACGATGTTGGAGGCAAGCACGTAGAGCATGAACACAGGCTTGAACCAGAGATTCAGGATCGGCCCTCCGAAGGTGATGAGCAGGATGAGTATCAGCAATCCCTGTGCACCGATTCGCTGGTAGTTGAGGGCCCACGCGGGCGGCAGGATGTATTTGAAGACGTGCGATCCGTCGAGAGGCGGAATTGGAATCAAATTGAAGGCGGCGAGGCCGAGGTTGATCAGTATTCCGTATTGCAGCATGGCCTGGATCAGCGCGGCTGTCTCCACGAGCACTGGCGAGACGCGCCCGACAAGTCCCACGAGGATGATGAGCGGCACGCAGCAGATTGCGATTACGAAGTTCGTCGCGACGCCCGCAAGCGAGACGATGATGTCTCCGCGCTTGAAGTTGCGATAGTTGCGCGGCACAACGGGAACCGGCTTCGCGCCACCGAACACAATCCGTCCGCCCGTCGTGAAGAACATGATCAGGGGCAGCAGAATCGTCATAAAGGGATCAATGTGCGGAATCGGATTCCAGGTGAGGCGCCCAAGGGAGTACGCGGTAGAGTCCCCCTGTTTCAGCGCTGCATATCCGTGCGCGTACTCGTGCGCCACCATGGAGAACAGGAGCATCGGCGCGATGAGAATGAACCGTTCGATGGATTTGTCCAATGGGCACGGGCTGAGGGTAATTTCTGCTGCGCGTTGAAGTTAGCAGCCTCATCCGGCTTGACGTAAGCTCGTTGTTCAGGCAAATTTGTTGGCTATACCACCGTCAAAAGCCCCGGAGAATCCGTTAGTGCCAAATCTTGCTTCAGCGAAAAAGAACATGCGGAAATCACGCGCCGCTGCCATCCGCAACCGCGCCCAGAAATCCGCACTCCGCACCGCGCTCAAGCGGGCGTCCGCCGGAACCGCTGAGGAAAAGCTGGCCGCGGTCAAGCTTCTCGATCGCGCCTCGCGCAAAGGCCTGATTCACCGGAATGCCGCCGCTCGGCACAAGAGCAGGATCGCCAAAGCCGCGAAGTAGACGCGAACTGAAATGAGAAGGGCGCCGCAAGGCGCCCTTCTTTACATCGTGGCGAGTTCCCCGCCGCAACGTTCGCAGTACCACTCCGTCGGATAGTTGGCGGCCCCGCACTCGGGACACTTGAGCGTCTTATGCTGCTCGGATCTCGGGTCCTGCGCTCCCCCGCTCTTCGGAACTGATGGAGGCGTCGCGACGGCCGTAGTCGACGGCGGCGAGCCGGCGGATCCTGATCCACCCCCCGACCCCGGACGCAAAACCGGAAATTCGTCGAATGGCGATCGATTGGAAGTCGGACTCTGAGCGGGCGGCTGCACGCGCGCGCTCGGCTGCTCGATGCGCGAAGGCGGATTCAGCGTCGGGGGCTCGGGAACCGCCGCACGCGGCACGACGGGAGAGATCGGTGCACGATTCCCATCTCCCGAAACCTGCCGCCCCATTGCGATAGCCCCAGCCTGCTTCTCTTTTATGCTCAACGCGAATATCCGGCTCAACTCGCTGAGCTGTGTGTCCACCGCGTTCTTCTCTTTCACCAGACGCGCCAGCTCCTTGTCCCACGCGCCGCCGATTTCCTTCCACTGCTTGTCGGTGTACTCCCCAACCGCCGCGCGCAGCTCTGCTTCCTGGCGAGCCTCGCGCTGTTGTTTTTCCTGCCTGGAGATTTCCTCGAGCCGGACCGTCAGCACGTCGATGTTCTCGCGCAGCTCGCCCGCACGTTCGGCGAGCTTGCCCGATACTTCGCGCAAGCGCGTTTGATAATCGCCCTGGACACGCTGATACACGGAATCTGAAGTGTTCGCGCGCTTTTCTTCCAGCGCCGCGAGCCACTCCTCGTATCGTTGGCGCTCCTTGAGGAGCCCATTGAGCGCGTCCAGCGAGACCGGCTCCTTCTCAGCCATCGTACTTCATCCCCTTGTTCGATTTATCTTCTCCGGCCCGCGGGCAGGATTCCCCGATCGAAAGACGACCGACCCAGCCACAATAGTACAAGCGGCGCGCCCAACGAGGGTCATTCCGGCGTATGGAGTGTTCCGCCCCTTAGAAAGAAATAATGATGGGTCGACCTTCCAGCGCGCCTTGGGATCGAACACGGTGATGTCGGCCGCAGCTCCGCGCTTTAGAGATCCGCCCGGCAGACTGAAGATGCGAGCCGGCGTGCACGCCATGCGATCGACCAATTGGGAGAAGCTCAGATACCCCGTTTCCACCAGGTTGGTCACCACGACTGCCAGCGCCGTCTCCAGTCCCACGATTCCATTCGGAGCGTCCGCGAACTCGCGCTCCTTTTCGTCGTAGTGGTGCGGCGCGTGATCCGTGGCGATGAGATCGATCGTCCCGTCCTTCACCGCCTCCCGAAGCGCTTCGACATCCTTTGCCGTGCGAAGCGGCGGGTTCATCTTCGCGTTCGTGTCGTACCCACGCACGCTTTCTTCGGTCAGCGAAAGATGATGGGGACAGACTTCCGCGGTGACATTGATCCCGCGCTCCTTTCCCCAACGAATGAGCTCGACGGATCCCTTGGTGCTCATGTGCGCGAGATGCACATGGCCGCCCGTTAGACGAGCGAGCAGGATATCGCGGATAACCATTATCTCCTCAGCCTCGGCTGGAACTCCTTTCAGTCCGAGTTGAGCGCTGACGATCCCCTCGTTCATCGATCCGCCGGCGGCGAGAGTTGGCTCCTCGCAATGATCGATGACAGGAATCTTGAACGTCCGCGCGTACTCGAGCGCCGTTCTCATCAGATGCGCGCTCGCGACCGGCTTGCCGTCATCGCTCACTGCGACGGCGCCGGCTCC
>JBBQAV010000028.1:0-28177 GCA_038316775.1 Gemmatimonadales bacterium | reverse complement strand
AACGTCGAGTGGTAGGCGATGTTGGGATTGCCGTTCAGCGTGATGATGCTGGCATCCTTAGCTTCGAACGCACAGGCTGCGTCCGTCCTGGTCGCGTTGGTCTCGACGGCGACATTCCCCGTCGCGCGGTCTGCGGTGCCGACAGTGGTTCCAGCGATCGTCACCTGGCCACCCTTCGGGCACGCCGCGGTGAGAGAGAACTGGCGGTTGATTGGGGTCGGAGCGGAAACGCTGCCGGATGCGCCTTCCGGAATGCTAACCGAGAACGAAGGACCAACGACGAATCCGCCGAATACGCTGGCCGAGGCGTCGTCCATGTCGGCGGCCAATTTGGCGGCGTCGGCGGCGCTGATACCTGACTGCGGGCTAGTCGACGAATCGCATGCGGCGAGTGTGAGCAGCAGCCCGGCCGCGGTAAGAAGAATAGGACTTTTCATCATAGAAATGCGCTCCTGTAGGATGGGAGGATCTGTGCTGATTAGACGGGGTCCTGGGACTCCCGTTAATACCGATCAGGCGCGGGATTCGTGCCCGAATTCGAGTTATTCGCGCCTGAATTGAGGTAACAGCTGTTCCGGCGCTCTTCCCGCGCTAGCAAGACGGCCCACGCAGATTCCGGGTAACGGCGTTCAGCGAGTTCCGAGGCAGCGGCGTCGTCCCCAAGCGGGCACCCGAGGGAACTACTGCATCTCGAGGGGTAGACGTGTGAATCCGGTCCCGTAGCGGCCGCGTAGTGCAAATCATCATGGCGCGCGCCCTTAGGTTGTACCGAATCAGGCTTCGCACAAACCCCTTCGCCCCGCCAATGACCGGCAATCTCCGTAGTTTCCGCACGGCGTATCTCGGCTTCCTGTCGATAATCCCCGCCGCTTGCATGCCCATGCGCAACGCTCCGACCACGTTTCCACCTTCGTCTTCCGCGCTAGGCGTGGATGCACGAGTTGCCGCGTTGCACAAACTCCTCGATGAGCAGTGGGAATACACACTCCGCACGGCGCCCGAGTTCGCGTCGATCCTGGGTGACAAGCGCTACAACGACCGGCTGACTGATTTCTCGCAGGCTGCGATCGATCGCGACGCGGCGCAGACGAAAGTCTTTCTTCGCGAGTTCGAAGCTGTCGATGCGACGGGATTTCCGGAACAGGAGAAGCTCAATCGCGACCTGATGGTGCGAAATCTCCGCGAATCCGTCGAGGCGCAGAGGTTCAGGGAGTGGGAGATGCCTGTCAATCAGATGAGCGGGCTGCACATCGACCTGCCGCAGCTGATAACGTCGCTCTCCTTCGTGACCGTCAAGGATTACGACGATTACATCGCCCGCCTGAAGCAGTTCCCGCGCGTCTTTGGCGAAGCGAGCGTGCAGATGCGGAAGGGAATGGCGGAAGGCCTCATGCCGCCAAAGATCCTCCTCGTCCAGGTCGTAACTCAAGCCGGCAACATCGCCAGTCAGAAACCGGAAGACACTCCGTTTGCGATCCCGACGACTCAGTTTCCGAAGGAGTTCACCGCTGGCGACCAGCAACGTCTTCGCGCCGGAGTTCTTGCCGCGGTGCGGGACAGCGTACTACCCAGCTACGCCAAGTTCACGGCGTTCGTTCGCAACGAGTATGCGCCGCGCGGGCGCGCCGACATTGGGACGCGGGCGCTCCCTGACGGTGCCGCGCGCTATGCTTTCGCGGTCCGTCGCTCGACGACGACGAACATGACGCCCGACGAGATCCACGAGCTCGGCCTACGTGAAGTGGCGCGCATCGAGGAAGAGCAACTCGCAATCGCCAAGAAGCTGGGCTTCCGCGATCTCAAGGCGTTCAGAGATTCGATTCCGAAAATACCGAGCCTGCACCCGAAATCGCGGCAGCAGATACTCGACGAATACAAGCACTACACCGATCAGATGTGGGCTCGGCTTCCCGAGCTGTTCGGGAGACTTCCCAAGGCGAAGCTCGAGATTCTTCCTATCGAGGCGTTCCGCGAGAAAGAGGCTTCCACCTCGTACAATCAGGGAACACCGGATGGCTCGCGCCCGGGTCACGTCTTCGTCAACACCTACGACTACGCGAATCAGACCATTATCAACAACGAGTCGACCGCGTACCACGAGGGCGTGCCCGGCCACCACATGCAAATCTCGATCGCGCAGGAATTGCCGGCGCTTCCGCCATTCCGCCAGCAGGCGGGATACACCGCGTACGTTGAAGGCTGGGCGCTATACGGCGAGCGGCTCGGGAAGGAGATTGGATTCTATCAGAATCCGTACATCGATTATGGACGGCTCGACGATGAGATGCTGCGCGCGATCCGCCTGGTGGTGGATACTGGAATCCACGACAAGCACTGGACGCGCGACCAGGTCGTCCAGTTCTTCCACGACCACTCGAGTCTGAATGAAGCAGCTGTCCAGTCGGAGACGGATCGCTACATCGCGTGGCCGGCCCAGGCGCTCGCTTACAAGGTAGGGCAGCTGACCTTCCTGAGGCTGCGCGACCAGGCGCGCCAGGCCTTCGGGTCGAGGTTCGACATCCGTGCGTTCCACGACGAGCTGCTCGGGGCGGGGGCGCTGCCGATGGATGTGCTGCAGGAGCGAGTGGGTCAGTGGATCGCTGTTCAGGCGGCAGGGACAACCAAGGGCGAATAAGTCCGCAGCGCTTCAGGGGAGACTCATTCCTCGCCGTTCCGCTCTTGAAGGGAATTCTCGCGCGCGAGCGGTTTGTTCAGAGTGGCGGCGTCGTGGTCATTGTCGGTCCGGATACTTTTTCGGCGGCGCAGAATACTGCCGCGCTATTGGAGCGGTACGCGCATCCGTCGTTCGTACCATCACCTTGAGAGCTGAAATGATCTCAAAACGCTTCACGAACACCGTCGGAGCGTTGTTACTTGAGCGCCTGCTTCAGAACGACACCATCGATTCGCTCGGTCGGTTTGACTCCCGCGATGGCTGCGAGAGTAGGTGCGAGGTCGACGGTGCGCGCGAATTCACCGTAGCGCCCGGCCACAAACCAGCCACCGTAGAAGATGAGTGGTACCTGAGTGTCGTAGTCGTAAGGTGATCCGTGACTCGCGACGAGAGTGGTGAAAAGCGTATAGGGAGTCTGCGTGATCACCAGCTCGACGTTGCTCTGTGGCGGAAATTGATGCGTCCATCGCCGCGTAATAGCGTCGTTGATTGTGTCACCGTGCAACAGGTCCTGAAACCGATCCACTCTGCTGACTCCAGGAAGGCTCCGTACCTGTGAGGCAAATCTTGCAAGGACGCTATCGAGCGCTGCCTTGCGGCCCTTCAACGCATTCCGGTCGGCGACGACTACCTGCTGATCCAGGTAAACAAGATTCGTGTCGATACCAGCGCCAACGACTAGATCGCGTAGTCCAGCTGCGAGGACGGCAGGGTTGATACGCGTTGCCGACGGGTTCCGGGTTTTTGCAGCCAACTCTGGTATTACGCCAGCGCCGTGGTCGCCGGTCATTGCGATCGCGATACGCGAAGAATCGCGCAGCTTGAACAGGGAATCGAAGAAGACGCCAAGGTTGCGATCGAGGCGGAGGATGTTGTCGTGCATTTCCCTCGAGTCGGGACCGAAGCTGTGACCGATGATGTCGGTGCCGGATAGCGAAATGGCAAGAACGTCTGTGCGGGACGGCTCGCCGAGTGAGAGCACGCTCAAGCCATCGAGCGCGAGGGCGAGTGTGATCTCGTCCATCCACGGTGTGACCGCGATCGCGCTTGCCGCGGCCGTGCTGTCGCTCGGCAGGACGTGGGGGAATGTGAAATCCCGGCCGCCCCTCTCCACGCTCACGCTGTCCGGTTCCTTGTAGCCGCTGTCCGGAAGCAGGAGCGTCCAGCTCTTTCCCGCGAACTTTTGTGGCAGCCTACGCGCATTGAATCGATTTACCCACTCGGGCAATGAATCCCGATAGTACCGGCTCGTCGTAAAGCGCCCGTCGGGATAGTACCAGTACACTTCGGAACGCGAGCGTCCTACGGGAAGAATGGCCCCTCTGTCCTTCATCGAGACTGATAAGGTGCGCGAGCGCGGGTTCTTCGCGCGGAGCCAATCCACGAGCGTCGTTCCCTGGAATCTGAAAGGCGACGCGCCAGCGGCTGCAGGCAAACCGAGCAGCGGTGAGGCAGCATCTACAACTCCCTCTCGGTTGGCTGTGATTCCGGTGGAGCGCGGGAAGCGTCCCGACAGGAGCGTCGCGTGGCCGGGCGCCGTCTCGGTAATGGCGTGGTCGTGGTGCGCGTGGGTGAACCAGGCGCCTCTGCGCGCCAGTCGAGCGAGTCCACCGCGCAGCTGCGGACCGAAGCGATCCAGATAATCGCCCCGCATCTGGTCGATCGTGATGAGCACGATCAGGGAAGGCGGAGGGAGGGCCTCAATTGAGGCGGAGGCCCCGGGCGCGCGCCGTTCCTGCGGAAGTGGCCGCGCCGCGACCGACTGACAGGCGGCCGGGGCGTAAACAAAAAGAACAAGCGAGAGTATTCGGATGAGTGGACGCATGCCTCAAATCATATCGGGTGGGCTCGTTCAGGCAACTATGGCGCGAAACGCCGGCCGCCCCAATATTCGAGCGCCCTCTTTTTCGGAGACAGTCCCATGCTGGCTGATCCTCCTCGCGCTCGCAAAGCGCCGGCGCCTCAGACGCTGACTCACGGCTGGTCGTACGCCGCACTCGCGCGCCTCGGTGTGCTGGTCACAGCCTTCGTGCTCCCGCTCGGCCCGATGCAGGGTCAGGAAGCGCTGAAGTCTGAAGGGGCGCCGAAACTCGTCGCTGCGTCGTCCTTCTTCGAATCGCAGGAACCGCTCGATGTCACGTTGACGACAAACATCGGGAAGATCCGCGGCGACAAGCGCGAGAATCCTCCATGGCGTCCGGCGACGATCTCCTACAGCGGCCCCGATGGGAATCCGGTGACTGTCCCGATCAAGGCGCGCACACGCGGCATCTGGCGCCTGAGAATGTGCGACTTCCCGCCACTCCGACTCAACTTCGCCGGAGAGACTTCAAAGGGGACGATCTTTCACAAGCTCGATAAGCCGAAGCTCGTGAGCTATTGCCAGGACAACGATACGTACGAGCAGTACATCATCCAGGAGTACCAGCTGTACCGGATCTATCAGCTGCTCACACCCGTGAGCCACAAAGCGCGACTCCTCAGGTTCGCGTATGCCGACAGCGGCAGCGGACGCATCCGCGCCAAGCGGTACGGTTTCGTCATGGAAGAACCCGGCGCAGTGGCGGCACGCCTTGGCGGGAAAGTCATGGATCAGAAAGGCGCGCGACCGGAGGATCTCGACGCGTTCCAGGACGCGTTATTCGGAGTGTTTCAGTACATGATCGGCAACACGGACTTCTCAGTGGGGGGTCTGCACAACGTCGAGCTGTTCTTAAGCACCGACGGCTTAGTGATGCCAATCGCCTACGACTTCGATTTTGCGGGCGCCGTGAACGCGCGCTACTCGATCCCCGACTCTTCGCTGAATATCCCGAACGTGCGGCAGCGGCTGTTCCGCGGTTTTTGCGCCGATGCGGAATCGTATGCGAAGGTTTTCGCGCTGTTCAAGGAAAAGAAGAACGAGATCTACGCGCTCTACACCGATCCGATCGGCAAGCTGATGGATCGCGGGAGAGTGCGGGAGACTCTTAAGTATTTCGACGAGTTCTATGAAACGATCGACAATCCGCGGCGGGCCAGGCGGGCGATCATTGAGGCGTGCATCGGACGACGTTGACCACGAGACGAATCGCCTCGATTGAAAACTGAACGGAAACAATGGCCGCGTTAGTTCGCTGTTCCGATCTCGTTAGCCCTGTGGGGTGCTGTTGTCGGTGCCCGCCTTGATCACTTCGTCGATACCTCGCGCTTTTCGTACATCGCGTGCTCGATCGCCTGAAACCAGGGCGTCTTCCGCACGAGCACCAGATCCGGATCGTTGGCCATCGAGAGCCTGTCGCCGAAGCCATGGCTGATGGCGCTCTCGAGATGCGCCAGCGCCTCCTGCGGTTTTCCTATCAGCGAGTAGACGCATGCGACGTTGTACAGCACCATCGGATCCTCGGGATCGATCGATAGCGATCTCGTCGCGAACTCGATCGCGCGCGGCTCGTTTCCCAGCTTCGCCAGCGTCGTAGCGCCCAGGTTCCACGCTCGCGCGTCGTCGGGATTCAAATCGAGTCGCTGCTCGATCAGCTTCACCGCGCGGCGCCGCGCGGCAGTCGCTTCGGCCCTCATGCCCATGGACGCGTACTCCCCACCAAGGAAGGCGGGGGCCTGGAAATCTTCCGGACGAAGCTGCGACGCCCTCGCGAGCAGCTTGACCGCCTCGGCGTGACGCCCCTGCGCCCGGCGCGTTCTGCCGTAGAAGTAGAACGCCTCGAACTGCTTGGGATCGAGCTTGATCGCCGCCTCGAATTCCGCTTCCGCTTCCTCCGCTTTTTCACTGAGCCACGCAGCGATCGCGCGCGAGAGGTGCGCCTCGGCCAGCTGCGGCGCCAGCTCCAGCGCCTTTCGGCTTGCGATCTCCGCCTGAATCAGATTCAGCTCGCGCGCGTCGAAGAATGTGTAAAGCAATGAGCTTGCGACGGCGATTCCGGCGTACGCGACGGCAAAGTCGCGATCGATCTCGATCGCTTTGTCGAACATGAGCACGGCATACTCGAGACTCTTGCGCCGGTGCAGGTGAAAGAACTGCCGGCCACGCAGGTAGTAGTCGTACGCCTGAACATCGACGGTGGGCGGCGCGCCGATCGCCGCTTTTTCGCCCTCGGTAAGGATGACGCGCAAAGCCTTGGCGATCGCCTGTGAGATGTCGTCCTGGATCGCGAACACGTCCGCCATCTCACGGTCGTAGCGCTCGGACCAGAGATGGTAGCCGTCCGCGACGTTCACAAGCTGCGCCGTCACTCGAAGCGTGTTCCCCATCTTGCGCACGCTTCCCTCGAGGACTGTGGAGACCTTCAGCTTGTGCCCGATCTCGCGAATGTCCACCGTCTTTCCCTTGAACACAAACGCCGATGTGCGCGATGCTACCCGGAGCGACTGAATGCGAGTGAGCGCGTTGATTATCTCCTCCGCGATACCATCGGTGAAATACTCGTTGTCAGGATCCGCGCTCATGTTGACGAACGGAAGCACGGCGACCGATTTGGCCGCGGACACTGCCGGATGTGGCGTGGGTGTGTCGAAGTCCCGGCCGGCATCAGTGCCATGCAAAGCATGGCCGAATGACGCGATGGTGGAATAGCGGTTTTGCGGGTCGGGCGACATCGCCTTGGTGAGCGCGATTTCCACTGCTTCGGGGGCATCTTCGCGCAGCCGCCGGATCGGAGGCGGCGACTCCTTGAATCGCTTGGCAAATGCCTCTGCCGGCGGATCTCCAGCAAACGGCCGCTCGCCGCCGAGCATTTCGTAGAGAACAACCGCAAGGCTGTACTGGTCCGACCGCCCGTCCGCTTCACCCGCCGATGCGGCCTGCTCCGGGCTCACGTACGCCGGCGTGCCGACGAGAACGCCTCCGCTCGACGTTCCTCCTGGACTTGTTCGTGTCGCGCTCTTGGCGATTCCGAAGTCCATCACCATCGCTTCGCCTTCGTACAGCATGATGTTCTCGGGCTTTACGTCACGGTGCACGACGCCTTGTCTGTGCGCGTAGTCGAGCGCCGATGCGAGCGCGAGGATGTGCCGGACTGATTCGGCAACCGGCAGCTGCTGCTCGCGCTCGAGACGCTCCCGCAGCGATTCGCCCTCCACGTAGGGCATCACGTAGTAGAGGAGCTCTTCGACCCCGCCGGAATCGAAGAGCGGAAGAATGTGCGGGTGATTGAGCCGTGCGACCACCTTGATCTCGCGCAGGAACCGCTCGGGCCCCAGAGAGGCAGCGAGCTCCCGATGAATCACCTTGAGCGCAACGACGCGATTGTGCTTCGCGTCCTGCGCGAGGTACACCGTCGCCATCCCGCCGCGGCCGAGCTCGCGGTCGATTGTGTAGGCGGGAGCCAGTAGCTCCCGGACGCGCTGAATTGAGGACATCTGCCTCGCCCCGACGCGGGATTGTGGCCGAGTGAATCCGCGTGTGTCAACTTGAAGGGATGCTCGAGAGGGGTCAAGCCAAAAAGAGCCAGCCTTTTACGGTCCGCCGGTGCAACACCGCCGATGCCGCGATGCTCGCATCGCTCGGCGCGCGGCTGTTTGCCGAGACTTACGGTCCGACGCACCCGGAGCCCGAGCTCAGTCGCTACCTCGCAAGCTCTTTCCCTGTAGACGGAGTTCGCGAAGCGATCGCTGACGCGGGCGTAACGATGCTGGTTGCTGAAGATCCGAGCGGAGCGGCAATAGGCTACGCGTACATGCGGTTGAGCCCGGCGCGTCCGGCTGGCGTGAAGGGGGACCGCGTCCTCGAGATCGTGCGCTTCTATATAGACCCGGCGAGTCAGGGCCGCGGCGTAGGTGCCGCGCTCATGGAGGAGTGTTTCACTGACGCGAGGACGCGCGGAGCCGATGTGATCTGGCTGCAGGTGTGGAAGGAGGCGCCGTGGGCGGTTGGCTTCTACGCCCGAATGGGGTTCTCGATCGTCGGGTCCGCGGCATTCTACTTCGGCGAGCAGATCGGCGACGATCACATCATGTCGATCGTGCTTTAGTCAAGCATTGGACGCTCCAGGAATTTCTCGAAAAAGCGTGACTGCGCTCGGGAGAAAAGAGTCCCTTCATTGTGAGAATGTCCATCCAGGCGCGGATCTGGCGCCGGTCGATCCCGGGTGCGTGGAAGCAGACCCGACTCCTCCAGCCCGCCAAACTTGCCGGTTGCGTCGCCATCGCCGCGCTCAACATCCTCTGGCGCGGTCACGGGATATTCAGATCGGCGCCTCCCGTCGTCCGCTTCGTCGTGGTGGGAATAACCTGCTACATCGTCATGACGGTTGCAGAGTTACTGTGGCTGCTGTACACGGGCCCCAGGTTCACCGGCTTCGAGTCGCCAACCGCGGCCAAGGGTACGCCGCAGTCCGAAGTCGTTGATCCGCTCGTTGAGGTGTTGAGTGAGCTGGCGCCCGCAGAGCTTCGCGACGAAGCACTTCAACTGGCGAAGGAGATGAAAACCTTCGAGGCCAGCGCCGACCGTGAGTTCGTGAAGACGCTTGCCCCCGCGCAGCCGATTCAGGCGGCAACGGAAGAGGCGCTCGAAGAGGCGCTCGACAGCCAAAGCGCCGAGCTGATGGAGAACAATCTGCGACGTGGGCGCGCTTTCAAGGAGCGATTCTACCGGCCCGCTCGCGCTTTTCGCGACGAGCTGCGCAGACGTCTCGGCATTCGCAACCTGAATAGCGAGCCAAGAATTCCGGCTTTGGATCAGGCCGTGCTCACGGGAGCAAAGCCGATCGCGCAGGCGGCAGATTATCTGGCGGGATTGGCGCGGCGGCTCAAGTAACAGGCATCGCGGTGGTCGAGCGATCTGGTGGGATTCTGGCCAGTCCGGTTTTCCTCGGAAAACTGCAACAGAACAAGTCGTGAGCTAATAGCTGAATGCCTCTTAGCTGCTAGCCGTAAAACGTCGGGACGCCCCCAATGGCGTGACACCAAAAAGGAATTGATTGTGGCCTGACCTGCGCGAGTGACGTCCCGGCGTAGTAAGGCTTTCTGCTTCCAGCTGACGGCTCGCGACTTGTTCTGTTGCCGTTGCTTTCAATTGGCGCGACCCACATCGCAGCCGAACTATGACGCCTTTTTCGGCTCCTCGAGTGCGATTTCCAGCAGTGAGAGAGCCTCAGGCGAACTGCCATTCAACTCCTTTTTCTCCTCGAGTCCGACTTCGATCTGCGACAGCGCATCCGGCGAGATCCCGTGGGTGGCGGAGATGTCGAACTTGCGGCGCAGGTACTCCTCGAAGCTTATCCACTCGCCCTCGAATTCGACCAATCTCGACCACGCGCATAGCGTTACGAGATTCCGATAATGCTCCGCGCCTCGCGCGATCACAATGAGCGCTATCAGCATCACGAGCAACGCGCCCGCGAGTCCCAGAGAGACCATGTCGCCGCGGCGCAGCTCTCTCACCAGGGACTGCTGCCGGTCCCGAAGATTGGTCGCCTCGTCGTTCGTCATCTCCTGAAGGCCCGACCGGATTTCCGTCATGAGGCTGTCGCTGTGCGCCATCGTCACGGTGTTGATAGCCTCGTCGCGCTTGCCTGCACGGGCCAGGTTGATCCTCGAGTCGAGCTCGGCGATCTTCGCGCGGGAAGTGGACTCTATTTTCAGCAGGCGGCGAAGCTCCGCCGGATTGTCGGATACCAGACGGCGAAGATTTGCCAACCTCGCGCCGACGTCTTTCTTGGCGGCAGTGTAGGGCTCGAGAAAGCTGGTGTGCCCGGTGAGCAGGTACCCGCGTTGGCCGGCCTCCGCTTCACTCATCCGCGCTTCGACGGTCGCTAATTCGCGCTGGACCTCGAGCGTGTGGCTCACCCATTCGAACGACTCGACAGCCGCCGTTCCCCCCTGCCATTCGACAAGAAGCAGCGCAAACATAACGAGCGCTGTGGACGCCAGTCCGAAGGAAACGAGAATGGGTCTGCTATGGGGAATCTTCATTTTGTGAGCTTGGGGAGATGCGGAGCAAAAGAGTTTAGCTGATGCTCTTATAGGACGATTGACAATGCGCGCGGTATCTCGAAAAACGCTCTTAATTCGTGACCGCTGCTGGGCGGAAACCTGCGAGATTCGGTATCATTCACGCCGTGGCAACCCCGGCTCCCCCGCGTAAGGAAGACCTCCCGTTACACGACGACGTTCGGTGGCTCGCCGGGGCACTCGGCCGTGTCATCCGGCGCCTGGAGGGAGAGGAAGCGTTCGAAATCGTCGAAAAGCTTCGAGTCGCCACCCGAGCCCGCCGCCACGGTGATCCCGACGCTCCGACCCTCGACGTCCTGTTGAAGCAGATAGATCGCTTCACCGTCGAGCAATGCGCCATGGCCGCGCGCGCGTTCACATTGTTCTTTCTGCTGATCAACACCGCCGAACAGACCCATCGGGTGCGAAGGCGTAACGCGTATCTGGGGCGGGGCGTCACCGAGCCGCAGCCTGCGTCAGCCCGGTGGACGATGAGGCAGCTCCGGAACCTCGGCGCGAGCGCCGATGACATCGAGCAGGCCATGCTCGACCTCGATATCCGCCCAGTGCTGACCGCGCATCCCACCGAGTCGACCCGCCGTACGCTTCTCGGACTCCAGGCCCGCGTCGCGGAGGGCCTTCTTTCGCGTGAAGCCGCGCCCGCGGATGAAGTGAGACTGATCGAGCAGGCACTGGAAGGGGAAGTGGAGTTGCTATGGCTCACGAGCGAAGTCCGGCAGGACCGCCCTTCCGTCCTTGACGAGGTCAGCTCGGCGCTGTGGTATCTGGAGACGCGCCTCCTCCAGTCCGGCGCGTACATGCAGGCGACGCTCGCACTCGCATTCGAGGAGGAATTTGCGCGCAGTGCCGATTCTTTCCGGTTCGCGGTTCCGTTGCGATTCGGAACGTGGGTTGGCGGAGACCGCGATGGGAATCCTTATGTCACTCCGGAGATCACGATTGCGACGGCGCGCCGTGCAAGCCATGTCATACTAGGCCGCTACCAGGAAGTCCTCGACGACCTGACGCGGAGGCTATCGATCTCGTCTTCTATCGCGCCGCCGTTCGATGCGCTGCTCAAGTCTCTGGAAAAAGACGGGAAACTGCTGCCGCTTGTCTGGAAGAAAAACAAAAAACGCAACGCCGACGAGCCGCTGCGGCTCAAATTGAGCTTCATGGCCGCGCGCATGGATGCGACTCGTCGATTGGTCGCCTCCCGCGACGCCGGTCGCTCGAGAAAGGAGCCGGCTGCATACAAGACCGTGGCCGAGTTTGAATCCGATTTACTGCTCGTGCGCAAATCTCTCCTGCGCGCCGGCGCGGAGCAGGCGTGCCGCACCACCCTCGATCCACTGTATGCGTCGGTCCGCGCGCACGGCTTTCATGGGTTCATGATGGATGTGCGGGACCATGCTGACGTTCATTCGGCCGCGGTAACAGAGATTCTGGGGCCAAAGAATGATGGAACGGACGGAAATCGACTTCGCTCGCTGCTGTTGGGAACACGTTCCCTGCTCAAGAATCGCAAAGTGTCTGAAGCCACGCGACAGGTCGTAGACACCTTCGACGCGATTCGGACCATCCAGGACGAAGCCGGAGAGGCGGCTGCCTGCACGTACATAATTTCGATGACGCGCTCGCCGGATGATCTGCTAAAGGTGTTGCTCCTTGCCCGCGAGTCGGGACTCCTCAATCTCGCCGGCAAGAAACCGATGTCTCGCCTGGATGTCGTTCCGCTGTTCGAGACACTCGAAGATCTCGAGCACGCGCCAGTCGTGATGGCGACGCTGCTGGACGATCCGGTCTACTCGCGGCAGCTGCAGGCCCGCGGACGGAAGCAGGAAGTGATGATCGGCTATTCCGACTCCGGCAAAGATGCCGGGATGTTCGCGGCCTCCTGGGGGTTGTACTGTGCGCAGGAATCGCTTGCCACCGTATTTGACGACGCAAAGGTGGAGCTGCGTCTTTTTCACGGCAGAGGAGGAAGCGTTGGACGGGGCGGAGGGTCGCCTGTCTATCGCGCATTGGCCGCGCTGCCTCCCGGGACGAGCGAGGGCCACATCAAGATCACCGAACAGGGAGAGATCATCTCCCAGCAGTTCGGCTTGCTGCCTGTCGCCGAGCGGACGCTGGAGGTGACGGCGGCAGGTGTGCTATTGCATGAGTTCACCGACTGGAGAAAGAAAGTCGGCGTGAAGGAGGTCGAAGACTTCCGCGAAGTCATGGATCGCATGTCCGCGCGGTCGCGGAGTGTTTATCACAAGTTCGTGTACGAGGGCGACGCCCTCTTCCAGCTCTTTCGCATGACTACGCCCATCGACGAGCTTGCGAACGCGCGGTTCGGATCCCGCCCCGCGTACCGGCCCGGCGCCAAGGCCGGAATCGAAGGAATCCGCGCGATTCCGTGGGGATTTGGCTGGACCCAGATCCGGCTCATGCTGACGGGTTGGCTCGGCGTTGGAACCGCGCTTGGCGAGGAAGTCTCTACGCGAGCTGGTTTGCGCAGACTGCAGCGCATGGTGAGCGCGTGGCCGTTCGTCGACGACCTTCTCGCGAAAGCGGAGATGGTCTGCGCGAAGACGGATGTCGAGATCGCTCGCGCGTACGTCCGCCACCTCGGCGGGGATCTCAGGCTGCTCGATTCATTGGTCGAGGAGTATCAGCGCGCGGTCGAAGCGGTTCTCCTGGTGCGAGGACACCAGGAGCTGCTCGACGACACGCCGGTGCTGCAGTCGGCAATTGCGCTGAGAAACCCATACGTCGACCCGCTGTCGCTGCTCCAGATCTCACTGCTGCGGAGAAAGCGCACTGGCGTCGCGAAACATGAGAAGGAGAGGGAAGCCATCGACGACGCGCTCGCGACGACGCTCAACGGGATCGCGCAGGGGCTGCGAAATACGGGGTAGTGGACTATTTGACCTTGATACCCTTTAGGTCAGGATCGAGGGTCGGATACCGCAGGTCGAGATCGTCGAGTGTGTCCGCGATCTTTCGCCCAATCAGGAGATCGCGCGCGTCTTCGTCGTCGGCGGGCACGATGTACCATGGCGCCCAGCTCGTGCTGCACTTTTCGATCATATCGCGATAGGCGCTCGTATACTCGTCCCACAGCGCTCGATCGTCGAGGTCGCCGGCCCTGAACTTCCAGTTCTTCTTTGGGTTCTCCAGCCGCTCCTTCAGTCGCTTTTTCTGCTCGTCGCGCGAGATGTGCAGGAAGAACTTCAGGATTACGACAGAGTTCTCGGTGAGCGTTTTCTCGAACTCGTTGACCTGGTCGTACCGCGCTGACCAGATCTTCTTCGGAAATAACTTGTGCACGCGCGGGACGATGATGTCCTCGTAGTGCGAGCGATTGAAGATTCCGATCATCCGGCGCCGCGGGACGCGCTGATGTATGCGCCATAGAAAATCGTGCTCGAGCTCCGCGTCCGTCGGCGCCTTGAAGCTCGTCACCTCGCAGCCCATTGGATTGACGCTGCGGAAGACTTTCTTGACGGTCCCATCTTTCCCCGACGCATCGCGGCCCTGTAGAACGACGAGGAGCGCGTAGCGGCCGTCGGCGTACAAGACCGACTGAAGCTTTTCCAGCCTTTTTCGTTCGTGCCTGGCGGCCTTGTCCAGGTCGTCTCCCTGAGGAAGACCGTCTGGAGCAGCGGCATCGGCATCGTCCAGCCGGATCCGGTCGGGGTCGGTGATTGGTTTGAGCTTCGGACCTTCGTTCGGCATTGCTTACCTCAGATCGGTCCGGGGAATGTGACGTCGCATCAATCTTTTAGCAAAAGAGCCGCGCGCGATATCGGGAGCTACCCGACTCGTTTCCCATATTGTCTTACAGCGAGGGTGAGCACCACGGCTCCGAACAACGCCAGAATCCCGATCGGACGCGCGATGTCGCGCGCGGTCGCTCCCTTGAGCAAAATTCCGCGCATGATCTCTATGAAGTGCTTAACGGGATTGAGCTGCGCCATCCACTGCGCCCAGTCGGGCATCGAGCGGATCGGGGTGAAAAGGCCGCTCATCAGGAGGTAAATCATGATGATGAAGAACGTCACGAACATCGCCTGCTGCTGCGTGTCGACAAGAGTCGAGATGAACAGCCCGATGCCAAGTGCGGCGACCAGGTAGATCGCAGCCGCGACGAAGACGAGCGGAATACTCCCGACCATGGGGATGTGAAACACGAAGCGGCCCACAAGGAGTCCAAGGGTAAGCTCGACGAGCGCGATGACCCAGAATGGAATCAGCTTCGCAGCCATGAATGCGCCCTGCGATAAGGGAGTCACGCTCAGCTGGTCGAGAGTCCCCAACTCCTTCTCACGCACGATGTTCATGGCGGCCATGAGCGTGCCTACTACCGTCACGAGCTGCACCAGGATTCCCGGGACCATGTAGTCGCGGTAGTCGAGGTCAGGGTTGTACCATCCGCGCGCCCGAACCTCGATCGGCTGTGCGCCTATCGAGGCCGTCGCGATTGTCGTGCGCCCTGCGGCGTTCGCGATAGGCGCCAGCTCTTCCCCCAGCTCTCTGGCGTACGCAGCGATGATCTGAGCAGCGTATGACTGCGTCACACCGGCCGCCGCGCCGTCCTCGGCATTCATGACCAGCTGCACGGGCGCGGTTCGCGTGCGCACGACGTCGCGCTCGAAGTCCTGAGGAATGCTCAGGATCATGTCGGTCTTCCGCTCGAGCATCCACTGGTTGCCGACATCGAGCGACGGCGAGGAGCCCACCGCGTTGAAGCGGCGGGAGGCCTGAAGCCTGTCGACGAGCCCGCGCGACGCTTCGCTGTGATCACGGTCGACTACGTACATCCGCGCGGTTTTCACTTCAAAAGTTGCGGCGCTGCCCAGCAGCAGAAGCTGGACTACCGGCATCAGCATCAGCTGCGCGACCATGAAACGGTCGCGGAAGATCTGCAGGAACTCCTTGCGCAGCAGGTATCGGAGCGATTGCATCGCTATTCCATTCGGGGCTTGAAGCTTCGCATCGCCGCCGCGAGCAGCACCAAAGCCATGATCGACAGAACCAGTGTCTCGCGCCACAGAATCGTGAGCCCGACTCCTTTCAGCATGATCCCTCGCGCAACGACGATGAACCAGCGGGCGGGCACGATGTACGTGACGGGGAGGAGCCAGGCCGGCATGCTGGCAAGCGGAAAGATCATTCCCGACAGGAGAGTGTTTGGCAGCATGGTCGCGAGCATCGCCGTAAGCATCGCTGCGCGCTGCGACGATGTCCGCGCCGCAACGAGCACTCCCAGCGCCAGCGACACGAGCGTGTACAGAACGCTCTCGGCGAGGAGGAGAAGCAAGCTGCCCCGGAACGGAACGTGGAACACCGCCCAGGCGGCGAGGAGCGCAGTGAGGACGTTGGCAAAGGCGAGTGCCAGATATGGCAGAACCTTGCCGATAATGATCTGTTGTGGACGCAGCGGCGACACGAGCAGGACCTCGAGCGTTCCGCGCTCTTTCTCGCGCGACAGCGAGATCGCGGTCATGAGCGCCGAGACGAGCACGAGGACGAGCGCGATCAATCCGGGAACGAAGAGATTCACGCTCTCGAGGGTCGGGTTGAAGCGCATGCGCGTCTCGACGACCAGCCTCACCTGTCTTGTCGCCGCGTTCAGATCGGATTGGTAGGACTGCACGACGGCGCGCGTGTAATTGAGATACGTGGTCCCCGTATTCGGATCGGAGGCATCGATGGCGATGAGGAGACGGGCCGGGTCGGTGCCCTGCAGGTGGCTCGCGAAATCGGGATCGAACACGAGCGCCACATCGGCTTTACCCCTTCTGAAGAGCGGCTCGATGATGTCCGGCGATTTGCTGGTTGCCACCATTCGGAAGTGATTCGTGGAGAGAAGGCGGTTTCGCAGGTCCAGTGTCGCGTGATCAGGGGTGGGGTCGACTACTGCCAGCCTGATGTCCCTGACATCACTTCGCAGCGCGTAGCCGAATAGGATCACCTGCACCAGCGGCATCATCAGAAGGATCGTGAGCGTTTGCCGGTCGCGCAGGATATGGTGGAATTCTTTTCGTACGAACGCCCGCAACGCGTTGAGGTTCACGCTGCCTCGCCTTTGGTCGCGCTACGCGCCAGCCGCACGAATACGTCATCGACGCTGTCTGTTCCGTACTTCTCCTTGAGCTCCGCCGGTGTGCCGAGCGCGGCGATCCGTCCATCGACCATGATCGAGATGCGGTCGCAGTACTCGGCCTCATCCATGTAGTGGGTGGTGACGAATACGGTCGTTCCATGAGCGGCGGCGGAGTAGATCAGCTCCCAGAACTGGCGTCGCGTGATTGGATCGACGCCGCCCGTGGGCTCGTCGAGGAACACGATCCTGGGCTGGTGGACGAGCGCAACGGAGAAAGCGAGCTTCTGCTTCCACCCAAGCGGAAGCTTCCCCACGAGGTCGTCTGCATTGGCGCTGAGGCCGAGCGTCTCGAGCATTGTGGTCGTGCGCTCCGCGATCTGCTCGGCCGGCAATCCGTAGATCCCGCCGTACAGCCTGATGTTCTCACGCACCGTGAGGTCGCCGTAGAGCGAGAAGCGCTGGCTCATGTAGCCGATGCTGCGCCGAATCTGTTCGCGTTGGATGCGGATGTCGCAACCAGCTACGTGCGCGACACCCTCGCTCGGCGCGAGAAGTCCGACCAGCATCTTGATCGCTGTAGTCTTGCCGGCGCCGTTGGCTCCCAGGAAGCCGAAGACTTCGCCGGCTTTGACGTCGAATGTGATATGATCGACTGCGACGAACGACCCGAAGCGGCGGGTGAGGTCGCGCGCATCGATGGCGATGGCATCAGCCTTAGGGGCAGACGAGGTCATGCCGCCGTCGCTGTTGGAGCCGGCGCCCCACCCATCAGCTCGATGAAGCTGTCTTCGATTCCCGCTGCGATCGGTGATGCTGTCACGTCGCGATGGCCGCGCCGAATCAGGAAATCTGCGACTTCGCGGGCGATCGCCTCGGCGGGCGTGGTCGCGCGATTGTCCGTATAGTGCAGCTCGTCGCCGAACAGGTACACTGAATGGGCGTGCGGGAACTCTCTCAACTCGCGCAGCAGCCCGAACCTGTCAGAGCCCTTCACCGCGACGAGGGGGAGGGGATAGCGACTGCCAATGGAGCCGGGCGGATCGATTTCGAGAATCCTGCCGCCGTGAATGAGCGCAACACGGTCGCAGCGGAGCGCCTCATCCATGTATGGAGTCGAGACGACGATCGTGAGGCCGGACGCCTTGAGGTTCCCGAGCTGATCCCAGAACTCGCGCCGGGAAACCGCATCGACGCCGGTTGTTGGCTCGTCGAGGAGCAGAATGTCAGGGCGGTGCACCAGTGCGCACGAGAGCGCCAGCTTCTGCTTCATCCCGCCGGAGAGCGCCTCGGCTCGGCGGTCGCGGAACGGCTCGATCTGCCTGTAGATGGGAGCGATGAGCTCGTACCCTTTCTCGACAGTGGTGCCAAACACAGCCGCAAAGAATTCGAGATTCTCGATCACGCTCAGATCGGGATAAAGAGCGAATCCGCCGGGCATGTAGCCCACGCGGGAGCGAATCGCCCAGAGATCCTTTACGACATCGAGTCCAAGCACCGTTGCTGTACCCTTGTCGGGAATGAGCAGCGTCGTAAGGATGCGAAAGAGCGTCGTCTTGCCCGCGCCGTCTGGACCGACGAGGCCGAACAGCTCCCCTTCGCCCACGCCGAATGTCACATCGTCGACCGCCTTGACTGCGCCGAACGATTTGCTGACCGAGCGGACCTCGACCGCATTGCTCACGTCGTGCGCGCCGGCGGCGTAACCGCAAGCGTGAGATCGGCAGGCATCCCGATCTTGAGTGCGCCCCTGGGATTTGGCACGTACACCTTGATCGCGTACACGAGATCAGCGCGCTCGTCGCGAGTTTGAACTGGAGTGGGAGTGAATTCCGCCTTGATCGAGATCCAGCGGACAGTGCCAGGGAGCGTGAGCAGCCTGCCGCCGCCCTGATCGACGTGAACCTGTACGGTTTGTCCAAGCCTTAAGGAAGAGAGCTGGTTCTCGGTGACGTAGGCCCGAAGGATCAGCGTGTCCACGTCGGCGATCTTGTACAGCGCCTGACCCGATTGAACGACCTCGCCGGTCTTTACGTAGGTTGCGAGCACTGTCCCCGCCTCGGGGTTGATCACTCTGCTCTTGGCGATCTGATCGCTGATCTGGGCCACTCGGGCCGCACCGGAAGAAGCATCGCGAGCTACGCTCTGCTGCTGTGCCTTCGCCGCCTCGATCTGGGCGACGAGCGTCCTGTAGTCGCGCTCGGCCTGGTCCCGCTGCTGCGCGGTGGCGGCATGCTGATCGAACAGGCGCTGCATCCGCTCGTAGTTGCGGCGCGCGATCGTGAGCTGCACCTGAAATACGCCTATCTGCCTGCCCGCCTCCGCGACGCGCGCGCCGGTCGCCTGCTGCTGCGCGACGAGCTGCGCTCGCTCCAGCGCGAGCTGCGTCGTGTCCACCGCGGCGACGACATCGCCTACGCGTAACGTTGTCCCTTCCACCGGAGTGAACATCATCAGCTGCCCGCTCGCCTGTGAGGAAACCGATACCTCGTCTGCTTCGAAGTTTCCGTAGGCGTCGGGAGTAGTGCCGCGATGACACGCCAGCGCGAGACAAATCACGATTACATGCGGACATTTTTCGTGCGCGCGCATCAGCGGACCTCGATACCCAGCGTGGTGAGGAAACGCGCGCGAGCCTGGGCAAGCTCCACGCGGTGGAGCGCGCGGGCGGTGCGCGCGCTGAGAACATCGGTCTGCCTGTCAACGTATTCCGCCGAAGTCACCACGCCTTCATTGAATCGCGCGCGCGTTTCCGCGAGGATGCTCTCGCGCAGCGCGACGATCTCATCGTCGTCGCGGATCGTGGCTTCGAGCCGGTCGATCGTCGCGACGTCCTGCTCAACCCCACGACGCAGGTTGTCAGTGAACTGTTGCTCCTGCGCCGAAATGATCTGGCGCTGCAACGCGAGAATCTGTCGATCGCGCTTGTCCGTCCCCCACTTCCACGGTGACCACTGCAGCTGAATCCCCGTGAGCCAGTAGCTGTCGAACTTCGTGCTCAGCGGATTGAGGCCGGGTCTTCCGTAACCCGCTCGGCCGAATGCGGATACTCGCGGAAGATCCTGCGCCTTACGCGAGCGCTCCTGTTGCTCGAGTAGCGCCCGCGCGCGGGAGAACTGCTCGTATTCGGGGCGCGCTCGAAGAACGGTCAGGGAATCCCGCGCCAGACCAACCCTGACGGTAAGATCGGTCGAGCCGAGCAGCGTCGTGCTGTCGTAGGACTTGCCGGAGAGGTCAGTGAGAATTGCGAGCGCTGCGCGCCGATTGGCAAATGCTTCCGCCACGGCCTGCCGGCGTCGCAGTATCTCGGCGCGGAGGGTCTTCTCCTCACTGGATAGTGCCGCGCCCTCCCGTACGCGCGCAACGGCGACGCGATGCTGGGCCTCGAGGTCGGTGATCGTGTTCTCCAACTCGGAAACTTGCGATTGCGCCTGAAGCGCTGCAAAGAACGCATCGCTCACGCTCTGTCTCAGCGGATACAGCTCGGCACGAAGGCGAGCCTGGGCTTCGGCAAGCTGGGCGTCCTCGACTGCGCGCTGGGGACCGATGGTCGGATCGTAAAGCTTCTGCCCCACCGCCAGATGCGCGTCGTACGTGTCGTGCGGCGGTGTTGGCGGGGAGATGCCGCCGGGAAGGGTAATCGGAATCGTTGTCACATCGGACTGATATTGCGCCTGGCCCTCGAGTGTGAGTATCGGGCGCCGTAGAGCAGAGAGGTTTTGCTGCCGCAGCCGCGACTGCTCCAGCAAGAGCGCCAGCTCGCGGCCACGCGAATCGCGCATAACCGCTGTGTCCTGAAGTGCGCCCAATCGCAGCGAATCGCCGGAGAGGACGTGAACGGTGTCGGCCCCGGGAACCTGTGCCGATGTCCGCGCGGCGAAGGAGGAAAGCGCCAGCACGATGAGAGCGAAGCGAGGGTATGTCATGGCCGTAGTGCGCTGCGGACAAAATCCGGAAGCTCTTTCTTCCGCTGGGCGATGAATCGCATGAACGCGGCGTCGTCCATTCCAAAAACGATCGAGAGCATAGGTCGGGCGGCGAAGGGGAAAATGCACAGCGAGATCAGATTGACGACGAACTGCTGGGGCTTGATTGGTCGCATCGTGCCTTCATGGACACGCTCGTTGATCTGCTTCTCGAGAGTCTTCAGCAGGGACGGCATCAGTATTCGTGGATCCGCACCGATGACACTCGAGAGCAGCTGCTGAACGCGCTCCGGATGGTGATGCAGCTCCGAGATCAGGTATCCGGGCACGAACAGGTTTTGGGAGAGATTGTCCAGGTAGATCGCGATGAGGCGATCGATCTTCTCGTCCAGCGAGATGTCGGCGCCAAGGGTCTGGGCGAGGGCGGGGAAGATGCGCGAAGCGATTTGCTGAAAGACGGCTCCGGCGAGCCGCTCCTTGGTGCGGAAGTAGTAGTGGACCAACGCCTGGTTGACGCCCGCCTCCTGCGCGATCTCCTGCATGCGGGCGCCGGCGGTACCACGCCGCAGGAATACGGCGCGCGCGGCTTCGAGAATCCTCTGCTCGGTGGCCGCTTCCCTCACGGGAACTTTCGCCTTTGCACGCTTGTGTGCCTTAAGCATAAAGTTTAATTAAACAGTTAATCTGTGGTATTATAAGTGGGACACATGCTTTGGCGAGTGACCCGGCGATTCGACCGGCGGACGCGCCGTCCAGCCGCCCGGGTTCTGGCGCCCGGCCGTTCATCTGCTAACATAAGAAAGGCGCCGGGGAAGCGCCGAAGCAGACTATGGACACTAAACCAGGAGGCAACATGACCACTTCCGCACCCGCATCCATCGCCACCGTCGCCGAGGAGCTCGTCTCCCTCTGCCGGGCAGGCCGAAACCTGGACGCGATCAATTCCCTCTACTCGCCAGACATCGTCAGCGTCGAATCGATGGGCAACGAAACGATGCCACGCGAGCTGAAAGGAATTGAGGCAATCATGGGAAAGAACAAATGGTGGGTCGAGAACAACGAGGTCCATTCCGCCGGCGTCGACGGACCGTTCATCGGACACGACAAGTTTGCCGTGTACTACAAGTACGACACGACATCCAAGATGAGCGGCAAGCGTAACACAATGGAGGAAATGGCTCTGTATACGGTGAAGGACGGAAAGGTCGTCCACGAGCACTTCTTCTACCCGACAACCTAGCCTGACTGTCACGAGCACCCGCGCGGAGGGATCCGCGCGAAACGACCCAGCGTTTATCGCCAAGGCGGCGCCGGTGCCCACCGACGCCGCTTCCGTTTCGCGCACTCCGTCGCCTTCACAGCGCCTCGCAATCGAAGCCGAAGCCGGACCGCTGCTCGTGCTCGCGGGTCCGGGCGCGGGAAAAACCTTCTGCCTCATCGAACGGATTCGATTCCTCATCGAACGCCTGGGCATAGACCCTGCTCGAATCTGCGTCTTTACCTTCACGAACAAAGCGGCGGGCGAGATCGCCGAACGCCTCGAGCGCGAGCTCGGCCCGAGCGTCGAGCGCATCAAGCGCGGGACGATCCACGCATTCTGTGCGGAGCTGCTGCGCGAATTCGGCGAGCAGGTGGGTCTCGAGCTCGGGTTCGGGATCGCCGACGAGCCGTATCAGAAATCCGTGCTTCGGCGGCTCAGAGTTCCGGCGAAGATGCACAAGAGCGTTCTCGATGCATTCGCGCGCTACCGCTTTCGCGGCGAACCGCTCGGCCACCGGTACCAGAAATACTTCGACCGCTATCGGAAGATTCTCTCGGATCAAAACGTCGCTGACTTCGACTCTCTGGTGTTGAAAGCGGCAGAGCTGCTCAGAATCGACAGCGTGGCCGCCCAAGTTCGCGCTCGCTGGGATGTAGTCCTCGTCGACGAGTTCCAGGATCTGAACTCGATGCAGTATGCTGTCATTCGCTACCTCGCCCGGGAACACCGGCACATCTTCGTGGTCGGCGACCACGAGCAGTCGGTCTACTCGTGGACGGGCGCGGACCCGCGCGGCTTTCTCGAGTTCCAGAAGGATTTCAAGATCGAGGCGGACCGCGTGATCCACCTCCGCGAGAATCATCGCTCCGCGCAGGCGGTATTGGACGTCGCGCGTCGTCTCATCGCGAACAATGAAGCGCTGTTCGAGGATCGTACCGCTCAACACACCACGCACGAATCGCCATTCGCCGTCACCTCGCTCAACTTCGTCGACGACGGTGCCGAGACCAGCTGGATCATGGATGATCTCCGGCGTGATCACTTGGCAAACGAAGAACAATTCGGCTGGGGCGATGTGGCCGTGCTTTACCGGACACACAAGATCGGGAGCGCTCTCGAAACGGCCTTCCTCAATGCGGGCGTTCCCTGTTGTCTCGCTCAAGGCCGTGCGCTTGCCGACGACAAAGTCGTGGCCTACGTCCTCGCGGCGCTGCGGGTAATCGCCAATCCGGACGACGAGATCCATCAGGAGATGTTCTATCAGGCGGTGCTTCCTGACGCGCTCTTCGACGGCGCACGCGCGTGGGCGGAAGAGACAGGGCGTAGTCTTATACACCAGCTCGAGCACATGGCCCGGTCGCTCCCGCGCGAGCACGGCGATGCCAAGAAAATCTGGCGCGGATTCTACGCGCTCAAGAATCTCGACGCGCTTGGCAAGAACCACACATCGCTCAGCTCACTCGTCGAGGACATTCTTTCGGAAAAGGTCGGAACCTATCGCACTGTCCTCGAGGAGCACCAGGAAGATCTCAGCGATCCCGCGTCGCACGAGGAAGTGGTAGGATTGGCCAAGCGACTTCAGCGGGCGATCGACGGCGGACAGGCGGTGTGGATGCCGCGCGCCGGCGGTGCCGAGATTCCGGCGATGCGAATGTTGCTGGAGATGGGTGTGCGCTCGGTCGAGCTGGGAGGAGCTCCGGGCGCCGACGCGCTGCGAATAACGCCGGCCGATCTGGCGTCCCTCGGCTTGGGCCTCGGACTGTTCAAGACCGCTCAGCTGGTGCGCACGAAAGGCTTTGCCAGCACCTTCGGGGATTTCACCGCCGTGGACCTGGAGACGACCGACAAAGATGTCGACACCGCGGAAATTGTCGAGATCGCCGCGGTGCGCGTGCGGGACGGCCAAATCGTCGCGGAGTATCACACCCGGGTGAAGCCGCGCGTGCCGATCACATCCGGCGCGTTCGCCACCCACGGAATCTCGGAGGACGACGTCGCCGATGCGCCGTATTTCGAGGCGATGTGGCCCGAGTTCCAGAAATTCTGTGGCGTCGACATCCTCGTCGCGCACAACGGCTACATGTTCGACTTTCCGATTCTGCGTCGGATGGCCGCGAAGCTCGCCGGCGGAACGGCGTTCTCGACGTACGACACGCTTCCCCTCGCTCGAACCCTGCACGCGACCAGCCGCAGACTCGAGCACCTCGCGAAACGGTACGGGATTGCCACCGGTCAGTCGCATCAGGCGCTCGATGATTGCCGCACATTGGCGAAATTGTTTCCCGCCTTGAGCGAGACGAAGCTCGAGTACGCGCGCAAGACCGCGCTCGTGAATCTCCTCGACCAGCTCGGGGTCGCGCTCGCTCTGAGTGATCGCGAATCGCTCTGCGACGAGGCCAGAAAGATCTTCGAGTTCATTCCTGCTTATTCACTCGGCCGGCGCAGCGAGTGTCTTGACTTCTACGAGAGAGAGCGGGCGCTGTGTCGTGATGCAGAGCTGCCGACGGTCGAAGACCTGATCGCGCTGCTCGGCGGTCGCCAGCTAATGGAGCGCATTCGCGCCGAGCGCTCGGCGGACAAGAGGTACCCGGAGACGATGGGGAGACTGCGGCGCCTCATCGAGGCGTGCGCGACCGGTGAGCTCGCGGAGCAGGTGAGCGCCTTTCTCGAAAGAGCGGTGCTCTCGAAGTACGACGGCGCTCAGACGGAGAAGAATCGCGTCAACCTGCTCACGATGCATTCCACCAAGGGTCTCGAGTTCTCGCGGGTATACATCGTCGGGGTGGAAGACGAGCAGCTGATTCCGTTGCCGCGAGAGGGCGTGGTGAAGAAGCAGGACATGGAGGAGGCGCGGCGGCTGCTCTACGTCGGGATGACGCGAACGAAGGATCGTCTTGTGATGACGCGCGTCAAATCGCGAGCCGAGCGCGCGACAGGGGGGCACCGGTTCCTGGATGAAATGGGGTTGCTGCCGAAGAATCCGCTCCCCTAACGCTGCGGTGGCATCCACAAAACTGAAGCAGGGAGCTGTAAGCCAAATACGCTTAATAGCTGGGGAGCTTTTATATTGGCGGTCGAGTCACAGTGACGGTATTGATCTGCTTCGAACGCGCTTTGGCGATGCGCGGTAGGTAGCGGCACTGAGCGCGCCAGTATGGAAGCTCCGAGCTAGCCAGCTGCAAAGCTTTCAGCTCCCTGCTTCAGTATTCGATGCGCCGCCGAAGCGCCGAGGACCCGCTACCTGGATGTAACGCGCCAGACCGCATTCCCAACATCATCCGCGACGAGCAGCGCCCCATCTCCGGAGATGGCGACACCAACCGGCCGCCCCATCGCCTCGCCGTTGGGCCGGATGAATCCGGTAAGGACGTCGACCGGTTGGCCCGACGGCATCCCGTTCGCGAAGGGCACGAATATCACCTTGTAGCCACTGAACGGCTTGCGATTCCAGGATCCATGCTGACCGACGAACATCCCGCTGCTGAAGCGCGGTGGCAGTGCGCTCGCCCCCGACCACGTCAGGCCGAGCGATGCGGTGTGTGGCCCGAGGGCGTAGTCGGGGACGATGGCGCGCGCGATGAGATCCGGATGCTGCGGCTCCACTCGCCTGTCGACGTGCTTTCCGTAATAGCTGAACGGCCATCCATAGAATCCGCCGGCGCGCACTGACGTGATGTAGTCGGGAACGAGATCGCTGCCGAGCTCGTCTCGCTCATTCACAGCGACCCAGAGGGCGTGACTCTGCGGCTCCCACGCGAGCCCGACCGGATTGCGGAGTCCCGTCGCGAAGACGCGAGAGCTGCCGGTGGCGCGATCGATCTCCCAGATTGCGGCGCGTCCCTCCTCGTGCAGCAGTCCGTTTTCCGCGGCGTTGCTGTTCGAGCCGACCGACGCGTACAGCTTCGATCCGTCCGGACTCGCAATAACGTTCTTCGTCCAGTGGTGATTGATCCGGCCGGCGGGGAGATCGACGATTTTGGTCGCTGGCGCCACGATGTTCGTGGCGCCCGTTACGTAGGGGAAGCGGACTATTCCGTCGCTGTTCGCGATGTAGAGATCGTTCCCCACGAGGGCCATCCCGAACGGTGAATACAAACCGGAAAGGAAAACCGATCGAGTGTCAGCGCTGCCATCGCCGTCCGTATCGCGGAGCAGGATGATTCGATTGGGACTGGGAACCGCGCCGCCGCCCTTTCGCTGAAAGAATCTGAAGAAGAACCCCTTGATCCCCTTTCCGTCATCCGGGCGTTTTGGGGCATTCGTCTCGGCGACAAGCACGTCGCCGTTCGGCAGCACGTAGAGCCAGCGCGGATGATTCAATCCGCGCGCGAAGGGTCGCACCGCCAGTCCGTCGCCGGCGACGGGCATCGCCTCGTCTGGCCATCCCTTGGCCGTCACGACGTTGATGACGGGGATCAGTGACTCCCTGGGCGGCGGAATCACCGGATGAACTCCGGTCTCGGCTGATACGGGTAGGCGCGCCGGACTGCCGCAGGCGCCGGCCGCCACAAGGGTGAGTAAAAGCGCAATCTGTAGCTGGTTCTTCGGCATCAATGTGTTTTGTAGCGCTCCGCTCAGGTTTGTTCCGCCCGGGTGGCGTGATGGCGAACACAAGGTACGGCGCAAGAATCACGCAAGGCACTCGCAAATGATAATTTTGGAATTATGCCCAACCGTGAACAGCAGCCGGAGCGCGGCGAGTGGCGGGTTCCAGTCGGCGGCGAAGAAACCTCGGCGGTCTTCGAGCCACCCACGACCCCGAGCGAGCAGGGAGTGGTTTTCGTTTGCGCTCACGGCGCGGGCGGGAACATGAACGACCGCGGAATCCTTCAGACTGCCAACGCACTTCGCGCGCGCGGAATCGGTGTCGTCCGCTTCAACTTCCTCTATAAGGAAAACAAGTCCGGACGCCCAGATGCGATGCCGCGGCTCAAGGAAACATTCTCAGCCGTGGTGGCCCGCGCGCGTGAAGAGCTGAAGCCGACGACTCTCATCATCGGTGGCCGCTCGATGGGCGGGCGCGCGGCATCGATGCTCGCGGCCGAGGGATTCGCGTGTGATGGCTTGCTGCTGCTGGCATATCCGCTCCATCCTCCCGGGAAGCCCGATCAACTGCGCGACGCGCACATCCCGGCGATCAAGGTGCCTGTCATTTGCTTCAATGGCACGTGCGATCCTTTCTGTACGCCGGCCCTCATGGAAGCCGTGCTCGAACGCGTGACGACGGACTGGGAGATGCATTGGGTGGAAGGCGCCGACCACAGCTTCCATGTACCCAAATCCTCTGGGCAAACTGACGCCCAGGTCCTCGAAGAAATCGCCGACACGGCGAGCACGTGGGTGAGCCGCCTCGGTTCCAGATAGGAGCACCCGATGACGACCCAGAAAGAGATCCTCAACTACCCGGTGACGACCCTGAAGGAAATACTCGACTTCTACCAGCGTCCTGCTTCGATGACTTCACCAGGCGCGCGGGCGTCGCTGTTCAATGATCTGCCCAGCGATCCCGCCGCTGTGCGTACCGGGGACTGTTTTCAATGCGATCTTAAATCGCCCGGAAGCCGTTTGAGCGCACAATGTTTGCAAGCATCCCCAGTCCCGCAAATACCGTTCATAGGAGGCTGGAATGCTCGGAGACAAGGATGCGATCGCGACAGTTGCGGTCAAAGACCTCAAGGCCGCAAAGAAATTCTACGAAAGCACGCTTGGTCTGAAGACGCTGTCCTCCGAGGGATCTGGGGCGGTCACGTTCAAGAGCGGAAAATCCACGCTCATCGTTTACGGGTGAAGTTCGAGCACTACGACATGCCGGGACTGAACCTTCGCGATAGGCGCCTGAGCACACTCATTCCGTTCCGAACCTGGGAGCAGGATTAAATTTGAAACTGCAGCTCTCGAACACCGAGACGCTGACGCCTGGAGTCGTCAATCTCTACTACAACCCTGCCAACTAAGAAACCGGCCAAGCCGCGTCCCGAGCGACAGAAGTACGATCGCTCGATCGTCGAAGGTCCGCTCGCGCCCGCCGTGTGGAAGCTCGCGTGGCCGACGATGCTCACGAACATCATCGGCGGCCTGCAGGGAATCGTCGATCACGTGCTCGTCGGCCACCTCGTCGGCTTCCAGGCCAACGCGGCGATCGGCGTCGCCTGGCAGATCCTCACGGTGGTGATCGTGTTCATCTCGTCGCTGTTCACGGGGATGAGCGTGCTCGTCTCGCGCTTCGCCGGCGCGAACGAGCCGGAGAACGTGGACCGCGCGGTCTACCAGGCGTTCCTTACCGCGTTCGGGCTCTC
>JBBQAV010000027.1:0-28565 GCA_038316775.1 Gemmatimonadales bacterium | reverse complement strand
AGCTGACGGAAGGGTCGCACGAGCGACTATACGCGCTGAAGGGGGAGATCGTCGCGCGCGGCGTTCGCTCGGTGCTTGGGCTCGAGATGCCCATTTTTCCGAAGCGGCGATTCCAGCACGGATCAGTGTCCGCCGAGCAAGTCGCTCGATTGTTCCCGCGAGACGAGGCGCGCTACAGAAATCATTTCGAGGCGCTGCACGCTGCCATCGTGTGATCGCGTCGGCCGCCGATCGGCGGATTCGGGATCTCCGCCCGCTCAGGGAGCACGTCGATCCGTACTCCGCGCACGGCTCGCTGTTGGAGGACGAGCGGCGCCCTGACGGAACGATCGAGCGGGCGCTCACGGTCTTTCTCGCCGGCGCCGAGTGTCCGTTCACGTGCTCTTTCTGCGATCTCTGGCGATTGACGATCGACGGTCCAACGCCACGCGGTGCGCTGACGAGGCAGCTGCAGGCCGTTCTAGACACAGCTCAAGAGTCGCCGCTGGATAGGCTCAAGCTCTATAACGCCAGCAATTTCTTCGATCCGCGAGCAGTTCCGCCGGAGGACCTGCCTGACATTGCGAGCATGGCGGCGTCGTTTGCGTCTGTCACCGTCGAGTCGCACGCCAGCACCATCGGTCCCAGGACAATCGCATTCGCGCAACAAATCCGCGGGCGGCTTGAAGTCGCCGTCGGACTCGAGACGATCCACCCGGTTGCGGCCACACAACTCAACAAGCGCCTCGATCTAGAGAGATTCGATTCCGCTGCGCGCTTTCTGTCGGAAAACGGCATCGATCTCCGCGTGTTCGTGCTCCTCGGCGCACCGTACGTTCGCGAGGAAGAATCGGTCGCCTGGACGGTGCGCAGCGTCGAGTATGCGGTCGAGCGCGGAGCATCGGTCGTATCGATCATCCCCGTTCGCGGCGGCAACGGGGAGCTGGAGCGCCTGCGTGCGCTCGGCCATTTCGCCCCGCCTACGTTGCTACAGATGGAAGCCTCACTCGAGGACTGCTTGAAATTCACGAATGCCGTCGTGACCGCCGATCTGTGGGACTCGGAGCGACTCATTGCGTGTGAGCACTGCAGGTCGGAGCGCACCAACCGTCTGCGGCGCCTGAACGTGAGCGGACGCGCCGAGCCGGCGATCACTTGTAGCAGTTGCGCAGCGGCGTGACGCAATCGTGCGAAGTGGCAATCGTCGGCAGCGGGTTCGCGGGATCGCTGCTCGCACGCGTTCTCGCGACGCTCGGTTACGACGTCGTACTCCTCGAGCGCGGCACGCATCCACGGTTTGCGATCGGTGAATCGTCGACTCCGCTCGCCAATTTGTCTCTCGAGCGGCTTGGTACCCGCTACGGCCTGGCGGATTGCTATCACTTCGCGACGCACGGACGCTGGCTCGAACATTATCCGGAGATTCGCCGCGGCCTGAAGCGAGGCTTCACGTTCTACAGGCATCATCCGGATCAGCCGTTCGCCAATCATGGCCTCGACTCGGAGCGGCTTCTGGTCGCCGCCAGTCCCCGTGATGCTATCTCGGATACTCACTGGATGCGCGCCGATGTGGATCACCATTTCGTGGGCGAGGCAATCGCCGCCGGGGTGGACTATCGCGATCTTGTGGAGCTGACGAGCGCGGAGGTCGGATCGGATTCCGTATTGCTCGGCGGCACACGAAACGGAAGCGCGTTCCAGCTGCGAGCCAGTTTCCTCATCGATGCCTCTGGTCCGGGTGGTTTTCTCGCCCGCCAGCTCTCGATTCCTTCGGGTCTCGATCGCACCGAAACTCGCTCGGCGATCGTCTTCAGCCACTTTGAGGGCGTCCAACTCATGAGCGATGTCGTGCCTGGGTTGCCGGACGGACCGTACTCCGATGATTGGGCGGCGGTGCACCACTTGATCGATGAAGGCTGGATGTACTCGCTTCGCTTCGACGACGGCGTGACCAGCGCGGGATTCCAGCTCACACCGCGCGGCGCAGCTGCCATGAATGCGCTTGGCGCCGTGGATCCAGCAGTGCTATGGCGCGCGCTTCTCAACCGATATCCGACGCTTGAGACCGCATTCGCCGATGCAACTCCCGTGATGCCGATTGCGTTTCGGCCACTCATTCAACATCGGCTGACGAAAGGGGCGGGGAAGCGATGGGCGATGATGCCGCATGCTTACGCGTTCGTCGATCCGCTGTTCTCGACGGGGATCGCGTGGGGGTTGCGCGCTGTCGAACGATTGGCCCTGGCATTTGAGTACGCGGCAGATGGGACGCGAGCGCCCGATCTGGATACGCTCTCCCGATACGACGCGGCACTGAGCGCCGAAGCGGACCAGATCGACATCATGGTCGCAGGCGCGTATGAGGCAATGGCTCACTTCGATCTGTTCGCGGCCCACGCGATGATCTATTTCGGGAGCGTCGCGTTCGCCGAGGTGAGTCAGCGACTCGCGCCGAACGACTCCGCGGCGTGGAACGGATTCCTCGGCGTGGGAGATGCCGTGCTGGGTCCGCTGCCGCGCGAGAGCTTGCGACGTCTCCGAGGGATTACGCAGCTACGGTGCGACATCGGAAGTGCTGACGAGAGGCGAGACTTCGCTGAGTGGGTCAGACAAGCGATCGCGCCGCGCAATATTGCGGGATTGGCGCGGCCGGAGCTGCGGAATCTTTATCCAGTGGACTTCGACGAGCTCGTAGAGCGACACGCACTCCTTGGAATGAGTCACGGGCAGCTTGTCGAGGCTCTTCCGATGCTGCGAGGTATGGCGCCGGAGCCATCATTCGCGGGTTTCCTGGCGGGACTCCGCCTTCCGGGCCGGCGGCTAGTTCAGGGTTCTGATCCGCCTTGACGGTCGATTGACCGTCACGTATCCTTGGCCGCGCGCTAAATCCAACTCGTCACGGGAGGACTCTTGTCCAGCTCAATCTCTGACATTCAGCACGTTACCGGGCATGGGTCCTCGAGCCTTATGGAGAACCTCAATACGCGCTGGCACAAAGTCGCGCTTCAGGGCCTCCTGGCGATCGTCCTGTACCACTGGGCCGAGCATATCATACAGGCCTACCAGTTCTTCGTGATGGGTTGGTCGCGCCAGATGTCGATGGGCATCCTGGGGATGTACTATCCCTGGCTCATGAAAACGGAAGCGCTCCATTACGGGTTCGCGCTGGTGATGATGATAGGATTGTGGGTGCTCAGAAAGGGATTTACGGGCACCTCGTACAAGTGGTGGATCGCGTCATTCTGGATCCAGTTCTTTCACCATTTCGAGCATCTCATCCTGTTCTACCAGGCGAATACTCATAACTACTGGTTCGGCGGCACCGTTCCTACGAGCATAGGTCAGATCTGGATCCCGCGCATCGAGCTCCATTTGATTTACAACACGCTGGTGTTCATTCCGATGGTGGTCGCCATGTACTATCACGTGTATCCCCCCGCACGTGACGCCGTGAAGATGATGTGCACGTGCGCCCACCACCATGCTCCCGTGCGAGCGGCGGCCTAGCGCGTCGGCGCTGACCGCCGCAGGTCGAGCCACTTCGCGACAGGACCGACGAGCGCCAAAGCAAAAAACGCCGGCGCCGCGTTGAACCCAATCGGGAGCGGCCACCCCTTGTCGGACGCGAGCCGGATCAGCGTCTCCATCACCGCGATCAGGACAGCGACCGTTATCTGCCGCCGGCGACCGCCCACGATAGTGCGCGGGTCGGTGATCATGAAGAAAATGAACAACTGATACATCGGTCCCGTGATCGGAGCGATCTCAGGCAGAACGGCTTGCCCGAGCGCCAGGGCGCGCACGCTGTTCAGCAGGAGGAAACTCGCCACATAGGTGAGCGTGATGTGAAGGACGCCGACACGCGCCGCGATGATGAGCCCGAAAAGCCAGATCACCAGATTCGTCGTGACGTCGTTGCCGAACTGGTGGCTCAGCACCGAGACATGATTCGGGGCGGCGAGCAGCAGTGCGCTGACCGCAAAATTGGTCGGGTTCCAGAGGTGGTTCCCGCGATACCGCAGCACATACTTGGACGCGATCGCGATGAAGCCACCCAGCACGAACGGCCATAGCGCGCCGCCTTGTGGCTTCACGAGCAATGTGAGGCTGATTCCGCTGATGTATGCGCTCAGCAGATTGACGACCTTGCCTCGGTCAAACCAGGAGAGCACCGCCTCCGTCGCGAGACATACTCCGAGCGCGAGCACGAGCCGGTCGTAGCTGCCGAGCATGTGGTAGCGCAGCTGCGCGGTCACGAGCACCAGTGTGATCAGAAATGCGATCAGGTAGCGCGGATCGACCTTGCTCGCGCGCCGCCACGATCGCACGAGCACATTCCCCTCCGCCGCAGCTGGGTGTGTCGCGTCGCTCATCGCGTCAACGCAGCGGCTCAGTGACGGTCACGAAGCTGTCTATGAGAGGGCGAGGTAGAACCTGCTTCATTCCTGACGGCCAGTAGATCACCACGCGGTCGACCCACTCCCGGGAGCCAAGCCCGAAATGCAGCCGGCGATCGTTCTGGCTCGCGAACCCTGATCCGCCATCCACTATCCTGCGCTGCCTGAGATCTCCCGACTCCAGCACCACCTCGGCCCCGATTGCGCTGCGATTGCTTCGCGTCCCGACGAGCTTGAACGAAATCCAGTGGTTGGCGGTGTCGGGATAGTCGCGATACAGCACCGCCGGCTGGTTCTGGTTCGCGACGATCACGTCCACGGCACCGCGATTCGAGAGATCGGCGAGAGCAACCGCGCGCCCGTCGTACAGGTCTGTCACGCCGACTGTCTTCGCAACGTCCACCCATCCTGCCACGCCACGATTGATGTACACTCGCGACGGCTCATATCCTGACAGGCTCGCGTTTCCGAAGGCGGGCCATGTCGCGGCGTCCTCGAAGAAACGCCCATTGGCGCCCGCAATCTTCGACATTGCGTACCAGTAGTTCTTCGTTCGGTCGGCCGAGATGAACCCGTTGGCCACGAAAAGCTCGTTGGCGCCGTCGTTGTTGAGATCTCCGAACTGCGCACCCCACGCCCAGCCCGCGTCCGCAATCGCGCCCTCGGCAACGTTGCGGAAGCGTCGCGCCTCTGGCATCTCGTTGACGCGCAGATTGTTGTTCTGAAAGAGGTATCCGCGCTCTGAGATGTTGGTGACGAACGCATCGAGCCGGCCGCGATTGAATGCATCGCCCAGCGCGACAGACATCCCGCTCTTGGATTCGCTCTCGAGACCGGCTGTCGTCAGAACAAAGCGGCGCCCGTGGTCGTTCAGGTAAAGCTCCTCGGGACCGTAGTCATTGGCGCGATAAATGTCCGGCCATCCGTCACCATTGAAGTCGGCCGACGCCGCAGCCAGCGTCCATCGCGTGCTGCTGCCGACGCCCATCTTGTCGGTCACATCTTCGAACTTCCCGCCGCCCAGGTTGTGAAAGAGGAGACTCTTTCCGCCATTGGTCGCGAACTCGAAGCTGTTGTGCATGATCTTCGTCGTCGCGAGGTGCCAAAGGTCGATATCGTTGCGGAAATACGCTGTCACGTAGAGATCGAGCAGCCCATCGCGATCATAGTCGAGCCAGATCGCGCCATTGCTGTTCACCCAGCGCCGCAGGCCGGCCCGTACCGTGACGTCCTCAAAGTGGCGACCATCGACGTTTCGGAACAGCGCCGGATAACCGTAGCGATACACCAGCAAGTCTTCGCGGCCATCGTTGTCGAAGTCGCCCCACACAGCGCCCATCGACACGCCATCGCCCTGACGGTTGAGGTCCGCCACACCCGCGCCCTCGGCGACGTCCTCGAACGTGCCGTCTCCGCGGTTGTGGTAGAGCGCGTTGGGCTCACCGAAGCGGCTGTTGGTAAAGTACAGATCGGGCCTTCCGTCGCCGTCGAAATCGGTGACTGACACAGATGCGCCGAGTGCTGCGACATGTGGCTCGACGCCCGCGATCTTTGTATCGAACGTCGGCCGGTGGTGCACGAACTCAATTCCAGCCGCGGCGGTCTCGTCGCGCAGCGCGAATCCCGGATGCGATGCGTCCGCGGCCGAGCGGCTCGGTCCGCGATCGAGTCGCATGGCGAGCAGAATGGCTGCCAGAAAGGGAACTGCGACGATGGCGCGTCGAATGGCGGGGCGGGGTCGGTGCGGCACAGACGAGAGTATAGCCTCCGTACGTTACGGAGGCGACACGTCGTTCGCGGAGCTGTGGGTGGAGGCGAGCCAACGGCAACCGGCTGACGCGCTTTAAGTTACTGCAACGCGGGGGAAGGCTTGCTACGATCAAACGATAGTCGCGAGCATCTCCCTCAGCGCCCCCGCGCTCTGCGGGCGCTGGGCGGCGTCCTTCGCCAGAAGCTGCATTATCATCGCCGACACCGCGTGCGGCACATCCGGCTTCAACACATCCGGAGGTCTGGCGTCCTCGTTCAGCACTTTCGCGATCAATGAGATCGGCGACTTCGCCTCGAACGGCGGACGCCCGGTAAGACACTCGTAGAGCACGACACCCACAGAGTACAGGTCGCTCCTCGCATCCACGCTCTCCGCCAGCAGCTGCTCCGGCGCCATGTATGTCGGAGTGCCCACTACCATCCCCGCCTGAGTCAGCGCGCTCGTCCGCTCGGCGAGGCGGGCGACGCCGAAATCCATGACTTTGAGCGTCCCCGCCGCATCGACCAGCAGATTTTGCGGCTTGATGTCGCGGTGGATAATCCCCTCTCCGTGTGCGCACTCGAGCGCGTCCGCGAGCTGCCGCGCGATCGCGAGCGTGGCCTCCGCGCCAAGCTGCCCCCGCGAATCCAGCACCGCGCGTAGTGTCGTGCCCTCGACAAATTCCATCGTCACGAAAAGGACACCGTCGGCAGTACCGAAGTCGTGCGTGCGCACGATATTGCGATGGGAGATATGCCGCGCGAGCTTGATCTCGTTGCGAAAGCGGTCCATCGCTGTCTCATCGGCGCTGAGCAGCTCCGGCCTCAGTGTCTTGATCGCCACGCGTTCGCCCAGCTCCTTGTCCTCAGCGAGATAGACCATCCCCATCCCGCCGCTCCCGATCGGGCGCCCGATGATGTACCTGGATGCGAACGCGTCGCCGGGCCTCAAGGCTTCCGGCGCGTCGTGATCCGTGAGCGGCGCGTCACTCACTCCCGCTATTTCCTCGCGCAACTTCTCGATCTGTCCGCGCAGTCTTCGCTCTCGCTGCCGGATTCCCGCCACCATGCTGTCGAAGACGCGCGCCAACGTTCCCAGCTCGTCACCACGCTCCGACACATCGGCCAGCGAGCCGGTGGTGTATCCTCCGCGCTCGACCGCTACGGCCGCGGCGACAATTCGGACCACGTCCCGCAGATACTCCTTCTCCCGTTCGCGCAGATCTTTCTTTTCCAGGCAGGCACTTATGCGGGCGCGCAACAGCACGGGATCAAATGGCTTGGGCAGATAGTCCTCTGCCCCCCGCTCGATGCACCGCGCGATGCTGGCGATGTCGTCGAGCGCCGAGATCATGATTACCGGAAGCTCGCGCGTCGCGGCGGAAGCCTTGAGCTGGTCGAGGGTCTCGTAACCATCCATGTGGGGCATCATCACGTCGAGCAGAACGATGTCGAATGAATCGGCCGCCACGAGATGGAGCGCTTCCGGTCCACTCGACGCACAAACCACCGTGTGGCCTTCGCGCTCGAGCCTCCGCTGGAGAACACCTCTGTTTTCCTCGACATCGTCGACGACGAGCACGTGCGCTGTCCTCCGGACCCGTGCACCCGGAGGCTCGGCGGGAGCGACCTGCACCCCCGCCGGCGCGCTGAACGCAGTCGTCGGCTCCGCGCGCGGCCTGTCGGTCGGCAGCAAGCGCTCCGCGGCATTCCTCACCCGGCAAACGTCGGCGACGAACGTTTCATCCGGCGGTCCTTCTTCGCGCAGAAGTCCGCTCATTGCGTCGATGATTCGTGATTGCGGACGGTGCAGCGACTCGTACAGTGATACAATTCGATCCGCGTCTACCGCGGCCATGTCGGCGGGCAAGGCCTTCTCGATAAGCGAGATCGCGTCACGCACAGCGTCCAGTGCTTCGCGCAACGACTCCCGCCTCCGCCCGTGCTGCGGACTCTGTGCATCCTCGAGCAGCATCTCGCAATAACCCACGATCTGGTTCACCGGAGTGCGCAGCTCGTGTCGGAGCTTCGCGACCTCGTTGACTGACAGAGTTTCCTGGGCCGTTTCCGTCATTCGGCGGTTTTGCCCAGCAGGGCTTCGATCTTTCCGAGAAGCCGATCGAGCTCGATCGGCTTTGTGTCGTAATCGTCGCATCCTGATTCCATCGCCCGGTCGCGATCACCGGCCATCGCGTGGGCGCTCAATCCGATCACCGGAATCGGGCGCGTGACTGGGTCCGCCTTGAGCTCGGCGGTGGCGACCCATCCGTCCTTCACCGGGAGACTCATGTCCATCAGAACAAGGTCGGGTTTCGTCTGCCGCGCCTGGTCAAGTCCCTCCTGGCCGTCGAGCGCGACCGCGACTTCATAGCCTCGCTTGACCAGGCGGCGTGAGAGCATGTCGCGATTCATGTCGTTGTCCTCGACCAGAAGAATCTTCCGCATTTGCGATTGGTCCTCAGATTGTGAGTTGCGGTGCGGGCGGGCCGAGCACCACGCGGAGCTCGTCGAGCAGCACTTCCGGTGAATATGACCCCTTCTTGAGGATTTGCTGTACGCCCCCGTTCAATCGCCGGCGATGCTCCTCCGTCAGCTCCAGAGCGCTGACGACGATGACGGGGATCGTTTTTCCGTTGGCGCCTTCTCGCAGCGCGGAAAGGAATGCGAAGCCGTCCATCTCGGGCATCATGAGGTCGAGCAGTATGACCGATGGCATCTGCTCGGCTACCCGCTCGAGGGCGACGCGACCGTTCTCCGCCTCGATGGCCGTCCACCCCTCCTTCTCGAGCATGCGCTTCATCATCTCACGCGCATTGTCGTCGTCCTCTACGATGAGAACCCGCCGATCCGGCGAGCCCGCATATCGTCGCATCACGTTGAGGAGACGCTCGCGATCGATGGGTTTCGTCACGTAATCCGAAGCTCCGAGCGCGAGACTGAGAGGCTTTTCGTCGAGTATCGTCGCCATTATCACGGGAATGTCGGCAATCGCGGGGTCGGCTTTGAGTGCGGAGAGCACCGCCCATCCGTCCATCTCCGGCATGAGCACGTCGAGCGTTATTGCGGCGGGCTTGAGCTCGCGGGCGAGCTGGAGTCCGCTGGCGCCGCCTGCCGCGCCGTGAGTGCGATATCCGGCGCGGGCGAGATGTCGCTGCACCAGCTCGCGTGATGCCGGATCGTCATCTATGACGAGCACGAGTCCACCGGTGGCTCCTTCCGTCTCGATGCGCGCGGGGACGAGCAGCGGCCCGTTTTCCGCAATGTCTTTCACCTGGACCGGAACGCGGACTGTGAACGTCGACCCTTTTCCCGGCGCGCTCGTTACGGTGATGTCGCCGCCCATCAGGCGGCAGAATTGGCGGCTGATGGCGAGTCCGAGCCCGGTGCCGCCGAAGTTCTTGCTGGTGGACGAGTCAGCTTGGGCGAACGCCTCAAAGAGCTTGGCGGACTGCTCCGGCGTCATGCCTATCCCGGAGTCGCACACCTCGTAGATGATGTCGTCCCGATCATGACGGATAGCGAGCCGTATCTCTCCCTTCTCGGTGAACTTGCTGGCGTTGCTCAGGAGATTGAAGAGCACCTGCCGCATCTTGGTGACGTCGGCGCGCGCCATTCCGACGCCCGCGTCGATTTCGGGGATGAGCCTATTTCCATTTTTCTCGATGAGCGGCTGAACGGTAGTGGTGACGTCGCGCGCCATGTCTGGGACGGAGAACTCTTCGAGAAAGAGCTCCATCTTGCCGGCTTCGATCTTGGAGAGATCGAGTACGTCGTTTATTAGCGAGAGAAGATGTCGTCCGGCGGAGCGGATCTTCACCAGGTCGGGAACGTATTCAGTAGAGCCTTCCTCCTCGGCCTGCTCCTGCAGCATCTCGCTGTAACCGATTATGGCGTTGAGGGGAGTCCGCAGCTCGTGGCTCATGTTGGCGAGGAACTGGCTTTTCGACCGGCTGGCGGTCTCGGCGACGCGTCTCGCGTCGAGGAGCTCGCCGACGTCGTGGTAGAGCGCCATGATGCCGACTTTCTCGCCGGCAACGATGACGGGGATGGTAAAGTGCTCGACGTCGATCAGCGTGCCGTCCTTACGGCGGCGTTGGCCCATTCCGCGCGATACCTGTCCGGCCTTCCCGATGGCGGTGTGCTGGGTCGCCTCGGCGCGCAGCTCAGGTGTGGTCACCAGCTCGTCGAGATTTCTGCCGACCATCTCGTCCTGCGTGTACCCGAAGAGTTCCTCGAACGCCGGGTTGGCGGAAGCGATGTTGAAGTCGAGATCCACGTTGGCGATTGCAACTGGGTTGTTGAGCACAAGCGCCTCGAACTGCTGTTGTGCGGCCTCGTATAAACGAGCGTTCTCGATGGCTATCGCGGCCTGGGGCGCGAAGAGCTGAAGCAAACGCAGGTCCTCGGCGCCGAGCGTACGCGCCGCATCGGAGTGCACGATGGCGATCGCCCCGACGAGCCGGTTTCCGATGAGCAGCGGCGCGGCCATCACCGAGTGCACGGTCGCCTGCTCGTATTTCGCCGAGCGGCCGCTCCATTCCTGATAATTCGGAATGGTAAACGGCTCGTGAGTTTGAGCGACGTACCCCATCGCGCCCTCGCCGAGCCGCATGCGCGTGCCGGCTGAATCGACTCCCATGTTGAGACTCGCCGCGATCCGCAGCTCCTTCTTTCTCTGATCGTAGGTGGCCAGCTCGCCGCCGGTGACGCCGAGCAGCTTGATGGCGCGGTTGAGGACGGCGCTGAGAACCTTCGACAGCTCGAGCTCGCCCGAGAGATCTGAGAGCGTATCGAGCAGCGCCTGCTGTTCCTCGGCGCGCTTTCGCTCCGATGTGAAGAGCCGCGCGTTTTCGATCGCCACCGCGGCCTGGGACGCAAAAAGGTTGATAAGCCGCAGGCCTTCTTCTCCGAAGGAGTGGCGCGGGTCGGAGTGGACGGCGGCGATGACTCCGACGAGCCGCGTGCCGATGAGAAGCGGAGCGGCGAGAACGGACTGGAACGTGGCGACGGTGTATTTCTGGGAGCGGCCGGCCCATTCCTGATAGTGGGGAATAACGAGGGGCTCGCGGGTTTTGGCGACACGCCCCATCGCTCCTTCGCCGCTCTTCATTCGGGTGCCGAGGGAATCTGAGCCGAGATTATGACTGGCGACGATCACCAGCTCGCCGGAATCCTCCTCGTAAATCGCGAGCTCACCGCCGGTGACGCCGAGCAGGGAAACCGCCCGATTGAGAACCGCGTCGAGAACTTTTGCGAGCTCGAGCTCGCCGGAAAGGGCGGAAAGAGTCTCCAATAGGGCTGTCTGCTCTTCCGAACGGCGGCGGGCCTCGGTAAAGAGCCGCGCATTCTCGATTGCGATTGCGGCCTGCGGCGCGAACATCTCCAGCAGCCGCAGATCTTCCGATCCGAACTTTCGGTCGGGATCGGAGTGAACGCTGGCTATCGCGCCGACGAGGCGCTTGCCGATAAGCAGCGGAGCGACCATCACCGCGTATACGCTGCTCTGTTCGTACTTGCCCGACTTGCCCGTCCACGCCTGGTAGTCCGGTATTATCAGTGGCTCGTGCGTCTGCCCGACGAGCCCCATTGCTCCCTCTCCGAGACGCATGCGCAAGCCGGTCGAGTCGGTGCCGAGGTTGAGACTCGCCACCATCACCATTTCGTTGGTTTGCGCGTCGAGAATGGCAAGCTCGCCGCCGCTGACTCCGAGAAGCGTTATCGCGCGCTGAAGCACCGCCTGAAGGAGCTGCGAGAGCTCGAGGTGTCCGGAGAGATCGGCGAGCGTATCGAGCAACGCCTGCTGCTCCTGGGCTCGGCGTCTCTCCGAGTCGAGAAAGCCAGAGCGCGCGACCGCGACGGCGACGTGAGAGGCGGCGGCGCCCAGGAGCTCGCGGTCCACTTCGTCGAACGGGACTCGGGGCGCTCGCTCGACGGTGATCGTTCCGGAGACACCGCCATCGGCGGTGAAGGGAGTCTCGAGCCGGCCAGCGCTGGCCGAGAGATCACCGGCCCGGACCGCCGACCGGTCGTCGCCGGCGAGACGAACATCCACACCGGTGAAACCGAAGCACTGGTCCATCATCCCGAACGCGAGTCCGGTGAAGATGTCTTTTTGACTCTGCGCTCCGGCGATGCGGCTGGTTAGCCGCAGCATGGCAGATCGCCTGGTATCCTGCGCCGGCTCGGCAGACGAAGAGGTCTCCGCTCTAGAGTTCATGTCCTCACTCGATCGTCGGGGGAATGCGGACGGTGAACACCGAGCCTTTGTCCCTCTCGCTCGACACGGTTACGTCGCCATTCAGCATTTGGCAGAACCTTCTCGTTATCGCAAGCCCAAGCCCCGTTCCACCGTACCTGCGAGTGGTGGACGCCTCTGCCTGGGTAAACGCTTCGAACAACTTTGCCATCTGGGTTTCCGTCATTCCGATGCCCGAGTCGCTAACCCGGAACACTATGTTGGACCTCCCTGTCTTCTTTTCGCGCGATACTTCGAGGGCGATCGCTCCTCGTTCCGTGAACTTGCACGCGTTGGACAGGAGGTTGAGAAGGATCTGCCTCACCTTGATTATGTCGGAATGCATGGTCCCGATGTCTTCCGGGCAGGTTACACGCAGCGTGTTCGAGTTGCGGGCGAGCATCGGCCGGACAGTCGTCGCCACCTCGTCGACGACATTCCTGATGGAAAAGGTCTCAGGAAAAATCTCCATCTTCCCCGCTTCGATTTTGGAGAGGTCGAGCACATCGTTGATGAGCGCGAGCAGGTGCTTGCCGGCGGATTGGATCTTCCGAAGGTCGGCGACGGAGCTCGAGTTTCCCGAATCTTCCGCCTCCTCCTGAAGGATCTCGCTGTAGCCAATGATCGCGTTTAGCGGCGTTCGCAGCTCGTGGCTCATGTTAGCCAGAAACTGGCTCTTTGCGTTGTTGGCAGCCTCGGCTTTTTCGTTGGCGAGGAGAAGATCGGTAACGTCATGGTAAAGGGCCATGATTCCAACGCGCTCTCCATCCACTATGACGGGAACGCCGGCGAGCTCGACGTCGAGGAACGAGCCATCCTTGCGCCGCCGTTTTCCTATTCCGCGCGCTATCTCATGCGTGGCCTGGGCGGTGTACTGTGACGCCTGAGCAAGGGTCTCCTCCGTGTTCAGAAGCCGGTCCAGCTCGCTGCCGACTGCATCGTGCGGCGAATAACCGAACAGCTTCTCGAAAGCCGGGTTGAATGAAGTAATGACACCGTTCAGATCGAGCGTGACGATTGCGACAGGGCTGTTGAGGACGACAGCCTCGAAGTACTGCTTTTGTCGCTGTGCCTCGGTGTAAAGGCGCGCGTTCTGGATCGCGATGGCGGCCTGCGAGGTGAAGAGATTGAGGAGGCGCAGATCGGCGGCCCCAAACTCGCGCGCCGGATCCGAGTCGACACTAGCGATCGCACCGACGAGACGATTGCCGATCAGGAGCGGAGCCGCCATCACCGATCGAACGGGAGTCTCGGCGTATTTGGACGGCCGGCCGCTCCATTCCTGATAGTTGGGAATGACCAGAGGCTCGTGCGTCTCCGCGACCGTGCCCATTGCGCCCTCACCCAGCTTGAGCCGCACTCCCGTTGAATCCATGCCGATATTGTGGCTGGCGACAACGACGAGCTCTTCCCGGTCTTCGTCGTAAATCGCCAACTCTCCACCAGTAACAGCAAGGAGTCTTACGGCGCGCTCGAGCACCGCCTGAAGCAGCTTCGATAGCTCGCGCTCGGATGACAGATCCGCCATCGTGTCGAGGAGTGCCTTCTGCTCATCGGCTCTTTGCCGCTCGCTTACCAGCAGGCGCGCACGGGCGATTGCGATGCTTGCCTGATTCACCGCCGCGTTGAGGATTTCGACGTCTTCCCGGTCGACCGCGTCCGGTTCGGTGCTCCCGACCGACAGGATACCAATGACCTTGTCACCCACCTTGAGCGGAACCTCCAGCTCGGTGCCGGTGCTGACACTCGCGGCGTTCGCTTGTCCTTCCTTGCATCCCGCGCTTGCCCGAAGCACGCGTTCGCCTGTCAACTCGTCGAGCATAAACAGGGCGAGAAGGTCGTACCCGAGTGCGGGGTCGTGGAGGCCGTTGACCACGCGCTCGCAGATCTCACGCTCGTCCTGCGCCTCCACGATGGTGGAGCTTAGGCGGAGCAGCGCCGATTGCCGCTGGAGCAGTTTGCTACTCCCATGCGGCTTATGGCGTTTGCGGGGCTCGGCCGAGTTTGGTGCTGGGGTAGACGTAAGGGCTTCGGGCATCTTAGGTCCGAACGGGGATCGCTAAGGTACAGGCGCCCCCGAGCCGCGTCCAGAAAGAGATCGTAGTTTCTTACTTCCACCGATTGACTGTACGAAGATCGCTGCGGAGCGCCACGAGTATAGCATCTTCTCCGACAGGCTGTAGGTGTTTGCCTGACTGTTTTTCAGAGAGGCGACCGCGATTGTAGCGGGTGTCCGCCTCCCACCACGCGATACCCAAAGCCCAGGAGTGGCAGCAACGGCTCCTGTACACCGTAGCCGGGCTTCTCGTCTTCGAGACGCTGACCGGCCTCGGGATCTACCTACTGCCGTTCAGTGTGCCCAACCAGTGGATGGTGGTATTCCATACGGTGGCTGGAGTGGCCTTCGTGCTCCCGTTCGCATGGTATCAGGCGCGCCACTGGAAGGTCTATAAGTCCATCCGGGTGTCGCACGTGGTGCTCACCGGGTATTTCGCGATGATCGCGACGATCGTGCTCATCGTCTCGGGGCTGGTGCTGACACTTCAGGCGATCGTCGCAACGCACATCAGCCGAGGCTGGGACCTCGCGCACATCTGGGCCACGTTCGGTTTGCTCGCCTCCGTTCTTCCGCACGTCGTGACGCTGATCGTCCGGGCCGCTCGCTCGAAGACGGCGGCAATGGGTGGTGCGCTGCACGCGGCGTCGCGGCGGTTCCAGTACGTGACAGTTCTCCTCACCGCTGCCCTCTTCATTCCGGTGTTAGTGGCGTCGGTGGTGTATCGTCCGCCAAAGCTGAATAATCAGCTCCCGAAGGACTACAGCTACGTGTACGGTCCCCAGCGTCCCTTCGCGCCGAGTCTGGCCCGTACCGCGAGCGGCGGCGCGTACGATGCGCGATCGCTCTCCGGCTCAGAGTCGTGCGGCACGTCCGGCTGTCACAAGGAGATCTACGACGAGTGGGCGGTGAGCGCCCATCGCTATTCGGCCATGGACCCCGCCTTTCAAAAGGTGCAGGCGGTGATGGGCGAGCAGAACGGACCAGAGTCCACGCGGTACTGCGGCGGATGCCACGATCCGATCTCTCTCTTCTCCGGCACGAAGAACATCTTCACCAAGGATCTGACGAGTCGCGCGGGCTATAAGGAAGGAGTCTCCTGCGTCTCCTGCCATGCGATCAAGAAGACGGACGTGAAAGGGAATGCGGCCTATATCATGTCGCAGCCGCAGCGCTATCTGTTCGAGCTGGCCGGCGGACCTGGCCCTAAAGCCATGAGTGACTTTCTCATCCGCGCGTATCCGCGCCAGCACGTCCAGTCGCTTCAGCACAAGCTCTTCAAGAGCCCGGAGTTTTGCGCGGCCTGCCACAAGCAGTTCATCGACGAGGAGATCAACCACGTCGGGTGGGTACAACTGCAGAATCAGTACGACAACTGGCGCAAGAGCCGCTGGAATCACGGAAAGGATCCACGCAAAACCATCGAGTGCCGCGAGTGCCACATGCCACTCCAGGCATCCGACGAGCCGGGCAGCGGTGACGATCTCGATTACAACCGCTCGCCGAACGACGGCAAGCACCGCAGCCATCGCTTCCTCGGCGCGAACCAGTTTATTCCGCTCGCGCTCAACCTTCCCGGCGCGCAGGAGCAGGCGCGTCTCACCGAGAAGTGGCTGCGCGGCGAGATCGACATTCCCGAGATCGCCGACAAGTGGCGCAAAGGCCCCGCCATCCCCGTCGAGGTGACGGCGCCGGCGACGGCGCGGCCGGGAGCGCCGATCACGATTCAGACGGTGCTCACAAACAACAAGGCGGGACACGATTTCCCGACCGGCCCGCTCGACATCATCCAGGCCTGGGTCGAGCTCAGCGTCACCGACCAGGCCGGCCGCGTCGTGTTCCAGTCGGGACAGCGTGATTCCGCGAACTTCATCGCGCCAGGCAGCTTCATGCTCAAGGCGGAACCGGTGGACGAAAACGGCAACCTCATCGACCGGCACAATCTCTGGGAGATGGTGGGCGTGCGTTATCGTCGTTCGCTGTTCCCCGGATTCTCGGATCAGGAGAAGTTCACCTTCCCGTGTCCGGGCGCGCACGTCACCGAGCTTCACGTGACGGCCCGGCTCATGTACCGCAAGGCCGACCAGTATCTCCTCAACTTCCTGTTCGGGAAGGAATCGGGGATCACCGCCCCAGTGACCATGCTCTCAGAAGATCGCAAGACAATCCGCGTGACGAGCGGCGAGTAGGCGGACGCGCGAGTGACGCGGCGTAGACGGTTGTTGTTCCTCGCGTCGGCCGGCGCGGGCGTGTTTCTCGTCGCGGCCACCGTTGCCACGCTGCGTTGGCGCCAGCCGGAGCAGGCGTACCAACCCGGTGAGGACCGCGAGGGAATCACCTCGGAGCTCGCGCGCAATCTCCCCCCGAATTACCCGCGCGTCACGTTCACCGACGTCACTCGCCAGGCGGGAATCGAGTTCCACCACTTCAGTGGGAAGCGCTCGTCGCAACTTCCGGAGGACATGGGCTCCGGCGCCGCCTGGGGCGACTACGACAACGATGGCTGGGTGGACCTTGTGGTCGCGAACGAAGTCGGTCCGCTCACCATCGCCGACAGCGAACGCCGCCAGTCGCCGGCACGAACACGGTTGTACCACAACGACCACGGCACATTCAGCGACGTGACCGACAAAGCTGGAATCGAGTTCCGCGGCTGGGGGATGGGCGTCGCGTGGGGCGACTACGACAACGACGGGAAGGTCGATCTCGTCCTCACCGCGTACGGGCGGAACGTCCTGTACCACAACAGCGGAGACGGCACCTTCACCGACCGCAGCCTCGTGTCGCGCGTCGGCGTTCCGGAGGGGTTCTGGACGGGCGCGTCCTGGGGCGATTACAACCGCGACGGATTTCTCGATCTCTACGTCACCGGTTACGTGAAGTACAAGCGGCCCGACAACGGGGGCGCACAGTCTCGTTACGATATCGAGAATCCCGCCAGCATCAATCCGGCCTCCTTTCGTCCAGAGCGCAATCTCCTCTTTCGCAACAATGGCAACGGCACCTTTATCGAGGTGGCGGCAGCCGCTGGCGTCGCCGACGTAACGGGCCGAGGACTCTCGGCCGCGTGGGCGGATCTCGACGGCGATGGCTGGCCCGACCTCTACGTGGCCAACGATCAGTCGGACAACGCGTTCTTCCGCAACCTTGGCAGCGGCAAGTTCGCCGACTTGAGCCACTCGGCGCGAGTCGCCGATTACCGCAGTGCCATGGGGATCGCGGTCGGCGATTGGGACAATGATGGCGCGCAGGACCTTTTTCTGACCCACTGGCTCGCTCAGGAGAATGCACTCTACACGAACGAGCTGAGTGATTCGAAGAAGCGGCTTAGAGGTGGCGAGGTGTCCAAGCTGACATTTATGGACGAGGCCGACCGCTTCGGACTCGGCCAGATCTCGCTCGACTTCGTGGGTTGGGCGACGTCGTTCATCGACTACGATAACGACGGCAAGGTTGATCTCTTCGTCGTGAACGGCAGCACGCTCCAGAGCAAGAGCGATTCGACGCAGCTCGTGCCGGAGCACAACCAGCTGTTCTGGAACCAGGGGCGTCGAGCCGGATTCTTCGACGTATCGCCAGTGGCAGGCGTGACGTTCGGAAAGGAATTTGTGGGACGCGGTGCTGCCTTTGCCGACTACGACAACGATGGAGACGAAGACGTCTTCATCGTGAACCACGGCGGCCCAGGGATCCTGTTGCGCAACGACGGCGGCAATCGCAACCACTGGCTCCAGATCGAGGTGCGTGGCACGAAGTCCAACCGGCAGGGAATCGGCGCCACCGTTCGCGTGGTCGTGGGCGACACGACCCAGACCCGGCAGGTCGGCGCGCAAAGCTCCTACCTGTCGCAGAACAGTCTCATCGAGACATTCGGACTCGGAGCCGCCACGCGAGCCGACACCGTCGAAGTACGCTGGCCGAGCGGGGCGCGCGACGTGCGCGCCGGAGTGTCCGCAAACCAGCGCCTTCTCATCGTCGAGGGCGGAACGGTCGCAAGCGATCGAGCGCAGGTGCAGGATTTCTGGAAACTGTATCGCGAGGCCACGTTGCTTCGGGTGGCGCGCATGACGCAGCGCGCGTCGGACACCTACGCGCGCGCTCTCGAGCTCAATCCGAAACACGAGGATGTCCTCTACTACTACGGCAGCATGCGGCTCGAGCTCGGCGACTTTGCCGGCGCCGTTCGTGCGTGGAGGACGTTGGCCGCGGTCAATCTGTCGAGCGCGCGCGCACACTCGGAGCTCGGCTCTCTGTACCTCTGCCGCGACCCCGGGGCGCCCTTCCAGCTCGACTCGGCCCAGTGGCACCTCGAGCGTGCCCACGAGATCAACAAGGAAGAGACTGGCCCGCTTGTCCGGCTCGGCGAAGTCGCGTTGCTGCGCGGCGATCTCGCGACCGCGAAACTCCGCTTCGAGCAGGTGCTGGTCACGCACGCCGCCAACGGCGTCGCGCGGTTCTACGCCGGGTACGTGGAGTGGAAGAATGGCAACACGGCACTCGCACAGCAGCAGTTCGCGCGCGGTGTCGCAGCGGCTGCAAGCGGTACCCCCGTCGCGCAGGCGCCAGGTGAGGGTGATACCAGGCGCGGAACCGCGGCACTTGTGGCGGAGAACCAGCGTTGCGGCGAGCTGCGTGCTCTCACGAAGCAATTGCGAACGGCCGACCCGAAGCGCGATATGCCGAGCCGCTACCGGGAGCTGGACAAGGTGCTTTCCATTCGCCGACTGGGACGCTGACCCAATCCGTCAGCGCCGGCCTGCGTGCCGGGTGTTGTACTGACGTAGATATTCCTGGTGCTTGGTGTCCGTCGGATACCTGTCCCCCGCCCCATAGGGATACGACCCTATCTGATGGAAAGGCAGCGGCCCAACCGTGGTGCCGAACGCGGTGTTCAGATCGGAGTCCTTGATCCACCCATCGGTGTAGAGCAGGAAGTCGCGCTTCCAACCAGGCGGCAGCGACTTCGCCGAGCTCGCGTCGAATTGGATCGTCGCTTCGTCGCCTGGGCCCATGACAGCGTACATGTCGTCAGGATTTCTTAGCAGCGGGAGCACGTCACCGAAACGAGTGAACGCGCCCTCGATTGGCCGCCAGGGTGAATCTTTCTCGACATCGTCGTAAGCGAACCAGTACGGTCCGTAACGGCCGCCCTTCCGATACATGCGCGAGAACCCGCGGAAATGGAGATCGGCCGACACAGGCTCGAGCGTGGTGACTTTCGCGGGGCCATCCGCGAGCGTTCGAGCGATGAACGCCTGGTCCCAGTAGATCTGCATGTTCGTGCGAATGCGGACGTGGTGATCCGCGGTCGGAAACTTTCCGGCCAGATCGATCACCATCGTCTTGTCCTTGCCGGAGGGGAACCCGATGTTCGCGATCGCCGTGCGCCATCTTCCTGCAGCGTCGCGCACCTCGAGGGAAGGGGAGGCTGGCTTGATCGAAGACTGCTGCCCAAGCGCGACGTTGATGCTCGCGTCGGTGGGATAGATCCAGCCGCGGAGGAAGAGGAATGTATCGGCACCGCCCGCGACGCCCCCAAGGTCGAGAACGAGGTCGTGCGACTCGACGACCCCCTGATACTTGGTTGGCGTGAGATTCGAGACGTACACATCGTCGGTCTCACGTAACGCTGGGAGCACGTCCTCGCCGCGCTCATTGGTGGCAGAGAGTGGCAGAGAGCGTTGCGCGATCTGGAACAGCTTGAGGCTCACCGGTCCCGGCGGAACGAAGCGTTCGTCGACGAACACATCCACAGAATCCGGGTGGTCCACCGCGAGCAGCTTGACCTCGTCCGCGTAAGCGGTCTCCCACAATTCCTCGGTGAACTGGAGAACGTAGCGTCCGTCGCGCGGCTGGAGCGCATCACCTCGAATGCGGAGATATTCCTGCGATGCACCGGCTGGCGCAAACGCACTCGTCCCGCCCATCAGGCCGAGCGGCATTCCCAGCGCACTCCGCCACATCGCATCGGTCACGAACCGGAAGCGCTTTCCATCCCACGTGTACGCGAGCGCACAGGATCCCTTGAGCATCTCGCGCTCGACGACGTCCTGGTCGGTTCCGGGGAAGTATATCGTTTGCGGCACACCGTTCGGCCACTCGATGCGGAGCACGTCTGCCTTGAGATGCGGCCCCAAACCAAAGTGCGTCCTGCGACCCGTGGCGATGCGCGTCTGGTAGATGTCGCCCGCTCTAAGCTCGAGGCGCGCGCCGATGCCGAGAGCGTTGTTCTTGCCGCTCCCGGTGCGGAGCCCTTTGAGCTCCACGTTCATGCCGAGGTTGCTGTTCCCGAGATCGTTGCGCAACAGTCGGGGGCCGCCGGCTCCGTCAATAAGTAAGAGATCTTCGTCGCCATCATCATCTACATCCGTGACGGCGATGCTGGATGCGCCCAGCGCACGCACGGGATTCGGAAGCACCGAGGACCGATCGAGAAACTTGCCGGTGCGGTCGTTCCGAAAGAGAAAGAGTCCGGGAGAATTAGTGTCGGTGCCGGCAGGGATCCCCGCCACCACGAGGTCGAGCCAACCATCATTGTCGTAGTCGACGAACGACGCGGCCAATCCCGCCGTCGAGCGAGCCAAACGCAGCGTGCCACTCGAACGGGTGTCGCGTGAGAAAGTCCCGTTTCCCTTGTTCAGCCAGAGAGCCAGCTCACCGCCATTCGTGCTCGCCACGAAGAGGTCGATGAATCCGTCATTATTGTAATCGCCTGCCGCCGCAGCGCCCGACCCGCCAGTCGTTGCAAGTCCACTCGCTGCCGTCACGTCGCTGAAGCGCTGCGCGCCCCCGTTGTGAAACAGGATGTTGCTGCCGTGCTCGTTGCTGATGAACACATCGATGCGGCCGTCGCCGTCGAAGTCCGCGAAGACGGCGTCGCGTGCGCTGCCATTCCCCGCGAGGCCGAAGGCTGCTGTCGCTTCGGTAAAACTCCCGTCCAGATTGTTGCGGTATGCGGTGCGCGGACCATCTCCGACGAGCAGGAGGTCGAGATCGCCGTCATGATCGAGATCGACGAAGACCGCTTTGCGCCCTCCCCGCACGTCCGCAACCCCAGCCTTTGTGGTCACGTCGACAAACGTTCCGTCTCCTCGGTTGCGGAGCAGGTGGCCGCGTCCCTCATTACCAATCACGAAGAGATCCAGCCAACCATCGTTGTCAAAATCCGCGAAAGTCGCGTACGCGGCTCCCTGCGGGAGAGAGATGCCCGCTCTCTCGGTTGCGTCGCGGACGAATCCGCCCTGCACGCGATAGAGATGTGCGACAGCCTTCCGCGCGGCCGGCGACCAGATCGAAACGAACAGGTCATCCGCCCCGTCGCCATCCACATCGCCCACGGCCAGAGCCGTCGGACCGCCGGGCTGCTCCGTCGCGGCAGCTCCGCCCGCACCAGTCTCCGCGCTGGGGAGCCCTGCGTCCGAGGTTGCGTCGGTGAATCTTGCAAGATCAACCGCCGACCGTTCTCGCACACCGCGCAGCGTAATGAAGGACTTCGGAGCGAAGCTGAGAACCGGGCGCCCGGGGATCGGGCCCTCCGTCCATTTCACGTCCTCGAGTGACGCCTGATACGCCGCCGTGACCTCCATCACACCAATGAGCCGGTCGAGCACGGGACGCGCCTCTGCCACCTTTCCCGCGCGCAGGAGCTGAATCGCGCTGTCGAGATACGTCCTCGCTTCTTTCGGCGGTTCGGGTGGTATGCGACGCACGTCTTCGAGTTCCTTGACGATGCTGTCGGCTTCGCCACGGCGCGCGAGCGCGGCCACTAGCTTCAACCGGGCGGCGAGATTCGCAGGCGCAACCACGAGCACATCTCTTAGCCGGTCTTCGTACCTGCGTGACGCAGCGCTGTCAGGTTGCTCTGCCTCGAGCTCTGCGAGCGCGTACAGGACGCGAGCGTTGCCCGTCGTATCTCGGCGCAGCCCTTCGAGCGTTGCGCGCGCTTCGGCAGGTCGTTGCGTAAGCGAGTAGAGTCTCGCGAGCGCGAGTCCCACCTCGGTGCTGCTGGGGTCGATCTTTCGCGCGCGAAGGAGCTGTTTCTCTGCGTCCGCATATCGTCCGGCTTGCAGGTATGTGAGTCCGAGGTTCGCGTAGCCGAGGGGATCGTCGGGCGCGAGCTTGGTGAGCTTTTTGAACTCGGTTTCAGCTTCCGGCAACTGGTTTCGCTGGAGATAGCTGAGTCCGAGCATGCGAGCGGTGTAGAGCTCTTCCACCGGCGCCGGTTTGTCTCGACAAGCTGTGGTTGCTGCGAATAGCACGGCGCCGAAGAAAACGGTGCAAGGTCGCCAAAACATCCGGGTCATGCATGCCTCAATGCGGGCTGGTGGCAGCGCCCGGCGTTATTCTGTCGTAGATCTTGAAGGAATCAAAAATGAGCCATTTGCGGCTCGGATACAATTCGCCCAGCTTTTAGCCTCGAATGGATGTACCTGCTTCGGCCTCCGGGTATTTCGGCTCGATGGTGGAGTCCTATGACTCCCTCATCCGGCGCGCAGTCCCCCGTTACGAAGAAATGACCGCGCGCCTGCTCGAGTATCTGCCCGCCGGTGCAGATAGTGTCCTCGAGCTCGGATGCGGTACGGGAAACCTGTCTCTCGAGCTGGTGAAATCGTTTCCGCGCGCTAATCTCACGCTCGTGGATGGCTCTCCGGAAATGATCGCGCTGACCCGCGCGAGAATCGACGCCGTCAGAGCTCACGGAGCGCCGGAAATTGCGTACCCCGTCGCAAGGTTCGAGGAGCTGGATCTGCCGCCGCACTCATTCGATCTCGTCGTCAGCTCCATAAGTCTCCATCACGTCGCGGATAAGGCGAAGCTGTACACACGCATTCGTTTACTCTTGTGCGACGGGGGCCGCTTCTGCTTCGCGGACCAGCTCCGCGGAGAGCCCGAAGCGAACCACCGCGTAAATTGGGAGCATTGGCTGGATTTCTGTCACGAGCCCGGCCACTGCACCGCCGAGGAGGTCCAGAGTCTGTTGGATCACGCCGCTGCCCACGACCACTACACCCCGCTGTCGGAGCACGTTGAACTGCTTCACGCAGCAGGGTTTACCGGCATCGATTGCGTGTGGCGCAATTGGATGTGGGGGATCGTGACCGCCACGGCTGCCTGATCCCCCGGGCGTCGCCGCCCGTCCTCGGGGGCCGCAATTTTCTATTGACAGATTCCACGGCAGGCGGTACAGGTGTAACTCCCGCCCGCCTCCAGACGCATCGTTTTGCCTGCCGTCGCACGCGACGGCGGGTCGAGCGCCTGGAGGCGTCGCGTACACGCAATCCAGGCACGGAGGCTTTATGCAATTGAGTTGTGCGGTGGTGGCGCTCGCGCTGTTGTTCGCAGCTGATCCCGTGACAGCGCAGACGCGCACGATTTCTGGAATCGTAACCGACGCCGCGACGGGTCAGCCGCTCGAAGGCGCGAGAGTGGGCGTTCGTGGCACTTCGCTCGGCACGACAACCAACGCCGCGGGAACATTTACGCTGGGGAATGTCCCGCAGGGGAACGTTGTCGTCGCGATCCGCCGGATCGGCAGCAACTTTGCCGACATCCCGCTGCCGGCCGGGCAGACCGAGCTTCGCGTAGCCCTCACGCGCGATCCCCTTCGCCTGAATGATGTCGTGGTCACCGGACAGGCCACTGGCGTGGAGCGACGCAACCTCGCGAACGCGGTCGCGACGGTCAGCGGCGAGGAAGTCTCGCGCGTGTCAGCTCAGACGGTGGAGCAGGCGCTGCAGGGAAAAGTCGTGGGCGCTTCCATTCAGGCGAACTCGGGCGCGCCGGGCGGCGGGATGCAGATGCGGCTCCGCGGCGTGACCTCGATCAACGGCTCGTCTGAGCCCCTCTACGTCGTGGACGGCGTCGTCTTGAGCAACGTCGCGATTCCTTCCAACCAGAATGCGGTGACGAAGTCCACCCAGGGATCGAACCCGTCGCTCACACAGGACGCCCAAGTCAATCGCATCGCGGATCTCAACCCCAACGACATCGAGAACATCGAAGTGTTGAAGGGAGCGTCGGCATCAGCGATCTACGGCTCCAGAGCGTCGAACGGTGTGGTGATCATCACCACCCGGCGAGGAAGGGCGGGGGAGCGACGCGTCAACGCTGTGCAGCGGATCGGCTGGTCGAAGATTTCCAACACGCTGGGCTCAAGAACATTCAACACGCTCGCTGAGGCAACTGCGGCGTGGGGAGCATCGGCCGCCAACTTCTATCAGCAGGGGCGCACGTTCGATCACGAGCGTGAGCTCGCGGGCAATACGCCCGTCTCGAGTGAGTCCGTGGTGGACATCAGCGGAGGCGACTCGGACACCCGCTATTTCGCTTCAGGGCTGTGGAAGCACGACGGCGGAATAATCGCGAATACGGGTTACGGGAAGCAGTCGGTCCGCGCGAATCTGGATCAGGATTTCGGACAGCGGCTCAACCTGAGCCTGCAGACGAATGCCACGACATCCCTCGCCCAGCGCGGTCTCACGAACAACGACAACGCGGGCGTGAGCTTCTGGATGGTATTCCCCTTCACGCCGAACTTTCTCGACTTGCGCCAGGCTCCGGATGGCACGTATCCAGCGAACCGGTTCGGCAACATCAGCAACCCGTTGCAGACGGCAGCCCTGATGAAGAACGACGAAAAGGTGTTGCGGTCAATACTGGCGGGCCGGCTGACGCTGAACGCCATCCAGCGACAAGCGTATAACGTCAAGCTCTTTCTCAACGGAGGAGCAGACCAGTTTTCGCAGGAGAATTCGCTCCTCTTTCCGCCGGAACTTCAGTTTGAACCGGTTGACGATGGCGAGCCGGGCACGGCTCTCCTCAGTAACAGCAAGAACCTGAATCTCAATCTTGGTACCAGCGGAGTGTTCACAATCACCCCGCTCAACGGACTTTTCACTGCGACAACGTCGGTCGGCGTGAACGGTTCGAGCCGCGATCTTCGCATCTCACGCATAGTGAGCCGGAATCTCGTCGGAGGGTTGGGAATCGTAGGCGCGGGAACCGACGTTCGTGTGCTCGAGCAGCGCCAGCGCGTCGAGGATTTTGGCCTCTTTGCGCAGGAGGAATTCCTGACGCTGAGCGAGCGCCTGCTCCTGACGGCCGGCATCACGGCCGACCGCAGCAGCGCCAATAGCGATACCAAAAAGTACTTCTACTATCCCAAGGTCTCGGGCTCGTTCCGATTCCCCCAGCCCTTCCGGGCAATCGACGAGCTAAAAATTCGAGGCGCTTACGGGCAATCAGGAAACCAGCCGTTGTTCGGCCAGAAGTTCACACCGCTGAGCGCTACAGAAAACATCGCCGGCCTGCCGGGCATTGTGGTGCCGATTCAGGGGCCAGTGGGGTCCTTGAATCTTCATCCTGAAAGACAGCGCGAGCTCGAGGTAGGAACCGATCTGACAGTTGCCGGAGGGCGCGCATCGGTCGAGCTGACTGGATTCAGGAAGGACATTTCCGACCTCCTGCTCCAGCGCACACTGGCGCCTTCGTCGGGATTCGGGTTTGAGATCTTCAACGGAGGCAAGCTCCGCACGACGGGAGCAGAGATTGGAGTCAACCTGGTGCCCATTCAATCTGCGGAAACGGAATGGGTTTTCCGTACGTCGTATTCCTCGACACGAAGCAAAATCGTCGCGCTCCCCGTTCCGACATTCAGGGGACTCGGATTCGGAACGGCCCTGGGCTCGTTCCAGTTCGAGGAGGGTGCGTCCGCCACTCAGATCGTGGGCAATGACAGTCTCCCGAACGGCTCGGTTGTGGTTCGGAAGATCGGAGACGCGAATCCCAGCTTTACAATGTCGTTCGTTAACAACCTGCGTTTCAAAAGCCTTCGTCTGTATGGACTGCTGGACTGGCAACACGGTGGCAGCATCATCAATCTCACCAAGTTCCTCTACGATCTGGGACAGAACACAATCGATTACGCCGATCCGATAACGTACGGGTCACTCCAGACCACGAAGGGGGCGAACCGCCTCCGCCTGTTTCCCAAGCAGACGGCGGTTTATGTCGAAGATGCTTCCTTCATGAAGCTGCGTGAGCTGACGTTGTCGCTCGAAGTGCCGTCGAGGATCGTTTCCCGATTCGGGCGCGGCGTGCGCTCAGCGGACCTGAGCTTCAGCGGTCGTAACCTCTGGACACACACCAATTACACCGGCATGGATCCCGAGGTGAGCAACTTCGGGAACCAGTCGATCGGGCGAAATATCGACGTCGCCCCGTTCCCGCCGAGCCGCAGCTTCTGGTTCTCGCTCAGCCTGGGGTTCTGACATGACTACCATGAGAATTCTATCGATGAGAGTCACGAGCTCGATCGCCGCCGCCGTGTTGCTCTTTGCCAGTGGTTGCAAGGACCTTATCGTACCCGATTACAACAACACGAGTCTCGATGATCTGACCAACAACCCCACTCCGACGAAGATCACGCAAGCTTCGCAGGGGCTGCTGGTGGGTACCCGAGTAGGTATCGGGGAGCAGAACGGTTACGTATCACTGCTCGGAATCGTTGGTCGGGAGTCCTACAACTTCGACCCTGCCGACCCGCGATTCATCACCGAGATGCTGGTCGGACCGCTCGACGGCGGCAGTCCCGCTTTCGGGGGAAACCTGTTCGCCGCTCCCTATCGCAACATTCGTAATGCGAACATTCTGCTCGGTGCCGTAGACAAAGTGGTCGGCTTGACGGCTGCGCAAAAGTCGGCGGTGCAGGGGTTCGCCAAGACAATACAGGCGCTCGACTACCTGAATGTCATCAATACTCGCGACGACCTCGGCGCGCCGCTCGACGTGAATATCGGTCCGACGGACGATCCTGCCCCGATAGCCACCAAGGCAGCCGTATTCACGCAGATCTCCACGCTGCTCGATGACGGCCTGGTGGCGCTGAACGCGGGAGGAACTGCATTTCCATTCGCGCTGAGTCCGGGCTTTTCGAGCTTCGCCACACCCGCGGATTTCGCGAAATTCAACCGCGCGCTCAAGGCGCGTGTCGAGGCATACCGCGGTAATTACGCTGCGGTTCTGACGGCGCTGAGTGGATCGTTTCTCGACACGAATGCATCGCTCACCCTCGGCGCGTTTCAATCATACAGCACCGGTTCCGGCGACACCCAGAATGCACTGTTCGATCCTACTGGGAGAGCCATTCTGGCGCATCCATCAATCGTGACGGATGCCGAGAACAAGCCGAACGGAACAACCGACGCGCGCGTCCTGGCCAAAGTGACACAGTTGGCGGCTCCTCGTACCGTTCAGGGTGTCACGACCGACTTGGTATTCTCGATTTACAATTCGAACACCGCACCGATCGCGGTCATCCGTAACGAGGAGCTCATTCTGCTCCGCGCGGAGGCGCGTTACTTCACGAACAATCTAGTGGGCGCGTTGAGCGACATAAACCTCATTCGGACCACATCCGGAGGGCTCGCGCCGCGAGGTCCTTTCGTAGACCAGGCAGATTTCATCACCGAGCTGCTCAAGCAGCGCCGCTATTCGCTCCTGTTCGAGGGAGGGCATCGGTGGATCGACGCGCGCCGGTTCGGGTTGCTCACCACTCTTCCAAAAGCGCTCCCGACGCACACCGTCCCGACCCGTTTTCCGTTCCCGGAGGCGGAGTGCCTCGCGAGGGTTCCGGCGCCCGCGCAGGGCTGCACCTGAGATAGTCTGCTCCGACACAGGGACAGCCCGGCTCGCAAGCGCGAGCCGGGCTGTTCGCATCTACGGCGATGGCGTGATCGCTTTGCGGTGTTGTCGCCGCAAGCCGCCTTGCTTTGGTTAGAATAGATCCATGCCTCAATCGCCCGCACGCAAAGTCGCAGTCCTGGTCGGGAGCCTTCGCAAGGATTCTTTCACCCGCAAGGTCGCCAACACCGTAACCGGCCTCGCCCCCGCTTCACTCAGTTTCGAGTTCGTCGAAATCGGGCAGCTGCCATTGTACAACCAGGATCTCGAGCCGACTCCACCCGGCTCCTGGGTTGCGTTCAGAGACAGGATGCGCGCGATGGACGCTGTGTTGTTCGCGACTCCCGAATACAATCGCTCGGTTCCCGGCGTTCTCAAGAACGCGATCGATGTCGGATCGCAGCCGAGGGAGAAGAACGTGTTCAACGGGAAACCGGGGGCTGTCATCAGCGTTTCCCCGGGTGCGCTG
>JBBQAV010000026.1:0-28607 GCA_038316775.1 Gemmatimonadales bacterium | reverse complement strand
GCGCGAACACACAGAGCAATATCTTCATGGGCGTGGGGTCGGAGTATCCAGTCCGACAGCTGCGCCAACGAGATGGTTTGAACGCGAACGATACTTGACCAACGCGACGGGCGACGGGGCGCCCGGCGATACTGTGCTAATTAACGACCGCTATGTAAACAGGTACTTTTCCGGATGTGGCTACGCCGCAATCGACAGCTAGATTTCGCGCCGTCACGTCACGGAGCGCACTTGTTCCAGGATTACCTCAGGATGAGCCTCGGCAATTTGTAGCAAACGCAATGCAGCTCCACCCGGTTCGTTTTGCCCCTGCTCCCACGCTTTCACCGCAGCTGGGCTGACATTTAAGACGTCGGCGAAAAGCGGCTGCGACATGTGCAGCTGCTTTCTCAGCTTCGCAATCTCCTTCGCATCATACCGAGGTGCGGGTGCCGCAGTGCAGCGGCGAACCGAAATCGTTTTTACGGTGGCACCTGTCTTGGTTCCCGCCTGGAATGCCACTGCCTCGGTTAGCGCTTCGATCAAGGCAGCACCCACCGCCGTGCTCACGCGCTTCTTGTTTTTTTCCTTCGTGGGGGTCTTCATAGTCCGACGGTTCCTTCGTGTGTGTGTTGTGGTGCAGTTTGGATGTCAAGAAGAGTGTTTTTCACGCCTGTGAAGTATAATATTAACTGGTATACTACACAATAGCAGGGTTTAATCCGGGGACGGATCACATAAGGCTCTCGCCTTGTTGGCAATTATTGGCAACATTAATGGCAAGTTTTTTCGGGTTGTCTACGGTCGAGCCTTCACAGCGCTCTAAGGCCCCTTAGCCGCACACGATCTCGCCTAGGCCTCAGCAAGCCGGTAACCTTTCGTCTCCTTACAGTGTCTAATTGATACCACGCTAAAGCAGTACTAAACACCATACTTGATGCCTGCCTTAGCTGGTAATAGGTTACCACCAAAGTGAATCGTCCTTTAGGGCTTAGGAGGTTTTATGAATTCGGGCGGATTTCCAGCAGTTCACGCTCCGGTTCGGCGTAGACGGTCCTCGTCGGAAGACCCACTCAAGAAACTGACGCTGCAATTGAGCGAATCAATTGTGAACGCGATCAAGACTCTTGTAAGCATTGGCGAGGCTCAGAGCACTAACGCCTTTGTCGAAGACGCCGTTCGCTCGAGCTTGCGAGAGCGTCGTCGTGCCAGGATGTATGCTGCCTACGAAGAGGCGGCCAAAGATCCCGCATTCATGGCGGACATGAATGCCGACCTGCAAGCGTTTGACAATACGCTACGGGACGGACTACCGACCCGATAAGTGGCCCATCGAGGATCGGTGCGTCGCTGGGATATCTACTGGGCTGATCTAAACCCAAGCGTTGGAAGCGAGCAGGGCGGCGAGCGTCGCCCTGTAATCGTTGTTTCAAACGACGGGGTGAATAATACTCTGCCAGTTGTTACTGTCCTCTCCGTAACCAAACTAGAGGGCAAGAAGCGCAAGGTATATCCATTCGAGGTAGCGGTCCCCAAGGGCATAATCACGCCAGGATACGACAGCATCGTGATGATTCAGCAGATTCGGTCAATCTCGAAGCTGCGTTTGCTGGAAAAAATCGGAAGGTTGGACAACGAGGCGTATCGCACCCAAATCGAGAATCGGCTACTTGAGCACTTGGACATTCGCTTTGAAGCTGAAGAGGATTTTTGAGAAGCTTATCATTCAAAAGGCCCGTGCAGACTTTAAATCTTAGGCGTCAAATTAAAGAAATCTGCTCCAAATTTTAATTCTTTCGCACTACGCGGCCGTCGAACAGCTCGACAATGCGGCTCGCATGCCGCTCATAGGGCACACCGTGCACTCGGTTCGAGCCCTCAGTCCTATTTCCGCCAGGCGTTCAATGCCCCTCTCCTCTCGCGGTCCACATCGTACCGCGCCACTATCCTGCCGAGCGCCAGTCCTCCGTTGTTGTCGAAGCGATAGTGAATCCCGCCGTAGAGCCTGGACATCGCCTGCTCCTCGGCGATCCGGGTAAACTCCGAGCGGTCCCGCGGGAAGAAGTGACCGAGCACCGCGTCGAACGCGCCGGCGCTGCAGGCGTGGCCCGAGGGATAGGACGGAAAGTTTGGCAGATCGACGCTGTCAGCAAGCACGAGGGTCATGTCAGCCTGCGAAGGTCGGATTGACCAGTAGTGGTACTTGGCATCGAAGCAGGCGATGATGGCATCCGTCGCGCCGACGTTCAGCACGGCGAGCACTCGCGCGGCGTCGGCGTCCGACATGTGATGCCGAATTATCGCGGCGGATGCGACGTCGTTCCACCGCGCCCATGGGTCCGCGGAATTCCATCGTTGCGCGATCTGCGTCTGTTCAGCAGTCCGCTCTCGAGCAACGCGTCGGACCTCCTCGAGTGCCGCCTTGAACGTTTCCGAACCGTAGGCCGGTGGCGGGGCCGGCCGGAACTGCGACGCCGAGTCGAGCAGCCATGGCCGCGCTTGCGTGAGGGAGATTCCGATCGGAGGGATCCCCGGAGCGCTGTACCACATCCCGGGACCCTTCGGGATGGTGTCGTTCCAGGGTGCGAATAGTTTGAGCGCCGGCGGTGCCCATGCCATCACGCGACGGTAGACCGTCTTCTCCCAGACGCTTACCGGCCATCGCTCGCTCCGCTCCACGCGAGCCGGACCCTGCCCGCGCGAGATTTCGCTCGAGCTCCCGGGCGATCGACGCGCGCACGGTCGAGTCCGTGAACAGGTCCGAGAGGACGGCAGCAGATGCGCTCGCGACGGCTGCGTCAGATGAGACGGCGCGATCGTCGTGCGCGGAATTCACCGCCGCGTACTGCGCGACGCTGAGGAGGGCGTATATGCGAAAGAGAAATGGTGGCGGAGTCTGCGCGATCCGGCGCAACGCGGCGGTGTCGCCGGCCGCGGCCTTTCGCGCCGCTCGGCGGCTGGCAGTATTCTCGTCGACGAATCTGGGGACGAGCCGGTTACAACGGACGCTCATTGGGGAATTATCGGCTGGCGCCAGGATTGGGGTGCTCGCCGCGACCTGCGCGGAGAGTATCGAGCGCTCGGTGGAGAGGACGAGCAATGGGAGCACGAGTAGTCGAGCAGGGATTCGCATAAGAGCCTCGGTCTGAAAAAGAGGGGGTGACGCGGCGCGCCATCGCGTCCGTCTACCCCGATATCTCCCCACTACGAGATTACGGATAACTTAGTTTCTAGTTATGCACAGAGGATCGAGGTCCCAGGACCAACGGCATTGATAATCGCGGACTGATTGAGGATCGAGAACAGATAAACCGATGGTTGCGGATCGGAACGCGCGGTTGCACCGTGTGCAGCGGCCGGAATCCCCTGGCCACACCGATTCCTGTCTGTCGAGGGTTCCCGTTTGAGACGCCTCACGGTGTTGCTGCTGTCGTCCCTGCTAATCCTGTCGCCGAGCGCCTCGGGCCAGGCTATTTCAGCCCGGCACATACGATTCACGACCCACGAGGGTTCGTGGCTTTCGTTCGATGTGTCGCCCGACGGTCGTTGGATCACCTTCGACCTGCTTGGCCAGTTATGGCGGCTGCCCATCCAGGGCGGCGCCGCACGACCAATCACGGACGTCGTTCGTGATTCGGCCGAATTTCTCGATCCTCAGTTCGGAACCGATGGTCTTTCACTGATTGCCCACGGAGAATATCGAGGCCAGCTCGGGGTTTTTGTAATTGGAGCAACTGGCAACGGCGTCCGTTGGGTTGCAGCGGACACGCTTGACTGGGTCACCTCGATCCAGTCGCCGGCCTGGGGCGTCGACCAGCGTCACATGGTAGCCTCCAGACGGGCTGCGAGTGCGAGTAGGGACGCGGCGCAAGGTGTCGCAGTAATTGAGCGTGACATTGCCACTGGCGCCGAACATCCAATCGAGATCAGCGGCGTTGACGGCAACAACCGCGATGGGCTCGTGTACTCCGCCGACCATCGTCAGATCTTCTTCAACACCGTGGATCCGAGGGCCGGGCAGTTTCCGCCAGCAGGACGCATCTGGAGGATTCCTGCCGCTGGCGGGGCCGCCCGAGCAATTACTCCGGTCGGGGTCAGCGCGCGGGCTCCGGCTCCGTCGCCAGATGGTCGTCGGCTCGCCTACTTTCGGATGGACAGCAGCGACCGAGCCCAGGTCTGGGTCCAGAATCTCGCCGACTCGGCCGGGGTGCAACTGACAAACGATCGCGACGTGACACCGACGCGGATCCGCTGGCTGCCGAAGGGCGACACACTCATATATGTAGCGAATGGTCGGCTGTGGCGGATCGATGTTCGCACGCGTGCACGTCGCGAAATTCCGTTCAGCGCCACCGTGGAGTTCGAGCGGAAGGTCGCAAACTTGCCGCCCGTTCGGTTCCCCGATCCCGGGGAGCGACTGGTCGCGCGCGGCAGTCACGGGTTCGCGCTGGCGCCCGACGGTCGCTCCTTCGCGGCAATTCTGCTCAACGGCTTATGGATTGCCGGAACTATGGAGGCGAACGCGACGCCGCACAAGTTGATATCGGTGCCGGCCACAGCTGCACATCCAACGTGGTCAGCAGACGGTAAGCGCATTGCATGGCAGGCGGGGAAGTTCGGGGCAGAAGATGTATTTGTCACCGATACATCGACGCGGCGCACAGCACGCCTGACCTCGCTACCTGGTCGCGAGCTGTTGCCCGGCTGGTCTCCTGACGGGCGATTCCTTTTCTTCACGCACATGACGCGCGACACCGCTGGGCGACCCGATGTGCACCTGCGTGCAATGCGATTGAGCGATTCCGCAGTGACGTCCACTGCCGGCACAATCGACCTCGGACCTATCGCCCCTCCTTTTACAGGAGCGAGGGCGACTTGGAGTCCCGCGAGTGATGCTGTGCTGGTCAATGGCCCGCCTGGAGACATGCACGAACGTTTTGCTTCTCTCAGGATTCTCGCTGGAGGGAGACGCGCCTTACACGGATTACCGTACGACGCGACGTTTCCCCAGTGGCTGCGAGGAGATACACTGGTTTTTCTGGCGGGCGTCAAACTGTGGCGCGCGCCGTTCGACCCGACGACTGGAATCGTGGGCCACGCGACGGCGGTCTCCGATGAGACGGCGACATACCTCAACGCCTCGGCGCAGGCCGATCTGCTCTACATCAGCGACGATGGCTTCCTCTTTCGATCGGGCTCGCAGCTCCCACGGCACATCGGTTGGCCGATCCATTACATCGTCCCGAATGCTCCACCGATTGTCGTTCGAAGCGTGCGCATCATCGATGGCACGGGCACACCCGCGTCTTCTCCCCAGGACATCCTGATCGAGCGGTCCCGCATCAAGCGGATCGCGCGTGCCGGGACGATCTCGCTCGTTGGGGCGTCGGTGATCGACGGCGGAGGCCGCATCGCGATACCCGGACTTATCGACCTTCACAGTCACCACTACACGCCGTCCCAATTGCGGGGGCAGCTCTATTTCGGGGTGACGAGCGTTCGCACCATCGGCGGCTCGCAAGACGTCCCGGCAGATCATGATGCCGTGGAAGCCGGTGAGTGGCTCGGACCGCGTCGATCCTATTCTGCGTTGTGGGTCGACACCGATACGCCTTTCAGCCGCGAAGTCGCGATCGGACTCCGTCCGGAAGCCGATCCGCATCATCTCGCGCGGGGAATGGGGTTGGCGTCAGCCTTTGCCGGAAACTTCGTCAAAATCCACTCGAACTCGGGGTTCGCCGCACAGATGAGGGTGGTCACCGCATCGCACGCGATCGGCAAGCGCGTCACCGGACATTGCGCCTACCCGATCTCGCTCGTCGCCGCCGGGATCGACTCCAAGGAACACCTCGGATGGCAATGCACCACCCACGATGCCAGTGCATGGTACGACGACCTCATCCAGCTGTACGCGGGGTCTGAAATCCCAGTCGTGCCGACACTCGCATTGTTTGAAGGGCTGCAACGGCTGCGCGGTCCACGCGCTCCGGTGCCACCCGAGCTGACCCAGATGTTCGGTGAGGAAGTGCCGCAGCTGGTCTCCAGCATCGGCTTCGAGCCATGGAGTGCGGCGCATCTCGTCAACACCGCGAACGCGTTGGACGCCGCGAGCAAACTCCACCGGGCGGGCGTCCCGATTGGCGCCGGTACCGACTTCGAGCTGCCGGACGGCATTCATTACGAGCTCGCAGCACTCGTGGACGCGTCGTTCACACCACTCGAAGCGATCGCTGCAGCGACCTCGGTCGCGGCGCGAATCATGGGTGCGAGCAGCGACGTGGGACGAATTGCGCCGGGAGTCTTCGCAGATATTGTGTTCCTGGACGCGGATCCGACCCAGAACATTCGCAATACTCGGCAAATCTGGCGTGTGATTCAGGGCGGCCGGATCGTCGATCGCGAAACCTTGTACGCACCCGGTTGGGATACCGTTCAGACGTCGGTATCGCAGATGATCCGCTGATCAGCCCACTCGGCATCATTTCGTGCTTCGTGAGCCACGACTCGGCAGGCGAGCTGCTTCGACATAACGCAGTCGCGATCGCCATTCTCTCGGCGTTATCTGCGGCAGTCAACGCCCAGGAGACGCGCATGTTCGATGGCGCCCCAGCCGCAAACTGGATCGCGCCATCAAAAGTGCCGGGCGACTCTTTCACTGTCTTCCATGCACGACGAAGCTTTGTCGTCGAGAAAGCGCCCACGCGATTTGTGGTTCACGTGTCAGCCGACAATCGATACCGGCTCTACGTGAACGGCGTGCAGATGTCCTCAGGGCCGGAGCGCTCGGATGTCACGCACTGGCGCTACGAGACAATCGATCTCGCGCCGCAGCTGCGCGCCGGACGCAACGTCATCGCCGCGCTCATCTGGAGCTGGGGCGCGGCTCGGCCGGTTGCGCAGCACAGCCACCGCACCGGATTCCTGGTGCAAGGCAACAGCCCCGCCGAAGCGGCGCTCGTCAACACCGGGCCTGCCTGGAAGGTGCTGCTCGATTCCGCGTACGCGCCGATTGTGATAACCAGCGCCGATATGGGCAATTACTACGCTGCAGCACCCGGCGATTCCATCGATGGCGCACGCTATCCATGGGGATGGGAAACCGCGCAGTACGTCGATGAGGCGTGGAGTGCCGCTGCGATCGTTGGTGATGTGAGACGGCGTGCGATTCCGCCCGGCCAGTACGGTGAAGTGTCCGGGTGGCAACTCGAGCCACGCTCGATACCTCCGATGGAGGAGAAAGAGCAACGCCTCGCGAGCGTGCGTCGCGCGAGCGGTGTCCAGACAGACGCCGCGTTTCTGCGCGGCAGCGGCGATCTGCTGATCCCGGCGCGAACAACCGCCTCGATCCTGCTCGATCAATCGCACACCACCAACGCTTATCCGGTAATGGAGACGAGTGGCGGCGCCGGCAGCACTGTACGCCTCACATACGCCGAAGCGCTGGTCGACGCGAAAGGGCAAAAGGGAAATCGAAACGAGATCGACGGGCGCACGGTACACGGTGTCCACGACGTCTTCCTTCCCGACGGCGGCTTACATCGCCGGTTCTCAACTCTGTACTGGCGCTCTTTCCGCTATATCCAGCTCGACATCACGACGCGCGATGAACCGCTTCGTGTGCACGATCTGCACGGCGTCTTCACCGCATATCCGTTCGCCGAGCGTGGGCGATTTGTCAGCGATTTGCCATGGCTGGCCGATATGTGGCGCATGAACTGGAACGGCGCCCGCATCGGCGCGTTCGAGACGTACATGGATACCCCGTACTGGGAGCAGCTTCAGTACATCGGCGACACGCGAGTCCAGGGGCTCATCTCCCTCTACGTCGCTGGTGATGACCGGCTGGTGCGCCAGGCGATCGAGCATTTCGATCTGTCGCGCGTTCCCGAGGGGCTCACGACGAGCCGCTACCCCTCATCGTTGACGCAGATCATTCCTCCTTTCTCGCTGATCTACGTCGCAATGGTGCATGACTATTTCATGCACCGCGACGACCCTGCGTTTGTGCGCGCGCGCCTGGCCGGCATTCGCGGGATCCTCGACTGGTACGCGCGGCACGTCGATTCCACGGGCATGCTCGGGGCAATGCCGTATTGGAATTACGTCGATTGGACGCCGCGCTGGGATCGCGGGGTTCCGCCCCGCGGCGATGTCGGTCACTCGTCGACGATCAGTTTGCTCTACGTATACGCGCTGGAGAGAGCAGCGGAGCTCGAGCAGGCGCTGGGAGTGCGTGGCACTGCCGCAGACTATCGCGCGCGGGCACAGGCGATGCGTGCCGCGATACGCGCGCGAGCGTGGGATTCTCGACGCGGTCTCTTTCGCGATGCGCCCGACACCGCCGCCTACAGTCAGCAGACGAACGTCCTCGCGATTCTCGCGGATGCCGTCCCGGCGGCGATGCAGCGGGCAGTGATGGAGCGCGTGCTCGCGGACACGACGCTCACGCCCGCTTCCTACTACTTCAGCTTCTACGTTCTCGAAGCGTTGCGCAAAGCGGGACTCGGCGATCGCTACATCGAGCAGCTCGCGCCATGGCAGGCGATGCTCAAGCTCGGCCTGACATCGGCACCGGAGAATCCGGAACCGACGCGATCCGACACCCACGCCTGGGCCGCTCATCCGAATTACGGTTTGCTCGCTACTGTCCTGGGCGTGCGCCCATCGAGCCCGGGATTTCGCACGGTGAGCATCGCGCCCGCGCTCGGTCCGCTGCGCCGCGCGGAAGGGCGCGTGCCGCATCCGCTCGGCGACATCGAGGTGGGTCTCGCGCGGGAAGGTGAGCGGGGACTGCGCGCCGATGTCACGCTTCCGCGCGGGCTATCGGGAGAGCTCGTGTGGCACGGGCAGCGACGACAACTGCATGAGGGGCGGCAGGTCATTCGACTTGAGTACGCAATAAATAGGACCGAGGGCTCTGACCAAGTGCATTGATAATCGCGGACTAACTGAGGAGTACGGACAACTGAGGGCGGTCTTCGATTGTCCTCGATCCTCAATCAGTCCGCGATCGTCGATGCAGTTGGTTAGAGCCCTCGATCTTACTTGATGTTCACCCGGCTGGCTGCCAGCGCCTCGATCACCGCCTCCAGCGAAGTGTACCGCGGCGCGTATCCAAGTCGCTGACGCGCTTTGGCGATGCTTCCGTGAGGTGAATGCGCAATGTGGTCCCAGGTGGCTGCAGCTTCATCTTCGGTCACCGTGTGCCGCCATTCCTCCCAGGGCAGGAACTCGAGCCGCGGGGTCTGACCGAAGTGTGCGAACATCGCTTCCGCGTACGCACGCAGACTCATCGGAGCCGGCGAGACGACGTGAAAGCTTTCACCAACAGCATCATCGGGGCGAGCGAGCGCGAGCTCGAAAGCCTGCGCGACATCGTCAGCATGCACATGGTGCACAGTCTCCATTCCCTCATTCGGCAGCACCAGCATCTCACCGCGAGCGATACGCGTGAATACGTCGGGATTGAAATGCCCGGCCGGATTGACCGGATTCCATCCGGGTCCGACGAGGTGACCGGGATGCAGAACTACAGCGCAGACATCGCCGCGCTGAGTGGCGTCGAGCAGGAGTTGTTCGATCGCTGCCTTCTTTATTCCGTAATCGCCGAACGGGTGTCGGGACATGTCTTCGGTTACCGGCACTGTCGTCGGATGCCCATGCACCCACATCGTGCCGCAATGCAGCAGTAGCGTCCGCCGCGGCCGTAGCGCGTTGACCAACTGCTGCGCGCTGGTCGGAGTGAAGCAGATAAGATCGACGACTGCGTCCGCCTCGAGCGCTGCGATGCGCGATCCGAACTTTCCGACTTTCTCCTCGGCGGTGCGGTCGATCTCGACGTGCCGCACCGTTTTCCACGCTTGATGCGGAAGATACGGCTCACGCTTGCCACGGCTGGCGACGATAACGTCGTGCCCCGCGTCAACCAGTCGCGGGACGAGGAAGGTGCCGATGTGTCCGGTCCCGCCGATGATGATAACTCGCACCGGAACAACGTACAGTTTTGCGTTACGACCGCCAGCCGGATTCGATCCCGCCTGGCTGAGGAACGAATTACAGGGAAGAACCGAGCTCGTGCCGTTGAGCCGCGATCGGTGTAGTTTTTCGCACCCGGTCCCCTCGCTCGTCACCCGCACCGCTCTCGCAAGCCAGCTCATATGCTCGCCCGCAAACTGCTCCTCGCCCTATCGCTCGCCTTTGCCGCGCGCCTGCCCGCGCAAGTCGGCACGGCGCTCCCACGAAGCACACCCGAGCGGGAGGGGATCTCGTCGACCGCCGTCCTCGCATTCGTACAAGCCGCTGATTCCGCGATCGACGCGATGAACAGCGTCATGATCGTGCGGCACGGACGGGTCGTCGCCGAGGGATGGTGGGCGCCGTATGACGCGCGCACTCCGCACGTGCTCTACTCACTGAGCAAGAGCTTCACGTCCACGGCGGTGGGGCTCGCCGTCGCAGAGGGCAAGCTCTCGGTCGACGACCCCGTGCTGAAATTCTTTCCCGGCGACGCTCCGGACGCTCCGCCAGCCAACCTCCGCGCGATGCGCGTGCGCGACCTGCTGCGCATGAACACCGGCCAGATCACGGAAGCACCGCTCGGCATCACCGACGCCCCGGCGCTGCCCGGCACGTGGGTGCACCGGTTCCTCGCGCACCCGGTGCCATACAAGCCCGGCACGCATTTCCTCTACAACTCGCCGGCAACCTACATGCTCTCGGCGATCGTGCAGAAGACGACCGGACAGACGGTACTCGACTACCTCGAGCCCCGCCTCTTCGAGCCACTCGGCATCGAGCGGCCGACCTGGGTCGCGAGCCCGGAGGGGATCAGCGCCGGTGCGTACGGGCTGAACGTGCGCACCGAGGACATCGCGAAGCTCGGCCTCTTGTACCTTCAGCGCGGCGAGTGGAACGGCGCGCGCATCCTCCCCGCGGCATGGGTGGACGAGGCCACCGCGCGGCAGACGTCGAACGGTTCGAATCCAGCGAGCGACTGGGACCAGGGATACGGCTATCAGTTCTGGCGTTCGCGCCACGGCTATCGCGGCGACGGCGCGTTCGGTCAGTACATGCTCGTGCTGCCGGAATACGACGCCGTCGTCGCGATCACGAGCGGCGTGCGCGACATGCAGTCTGTGATGAACCTCGTCTGGGACAGGCTGCTGCCGGCGATGCGCCCTGACTCACTCGCTTCCAACCCCGCAGCACAGCGCGCGCTGCAGGCGAGGCTCTCTTCGCTCGTGGTGCGCACTCCTGCCGGACGCGCGACGTCTCCACTCGCCGCGAAGGTTTCGCGACGCTGGTACACACTCGCCGAGAATGACCGTGGATTGAGGGCCATTGCGCTCGACTTCACGTCGCGCACGCCCGCGATCGTCACGCGCTCCGCGTCAGGCGAGGTGCGCACGCCGCTAGGCATCGGTGCGTGGGTGCGGAGCACCACGGGGTTCGCCAACGGGATGGAGCGGCTCCTCGCCGTTCCGGCGAAGCCAGCCGTCGCGCTGAGCGCAGGCTGGACGGCGGACAGCGTCTTCACTCTAAAGATCGTGGCGACCGAGACTCCCTACTACTCGACGCTGACCTTCGGATTTCACGGCGACAGGTTGACGATCGACTCCGAGCACAACGTGGCCTTCGTGCCGACAAGGTTGCCGCGCCTGGAGGGAAGCGCGAAGCCGAGCCGCTAGTTGGTTTCGGCGAGGTGAGTGGGGCGTTGGCACCAAAGGCACCAGCATCGCGGGCCTACCTGCCCGCGATCTCACACACATCTTCTACGCCTTCGCGAAGATCGCAAACGATGGACGTGCCGTAGTGGATGATCCCGGCTCCGACTTCTTGAGATAATCCTGGTGCTCGGGCTCCGCCTCCCAGAATGGGCCGGCAGACGACACCTAGGTTACCACTTTGCCCGGCCACAGGCCCGAAGCCTCGACATCGGCTAGGGTGTCAGAGGCAACCCCTCTGACGATTTGAGTTTTTCCCCCCCCCGCAATGATCCCGCCGGGCTGACGATGTTCTGACGGCCTGTATCTACGCTCCTCCCGTTTCGTGTTTGGACCACCCCCATTCACCTCTACGAAAAGGAGTTTGGCTATGCCTTCGCCCGCTTCACGCAGCATGGGCAAATCTAGACGCCCGGAACCTCGCGCACTCAAACGAGCGCGAGCCCGCAAATCGATTATCTCCATCTGCCTAGGCTTTGCGATCGTCTCGTGCGGAGAGCAAACCATTCCGACAGCCTCCACCGACATTGCGCCGCCGGCAATGAGACCGCCAAGCGCTATGTATGCGGTCGATCCGGGTGTCGACTACGCCGACACATGGGTATCAGCAACCCAAGTGATTACGGACACTACGGTTGTCACCACTGACCAGAGCATGGACTTACCCCAATTTAATGGACGCGTAAATGATAGGACCTATGCTGCCGCCTGCAACTGCTCTTCGTACGCCGCGGGACTGATGTACCCCAACGTGGAATGACGCCGCCTCCGGTTGTACCAGATCTCGATGTAGCGGAAGATCGCGCGCCGGGCCTCCTCTCTCGTGTGCCAATCGCTCTTCATGAGCAGCTCGAATTCGAGCGTCGCGAAGAAGCTCTCGGCCACCGCGTTGTCATAACAGTCGCCCTTGCCACTCATGCTGGCGATCATTCCATGGGCCGCCAGCTCTACCCGGTGATCGCTCGACGCATACTGACTGCCACGATCCGTATGGAAGATCAACCCAGGCGCCGGCTGTCGTGCCTCCCGCGCCATGCGTAGCGCGCTCAGTGCCAGTTCGACTTCCATGTCATCGCGCATCGCCCAGCCGACGCAGCGCCGCGAGGCGAGATCAAGCACGGTCGCCAGGTACAACGGACCCTCGCGCGTCGGGATGTACGTTATGTCGCTCACCCAGACGCGGTTTACCTGGATGCCGTTCACGTCGAACTGCCGCGCGAGCAGATTCGGCGCGATCGGATCGCCGTGGTTCGAGTTCGTCGTCGAGACCCGCCGTCGCTTGGGCTGGCGTGCTATGAGCCCGCCTTCCCGCATGAGGCGCGCGACCCGCTTCGGGCTGACCGGCAGCCCTTCGGCCTGCAATTCCCGATGCACTCGCGGCGCCCCGTACGTATCGCCGCTCTCGTGGTGCGCAATCCGCACATGGGCCATCAGCACCTCGTCCATCAGCGCATGCCAACTGGGCGGCCGCTTCCGCGACGCGTAGTAGCCCGAGGGGGAGACCTCGAGCACCCGGCACATGAGTCGCACCTGGAACTCGCCTCGATGGCGAGTGATCACGGCGTACCTCAACGCGACTCCTTCGCGAAGTACACCGCCACTTTTTTTGCGAAGGCCTGCTCCTGGCGCAGCACCGCCACCTCGCGCCGAAGGCGCCGATTCTCCTGCTCGACAGACTCCCCAGCCAGGGGAGAGCCGCTGCCCGCGTCGCGCGCCTGGCGCGTCTGCCGCGCCCACGCCCGGAGCTGGTCCGGCCGCACATCCAGCTCACGCCCCACCTGCGCGAGCGTCACTCCCGATGCCCGGCGCTCGGCGACCATCCGCACCGCTTCCGCTTTGAACTCGGTACTGAATTCACGCCGCTCGCGCCGTCCCGCTGATCCTGCCTTCCTGTTGGCTTTCATGAACCACCTCCACCCCAAAATTAGGGCGAGTGAGGCGTCCACGAAATCGGGTCAACTCCAACCTGCGCGCTCAGCAGCCCAGCAGTGTTGGGTCTAGTAAATCGCACGGAGTCATCATTGAATCCGTGCACGAATGTGGTATAGCCATAACTGAGTTGCGCGGAAACGGCGAACGGTAAGAGAGCAATCGCGCACAGCGCGGTTTTTATTTGGCGAATCATAGTGTTCCCTGGAAAAAGATATTTTCGGGAGACGACATCATTTGACGAGCGCCGGATTCCAATAAACGTTTCGGAGCAGAACGGTTGTCCTGCTCGATAGTCGTTTCGATCCAATCGTCTCGTCACTCACAACATCCATTCGGTCACGCACGAACTTCCCGCGCACGAGCGACCACGTTAGATCCGCCCGAGTCGTTCCAAGGTTCGTCTTCAGCTCGTGCCGACGGATTAGTTCCGTGACTGGGTCGACGGAAATGACTGTCTCATCCCCGTTTGTCTCGACCCTGCGGAATCGGCGGAATCCTTCTACGGATGGAACAATTTCAGTCTTCCCCGCAATCAGATGCCTCAGAGCCCGGCGCGCGATCGGGGATGCCGCGGGAGTAACCACATCACCCGCTTTACCGTTTCCAACTTGGACGTTCATGTCCGCGCACGGGGGATTCGAACAGTGCGTCGGAGAAGGGTCACCTATAACCGCATAGTACGGCTCGCTATAAGATGCCTGCTGCTCTTCGGCCGTCGCGGCGACGAATTCAAAGCTCGTGGCTCCGACGCTGGACTCCGTGTCGATCAAAGAGCCCACTGCATCGTAAGCACTCGTAACGCCACTTTGATAGATGGTGGTCATTACATCTTCGGCGTAATCAGAGGCGGGCTCTGAACTTCCTATCTGCGTGATTTCGACACTGTAGTCGTTTCCCGTCCACGCCTCGCATACTCGTGCGGTATCCGTAGCCGGCTCTACTCCGTACGGCGTCAGCTCAGCTTCATTCGTCTGTGTGATGGCGTCGTAGATCACGGCGCATCCGAAGCTCGCGACGGTTGGACGCAACGTTTCGGGTGGTGGGGGAGTTAGTCTGACAGGAGAGGTAGTGTTCTCGGCGCAGCCCCAAGCAACGGCGGCGGCGCAGATCATCGTGATCAGTGGTTTGGCGCAGAACATGGCGTCCTCTATCGAAAGAGTGTGTGATCGATTGCTTGTTTACGAGGGCGTGCTGTAAGATTTCGCACACATGCCGATTGAACCGACACGGCCTGAAGGACCGGATAAAGGCGAGTTTCCGGATCCCGCTTTAGCTACTCCGAGTTTCCGCCCGGTAGAGGATTGGGCGCGAGTTGGCTCGAGGCTTTGAAACAGTCGTTAGCGTAGTGCCGGCCAACGCCTGGGTTCTCCCTGGGTTTTAGGGTGTCTCAAAACGTATGAAGCAGGCTAACACATATGGTAGTCTAAAATTGGAATTCCCAAGAATTTAGGCTAAGTCGCGCCTGTCACGGCGTTTACCTGATGAGATTGAGTCCCTCGATTCGCGGAAGACGGTTCTAAGCCCGAAAGTGCCTCAGCTGGGTTGATCATTCGTTTGTCCGGATGCTGGACACTGCGGGGGCCTCACCAATTAAAAAGCGGGCGCTTGTACCGCCACAGGAATTCTCGGGCGTGAGGAAAACGGGAACCGATTTTTCGTCGGATGCGGTGCTTGCGTACTTCACTGTGACGACCTCGCGAGAGCTCGTCATCGCCAAATCCAAGGGGCAACGAACCGGAAGTCACACTACAAAAGGGACCCGGCGATCCCATATAAAATCGAATAGGTGATCCGAAAACATTTAGGAGTCTATCGCCTTGCCCTGCTCATGGCCGTCCACTACTATAGTGGAAGGGCACAATTGAACCCGTGGCGATTTAATGCAACTTGCGGCCACGTTAAACAAACCGCTAAAGCGCTCGCCCGGCGCCTATGCGCGGGCTTTTTTGTTTTCACTCCCAATTGGGGCGGGCAACGGGATACGAAGCACTCATTCGTCTCCAAAGGACTGACTCAGCAATACCTCGAATGAAAGAGCAACGAACGGAATCACCATACCTGCAGGCATTATCGCGCCGAGTGCTGGTCTATGATGGCGCGATGGGCACGAACATCCAGAGGTACAACCTTTCGCCCGATGACTTCGGCGGTAAGGCTCTGGAGGGTTGCAACGACAACCTCGTCCTGACGCGTCCCGATGTGATCCAGGCGATTCACGAATCGTTTCTCGCCGTGGGATGCGACGTCGTGGAGACGTGCACGTTCCAGTCGACGCCGCGCCGCCTGCACGAGTGGGGCCTGGGCGACAAGACACGCGAAATCAACGTGGCCGCGGCGCGACTCGCGCGAGCTGCAGCTGACAAGTATTCGACGCCGGATCAGCCGCGGTTCGTGGCTGCGTCGATGGGTCCGACGGGGATGCTGCCGTCCAGCTCAGATCCGGTGCTGTCGAAGATCACCTACGAGGAGCTGGCCGAGAACTATTACGAGCAGGCGAAGTATCTCGTGGAAGGCGGAGTCGATCTGCTTCTGATTGAGACATCGCAGGACATTCTCGAGGTGAAGGCCGCCGTCGCCGGCATCGAGAGATTGTTCGCGGAGATCGGCCGGCGGCTTCCGATTCAGACGCAGGTGACGCTCGACATCAGCGGACGCATGCTCCTCGGCACCGACATCGCGAGCGCGATGACGACACTCGAGGCCCTGAAAGTCGATGTGATCGGACTCAATTGCTCCACCGGGCCCGAGCACATGCGCGAGCCGGTGAGATATCTGTCCGAGCACGCGACGCTGCCTTTGTCGGTGATTCCGAACGCTGGACTGCCGCTGAACATCGGCGTAGGCGAAGCAGTGTATCCGCTCGAGCCTCTGCCGATGGCTGCAGCGCTTTCCGAGTTCGTGAAGGACTTCGGAGTCCGGATAGTCGGCGGCTGCTGCGGAACGACGCCCGAGCATTTGTCGGCGATCGTGGCCGCGGTGCGTGAGGCCGAGCGCACAGCAAAGCCGGCCGCGCATCCGCAGCACGTGCCGCGGGTGAGCTCGGCGATGCGCGCCATCACGCTGCACCAGGATCCGCCGCCGCTGCTCGTGGGCGAGCGCGTCAACGCGCAGGGCTCGCGCAAAGTGAAACGTCTCCTTCTCGCCGACGACTACGAGGGCATTCTCGAGGTCGCGCGCGAGCAGGTTGATTCGGGCGCACATGTACTCGACGTCTGCGTTGCGCTGACCGAGCGTGGCGACGAAGCCGAGCAGATGTCGAAGGTGGTGAAGCTGCTGTCGATGAGCGTGGAAACTCCGCTCGTGATCGACTCTACGGAAGCGAATGTCATCGAGGCGGCACTCGAGCACATCCCGGGACGCGGTATCGTCAACTCCATCAACATGGAGAACGGGCGGAAGCGCATCGACTCGGTAGTGCCTCTCGTAAAGAAGCACGGCGCCGCAGTCATCGCGCTCACGATCGACGAGATCGGAATGGCGAAGACGCGCGAACGGAAGCTCGAGGTTGCTCGCAAGATTTACGATATCGTCGTTGGCGAATACGGACTGTCTCCGGAAGATCTCATCTACGATGCGCTCACGTTCACGCTGGCGACCGGCGACGCGGAATGGATCGACTCCGGCAAGGAGACGGTCGAAGGCATCCGCCTGATCAAGCGCGAGCTTCCGGGAGTCTCGACAATTCTTGGCGTCTCCAACGTCAGCTTCGGTCTCACACCCGACGCGCGCGGCGTTCTCAATTCCGTCTTCCTGCACCACTGCGTGCAGGCCGGCCTCGACGCCGCCATCGTCAATCCCGCCCACATCCGCCCCTACGCCGAGATCTCGGCGGAGGAGCGCGAGATGGCGGACGATCTGGTGTTCAACAAGCGTCCGGACGCGCTGCAGCGTTTCATCGAGTACTTCGCGAACGTCGGTGGCACTGGCGCGGCCGCGCAGATGGAGAAGGAAGATCCGACCGCGGGCATGACGCCCGAGCAGAAGATCCACTGGATGATCCTGCACCGGAAGAAAGAAGGAATCGAGGAGCAGCTCGACACCGCAGGCGTTCGGGATAATCCCGTGCGCGTGCTCAACGAAGTCCTGTTGCCGGCGATGAAGGAAGTCGGCGACAAGTTCGGCGCGGGCGAGCTCATCCTGCCGTTTGTACTGCAGTCGGCTGAGGTGATGAAGAAGGCTGTGAAGCACCTCGAGCAGTTTCTCGAGAAGGCGGAGGGATACACAAAGGGCAAGGTCGTACTCGCGACCGTCTACGGCGACGTGCACGACATCGGCAAGTCGCTCGTCAACACCATTCTCTCCAACAACGGCTACACCGTCTTCGACCTCGGCAAACAGGTCCCGGTCAATACGATCCTCGACAAAGCGGTCGAAGTCGGAGCTGACGCAATTGGTCTCAGTGCGCTGCTCGTCTCGACGTCGAAGCAGATGCCGCTCTGCGTTCAGGAGCTCGACAAGCGTGGAATGCAGATCCCCGTCTTGATCGGTGGCGCTGCGATCAACCGCCGGTTCGGACGGCGTGCGCTGTTCGTCGAAGGAGAGCGTGCGTACGACTCGGGCGTCTTCTACTGCAAGGACGCGTTCGAGGGGCTCGAGACGATGGACGTGCTCCAGGATCCCAATAAGCGCGCCAAGTTCGTCGTCAAGAACCTCGACGATGCGCGCAACGACGTCTTCCTCCGCACGAGCGTCGGAAAGGATATCGCGGTCGGAGATGCCGGCGGTGAGCGCAGTGAAGTGGCCGCCAACAATCCCGTGCCGCGTCCGCCATTCTGGGGAACGCGGGTGCTCCGCGACATCCCGCTCGACGAGATCTTCGAGCTGCTCGACCTCGACGAGCTCTATCGTCTTCAGTGGGGCGCGCGGGGTTCGGGCGAGCAGTATAAGTCCACGGTAAAGAACGAATTCGAGCCGGTGCTCGAGCGCCTCAAGAAGGAGGCGAAGCAGACCGGGTGGATAAAGCCTGAAGTCGTGTACGGATACTTCCCTGCCCAGTCGCAGGGGAACGACGTGATCATCTATGATCCAGCCGCCTACGGCAGCGATGGTGGGTCGCTGCGCGAGATCGCGCGCTTCCATTTCCCGCGGATGGTCGGCCGCGAGCGGCTTTGTCTTGCCGACTATATCCGGAGTGTCGATTCGGGCGATGTGGATGTCCTGCCGCTGCAGATCGTCACTGCCGGCGCCGAGGCGACGAAGAAATTCGAGGAGCTCCAGGGGAATAACGAGTACACTGAAGCCTTTTACTCGCACGGACTGTCGGTGGAATCCGCGGAGGCAGTGGCCGAGTGGGCGCACCAGCGGATCAAGAAGGAGTTGGGAGTGCCGAGCGGCAAGCGATACTCGTGGGGCTACGGCGCGTGCCCGGACCTCGACGATCACGCGACCGTGTTCAAGCTCCTTCCCGCGAAGGAAGCCCTCGGGATGGATCTCACCGAGGCGTTTCAGCTCCTGCCCGAGCAGTCGACAGCCGCCGTGATAATTCATCATCCCGAAGCGAAGTACTACGCCGTGCGTGGCTCCGCGTCGGACACTGCGACACAAGCGGAGGCCGCCGTTGCCTGAAAATCCGCTGATCGCCCGGCTTCTCGACCCGCAACAGGTCATCGTCTTCGATGGCGCGATGGGCACGATGCTCTACAACAAGGGTGTGTTCATCAACCAGTGCTATGATGAGCTTAATCTTCGCGCGCCGGATCTCATACGCGATGTTCATAAATCGTATAAGAAAGCTGGTGCTGAAGTCCTTGAGACAAACACCTTCGGCGCCAACCGGATCAAGCTGGCGCAATACGGGCTCGAATCGCAGGTCGCTGAGATCAATCGCGCGGCGGCAAAGATCGCGCGCGAGGTCGCTGACGACGACATCCTCGTCGCGGGCGCGGTTGGCCCCCTCGGCGTTCGTCTCGAGCCGTTCGGTCCCACCAGTGTCGACGAAGCGCGGGCAGCATTCCGCGAGCAGCTTCAGGCGCTCAAGGATGGCGGCTGCGACGTGTTCATTCTCGAGACGTTTGCCGACGTGCACGAGATCGAACAGGCCATTCGCGCCGCGCACGAAGTGGATCCGACAATTCCTGTCATCGCGCAGATGACGATCGGCGCGGATTGCGCTACGCCCTACGGAGTTTCGGTCGAAGACCTGGCGCAATCCCTCGACGCTTTTGGCGCGGATGTCATCGGCCTTAACTGCTCGGTCGGGCCGCAGATTATTCTCGATGCGATCGAGAAGATGACGTTCGTCTCGAGGCGGAAGCTGAGCGCGCAGCCGAATGCCGGAATGCCGCGGGATGTAAGCGGACGCAGCATGTACATGGCGAGCCCCGAGTACATGGCCACGTACGCGCATCATCTCGTGCAAGCGGGAGCGAAGATCGTCGGAGGCTGCTGCGGAACCACTCCGGAGCACATCGCGGCGATGGTCGAGGGCGTGCGCCCGTTGTCGCCGAGGCAGCCGCGAGTTCCGCGGAGGGAGCGGCGGCAGGCGCAGCCGGATCTTCCGCCCGAGGATCCGGGCGTTCAGCCCATCCCTCTCGCGGAGCGATCGAAGTGGGGTGGAAAGATCGCGCGCGGCGAGTTCGTTACTTCGGTCGAGATCGTTCCCCCTCGCGGGGTCGATGCATCGAAGATGCTCCGCGACACCGCGGCGCTTCGCGATGCGGGCGTTGACGCGGTGAACGTTCCCGACGGGCCGCGCGCGCAAAGCCGCATGGGCGCGCTTTTGACCAGCGTGCTGATCGAGCAGCAGGTGGGAATCGAGACTGTCACCCACTACTGCTGCCGCGATCGCAATCTCCTCGGCATGCTTAGCGATCTGTTGGGCGCGGCGGCGGTTGGACTTCGGAATATCCTTCTCATCACCGGCGACCCGCCGAAGATGGGTCCGTACCCGAACGCGACGGCTGTGTTCGACATCGACGCGATTGGACTGACGAATCTCGTGAGCCAGTTGAACCACGGACTCGATCCGGGTGGCAACGCCATTGGAGCGCCAACCAGGTTCGCCATCGGCGTCGGCGTGAATCCGGCCGCGCTGGATCCCGCGCACGAGCTGAAGCGGTTCGAGTGGAAGGTCGAAGCTGGCGCGGAGTACGCGATCACCCAGCCGGTGTTCGACGTCGCCCAGCTCGAGAGATTCCTCGGCACCATCGAACACACGCGCATTCCAGTCGTGGCGGGGATCTGGCCGCTCGTCTCGCTGCGCAACGCCGAGTTCCTGGCGAATGAGGTGCCAGGTGTCGTCGTGCCGGCGGCGATCATCGAGCGCATGCGGGTGGCGAGCGCAAAGTCGAAGGAGCACGGCGTGGCCGAGGGAATTGCAATCGCGAGAGAGATGCTCGAGAGAGTGCGTCCGCTGGTGCAGGGCGTTCAGGTTTCGGCGCCATTCGGCAAGGTGGAGCTCGCGCTCGAAGTATTTCGCGACACTCTGGCGGCGGCGGAATCACGGACGGTATAGTTTCCGAGGCGGAGGAAGCGAGGGCGTATGACGTCGGTGTCTGAGAATTTCGTGGCGCGCTCGCGCTACTGGCTGACCAAGGAGTATCCGACCAAGATCCGGCATTGTGTGTCCGCATTGCCGAAGAGCGCGGTCTGGGCGCGGCCGAACCAGGGATCGAACAGCGTCGGCAACCTGCTTGTTCACCTCACGGGCAACGTCAGGGAGTGGATTCTGGGGGGCGTCGGCGGGAGAGCGATCACCCGCTATCGGGCCGGCGAATTCGACCAGAAAGACGGTGCTGATGCGTCCACGCTAATCGATAATCTCGAGGCCGTGCTGCGGGAAGCGGACGCCGTGCTGGCGGGGGTGACCGAGAAGGACCTGGAGAGGTCGCTCGTGATCCAGGATCGCGACACGACGGTGCTGGCTGCGGTCTATCACGTCGTCGAGCACTTCGCGATGCACACCGGGCAGATCGTGTTCCTGACCAAGATGTACGCGCCCAACAAGATCCACTTTTACGAGGACGCGGGCGGGCTGGCAAGTCCTGTGTGGCACAAGGGCACGGGGCTCGACGAAGCCGCGCACTAGCCTCTTCGGGGCTGCTGGCATCTTGGTGCGCGCTTTCTGACAGTCCATCGCGCGGGGTCGGCGCGGGGTATCCCCTTCACCTCCCTGGGGCCGAGATCCAAGAAAGCGCGCACGCCAATGCCAGTCGCCGAACGGCCCTGCGTCGGCCGTGACGAGGTGACGCGGGCTTGAGCGCGATGTCGTTGTCCTGCGCGTATCGCACGCGCGGCGACTTTGCGCGGGGGTGCCGAGCTTCGCTCAGCGCGCTGCCGCGCCCCATGGCAAGACCGCGCGACATTCAGTGCGGCGCCTGCGCGATGCGTGCGTCAGATGCCAGTGGGAAGGAGGGTGAGGGTGTCCTCGTAGGCGCTTCGCAAAGCGACCGCGAGGAGGAGACCCGCGACCGAGCGGAGCGAGGGAGCGCGGTGAGGGGCTCCGACCAAGGGAGCGTAGCGCCGAAGAGGACACCCTCGCCCGCCTGACCGGCGACAAACCCAGAATCGCGGGGCGGCGGACTGCGCTGGAGTGGTTGCTCCCGCGTGCGTCTTAGCTAATGTTTGCTGGATGAAGGGAATTCTCATCGTCGATCACGGCTCCCGGAAAGCCGAAGCGAACGACATGCTCCGGTGCATGTCGAATCTGCTGCAGACAATGGCCGGTCCTGAAGTCGTTGTGCGGTACGCCCACATGGAGCTCGCCGAGCCCGATATCGCCACCGGATTCACGGCCTGCGTGCGAGGTGGAGCAACGGATGTGACCGTCTTCCCCTACATGCTCTCACCGGGCAGGCACTCGACCCTGGACATTCCGCGCATGGTGTCTCAGGCAGCGCGTGGATTCCCTAAAGTGACGTTCAACGTCACGCCCGCTTTTGGTGTCCATGAGAAGCTCGCCGGGCTGATTCTGGATCGGGCGGGAGTGGAGCCGGTGAAAGTGTTTACCGATGCAGATGCCGATCGTTGCTGGGATCCGAATTGCTCAGAAACACTTTGTGGCGACGCGTGTCGTGCGAAGACCGCGCGTCAGACTGCTGTTCCGGGAGGAACATCCTGATGCACTCGCATCGCACTGCCTTTTACTCACTCACGCTGCTTCTGGCAGTTGCCGCGAACCTGCAACCGCGCATCTGGTAGAACTGTCGAATGCCGACTGACGCAAGCACACCGACTGCCGCTCTGACGCTCCTCTCCGAAGAGGAGATGATGTTCCGCGACGCCGTCGCCGCGTTCGCGGAGGAAGAAGTCCGGCCGCGCGTCATGGATATGGAGAGGGCGGGAAAGATCGATCCCGCGCTCCTGCCCAAGTATTTCGAGCTTGGCCTCATGGGAATTGAAGTCCCCGAGCAGTACGGCGGCGCGGGCGGTACGCTTTTCATGGTGACGCTCGCGGTGGAAGAGATCAGCAAGGTCGACGCGGCGGCGGCGATCGTCTGCGACGTTCAGAATACGCTCGTCAACTATCCGATTACGCGATACGGCAGTGATGCGCAGAAGACCAAATACCTGCCGAGCCTCACGTCTGAAGTCGTCGGTGCGTACGCGCTGTCGGAGTCGGGTTCGGGGTCGGATGCGTTCGGGCTCGCCGCGCGAGCGGAGAAGCGCGGCGATCGATGGGTGCTCAACGGACAGAAGCTTTGGATCACGAATGGGGCTGAAGCAGGCGTGTTCGTCGTATTCGCTAACGCGGACCCATCGGCCGGCTATCGCGGCATCACAGCCTTCATCGTCGAGCGCGACTTCAAGGGATTGAAGGTCGGCAAGAAGGAGGACAAGCTCGGGATTCGTGCGTCGAGCACGGTGGAGCTTCTCCTCGATAACTGCGAGGTCCCCGAAGAAAACGTCCTCGGTCCCGTCGGTCAGGGATACAAGATCGCGATCAACACCTTGAACGAGGGTCGCATCGGGATCGGTGCGCAGATGATCGGGATCGCGCAGGGTGCGCTCAACGCGACGATCAAGTACTTGAGCGAGCGCAAGCAGTTCGGGAAGCCACTCGCCGAATTTCAGGGAGTCCAATTCCAGATCGCGCAGGCGGCGACGGAGGTCGAGGCGGCGCGCCTGATGGTCTACAACGCAGCGCGTCTAAAGGACGCGGGGAAAGACATAGCGCGCGAGGGCGCGATGGCGAAGCTCTTCTCGTCTCAGGTGTGCGAGCACGTGACGTCGCTGTGTATCGAGCTGTTCGGGGGTTACGGCTACACGAAGGACTACCCCGTGGAGAAGTTCTATCGGGATGCCAAGATCGGGACCATCTATGAGGGGACGTCCAACATGCAGCTTCAGACCATCGCTAAGGCCATCCTCAAGTAGAAAAACTGCAAATGAAGACTACCTGCCGGGTGCGGAGAGCGGGCCGGCCGGTGGCCGCGGGCTTCACCTTGATGCGATTCGGCGTTAGCCCGTAGCCAAAAGCCGCTCCGCAGACGGCCCCTGGCAGGTAGTCTTCAGTTCGCAGTTCTGTTGTAGTTAGGGCGTCACGCTACCGCGCAGGATCCCTTCCCGGACCATGCGTGCCTTGGAATAAGCGCGCGGGTCCACAATCAATCGGGAATCCACCCGCGACACGAAGTGAAGGCGAGCCGTCAGCGTCTGCTCGGCGCCATTGCGACGGACGACGACCGGAAGCGCCGTGCCCTCGGGCTGACGCGAGTAACGCGCTCGAAATTTTTCGGTCCAGTTAGGATCGTCGGCGTTGAAGCCGCCCACCGAGATGAGCTGGTCTCCAGGCTGCACACCTGCCGCTGCCGCGGAGCTCTCCGATGCGACTGCCGTCACGTGCAGGCCTGTCGAGTCCTGTAGGCTCGCGATTCCCAGCTGCGGCACGCGTGTCGTATCTCTCGCGAGCTTAAGTCCGGCCAGCGGCAACACCCGGTCGTACGGAAGGGGCTCGCGGCCATCGATGTAGCGAGCGTAGAAGTCCGTGAACGATTTCTCCCGCGCGGCGCTCGTCACCGTCGACCACCACTCGTCTGATGTAAAGCCGCGGCCATTTTTGTAGGCCGAGTTGTACAACGTCCGCATCACATCGTCCAGCGAGCCGTGATTGTCGCTCGCGTCGCGGATCATGATGTCGATCAGCAGCCCGGCGAGCGATCCCTTCGGGTAGTAGAGGTACTCGCTGCCATCGCGCGGGTGTATCCACGTCGACAGCGACGCATCCTCGAGCGCGGTCGGAGTCACGTCTTCGACCTGTGACATCTTGTCGCCGGTCAGCGCATAGAAGCCGTTCGCATCGACCAGGCCGCCGCGGACCTCCGCGAGATCGGCGTAATAATCCGTGATTCCTTCGCTGATCCACAGCAACGGAGTCGGCTGCTCCCCGTCGTACCGGTATGGCCAGAGCTCGCTCGGCCGCAGCCGCTTGACGTTCCAGGCGTGAAAGATCTCGTGCGCGTAGAGCGACATCAGGACCGGCGATCCGAGCATTCCCGGATTGAGTACATCGACGTGGGAATTCTGGTGCTCCAAACCGGACCCGCCGCCGTACGATGGGTCGGCGATCTGGAGCACACTGTAGGTCGTCCACGGAACTTCGCCGAACACCTGCACTTCGGCCGGGATCACGCGCTTGAGCGCCTCCCAGACAGCCACGCGCGCGCCGCCGGTGACACTCCCCGATGGATACGTCGCGAACCGAACCCATGTCCCCGATATCTGCGCGCTGTCCAGGTCGAACTGGCCGACGAAGAAGGGCATATCGACAAGATCGTGATAGTTCGTAGCGGCGTAGCGACGCGGACCCGCGGACGTCATTCCCGTCGCGATCTTCCATCCGGTTTCAGTGTGAACCGTCACCGAGGATAGAAAATCGAACCCCCTGCCCTCGGGATAGAGAAAGAGATTCGTGCCGTTGAAGAGCAGAAAATCCGGGCGCGACCAGCTGTTGGCGTTGTCGAGGCTGTCGGCCAGGTAGTCGAAACGAACCGTGACTTCGCCAACTCCGCGCGGACGAACGCGCCACGTATCCGGATCCATCTTGTCCCAGCTGAGGGAGTTTCCGCCCTGCTCCGCCGAAAAGTTGGAAACACCTCGCGCAAAGTTGTCGATCTCGTAGGCGCCGGGCGTCCACTTTGGCAAGGACAGGAGGATGGGATCGGTCCCCCCGACGGTGAACGTCATGGCGGACGTCACCTGCCGGCTTTCGCCGTTCGCCTTCGTGAACGTCACCTCGTACCTGATGTCTGTGAGTGGTGCGGAAGTAGCGACACCTTGCGCCGGCGCCGGGGGTGCAGATATGGCGGCGGCGATCACGCCAGCGAGTAGCGAAATGATTCTTGTTCTCATAGAAGCGGTGAAGTGCGCAAAGTGTGTGCTATATTCGAGCCTTCACCCGTTCCCGCTCGCAAAATACCCCTTTATCTCGCCGCGACACGGCAGAGCTCCATGGATTCACACGCGCCCCGATGATCTCCACCGAATCGCTCAGCTTCCTGAAGAAACTCCTCGACACGCCCGGACCATCGGGTTTCGAGGCGGCGCCGGCGAAAGTGTGGCGCGAGCAAGCAAAGAAATTCGCGACGGTGAGCAATGACGTTGCCGGCAACAGCCTCGCCGAAATAAACGGCGGTGGCAAGCCCACGATCATGCTTGCCGGCCACATCGACGAGATCGGTGTGATCATCAGCTACATCGATGACCAGGGCTTCGCCTACATTCAGCCGATCGGCGGCTGGGATCCGCAGGTGCTGATCGGACAGCGTCTGAGATTCGGCGGACGAGACGGAGATGCGTTCGGTGTCGTGGGCAAAAAGCCCATCCATCTGATCAAGCAGGAAGAGCGCGACAAGGCCGTCAAGTTCACCGATCTCTGGGTGGACTTGGGCGCCAAAACGAAGAAAGAGGCTGAAAAAATGGTTCTCATCGGCGACTCGGGCGTGATCGACTCGCGGACGATGGACTTTCCAAACGGCAGGCTCGTCTCGCGCTCGATAGACGACAGAATTGGCGCCTTCGTCGTGCTGGAGGCTCTACGCCGGTATTCCGAAAAACCAGGCGTCGCCAAGGTGGTCGCGGTAGCCACGGCGCAGGAGGAGATCGGTTATCGCGGCGGTGGTGCCGGGATCTGCGCGACCTGTATTGGCCCGCAGATGGCGATCGTCGTCGATGTGACATTCGCCATCGATCATCCGAGCGTCGAGAAAAAGGAATACGGCGACGCCGCGATCGATGGAGGGCCGGTGCTGACGCGCGGCTCAATCATCTCGCCGGTGGTGTTCGAGCTTCTGAGAAAGACGGCGGAAAGTAAAAAGATCCCCTTCTCGCTCCACGCGGCGGGGAGGGAAACGAGCACCGATGCAGACGCGATTCACATCGCTCGCGAGGGAGTCGCGACTGGACTCGTCTCCGTGCCGAACCGATACATGCATTCACCGAACGAGATGGTGAGCATCCAGGATCTCGATCACGCAGCGGAGCTGATCGCCGCAACCTGCAAAGCGGTGACGGCCAGAACCGATTTCACGGCGCGCTGAGCGCGCTCGATGTCGCCGCCCAAGCCGATTCCCGCGCCGCGGGAGGAAGGATTCACAACCACGACCGACTCGCCCCTCTACTGGGCGAAGTATGGTCGTGCGGGCGCCCCGGAGCTGCTGGTTCTTCATGGCGGCCCCGGCGCCGACCATCGCTATCTCTTGCCACAGATGCTCCACCTGGGCGAGAAACACCCTCTGCTCTTTTACGACCAGCGCGGAGGAGGTCAATCGAAGTCGGACGCGAGAACACCGGTCACATGGAAGACCCACGTCCAGGACATGGGAGCGATCGTCCGGGAATTCGAGCTCGAACGCCTATCGATCGTCGGGTATTCATGGGGCGCAATGCTCGCGCTGCTGTATGCCATCGAACAGAGGAAAAACCCCGACCTCCTGGTGCCTTCTCGTCTCGCCCTTATCAACCCGGCGCCCGTGACCAAGGAATACCGGCGACAGTTCGAGGCGGAGTTCGCTCGGCGACAGCGGAGTCCGGAGATCCAGAAGGCGCGGGAGGAGCTGTCCAAATCGGGGCTGAGGGAACGCGATCCCGAAGCATATCGCCAGCGCGCATTCGAGCTGAGCGTCGCCGGCTATTTCTCAGATCCCGCCAAGGCGACAGAGCTTACCCCCTTCAGAGTAGTCGCCAAGATCCAGCAATCCGTATGGGAAAGTCTGGAGAATTTCGACCTCATCCGTGACCTTCAGGGGATCAAAATCCCCTCGATAATCATTCATGGGCGTGACGATCCGATTCCACTAGCGTCTTCCAGTGAAGCCGCGAAAGCCCTCGGAACGAACCCTGTGGTTCTGGACGAGTGCGGACATGTGCCGTACGTTGAACAGCCGGAAAGGCTATTCGCGGCCCTCGACCCATTCCTTGATGAAACCAATCCGCCCGTACGAAGCTGAAAATTAAGGTATGACATCCGACTCTGGCGTAACACAGCACGCGATCAGCTCGATCACGGTCGACGGTAAGGAATACAAGGTAGCGCTCCGTCTCGCATATGACGGAGTGGAATACATTGGCAGGTTGTGGTTCAGCGATCCCTCGAGCGATCAGATGGGAATCCCCGATCACGGCGCTGTTCCGGGCCGGACGATCGCGGAAGCAGTCGAGGTCGCAAGGAAGCTCACGCCGCAGGATCTCGAGCGCCGCTGCCATCGCGCTCTCGCCGACAAGAGACGCTACATCCGACTTCGCCGAGCGACGGAAGAGATCATCACGAAGATCAAGTACATGAACCGCGTCGCGGTCACGATGCGGCATGGAATGCTCGACAGCGAAGGCGCCAGCCAGGAGCTGGAGCTGATTCAGAAACAGATCGAAGATATCGTGAAGACCCTCCCGTTCCACGCGGGAATCGAAGAGACGGCCTAGTTCTCCGCCCTCATATATTGAGGGCATGGACTCCCGCTCCGCCGCGCACGTTCTGTCCCAGATCGGAGCGCTCCTCGAAGTCAAAGGCGAACAGAAATTCAAGGCGCGCGCATACGC
>JBBQAV010000025.1:0-28798 GCA_038316775.1 Gemmatimonadales bacterium | reverse complement strand
GTCGCTGCGCTCATCGTGCGTCCGGAAGAGATAGTTTCGATCTATTGCAGCGCCGCTCGCAGGCTCAAGCCGCGGAATTGTGCATGCTCGGGGCGGGGATCGAACCCGCATGGGATCTTATCCCAAGGGATTTTAAGTCCCTCGCGTCTACCAATTTCGCCACCCGAGCGGAGAACGACGAGCCAGCGTGGCTGGCGACACTGACCCCGAGGAAAAACGAAGCGGGAAACGGGACTCGAACCCGCGACCCCAACCTTGGCAAGGTTGTGCTCTACCAACTGAGCTATTCCCGCAACTGACGACAAACCTACCGGTGAAAAACTGTGCGTACAAGCGGCGCGCTCCTAAGGCGAGACGCCGCCAATTTTCAGTTGACAAAACCCGACGCAGAATGATAACGTCTCCCCGCGGCAGACGACCTCCAGTCAGACGACCGCCCCCCAAGAGTCTTCACACCGTGCGGAGAAACCATGCGCCGTTTTCTGGTCAGCATTTCCACTTTGGCATTGGCATTGATCGCGTTTTCTGCCCCTCCGGCCAGCGCTCAGCGCGTGCTCGGAGTTGGCGACGACGCCCTGGTGCTCCCGAGAGGTGTGTTCCGGTTCCGCACCCTTGGACAGTGGACCTGGTTCAACGAGCGCTACGGTCTGGACACGCCGGGACGCCCACCCGGAGCCCTAGAGCCGCTCGGCGTGGACTTCACGCTCGATACCATCGGGGTGAAGCAGTTCCCGAATCTCGCGAGCCTCCAGACAGGCTTACAGTCGCTTACCGGAAATCCCAATTGGTTCGCGACGCTCGGCAACACCGTCGTGAATCTGCGCGACCATGTCGTGGCCTTTCCGTTCGTCTTCGAGGCGGGGCTCTCGAAGCGCTTCTCCGTCGGTATCCAGATCCCGTACGTCCACACGCAGACTTCGTCTTTCTTCAACGTCAACACCAGGGGAACACAGGGCAACCTGGGGTTCAATCCGGCTCTCGCGGTAGCGGCGGCGGCGACACAGAACGCCACGATGTTCTCGCAGTTCACCGCATCGGCGAATTCATTGCAGGCTGCGCTCGATAACTGCGCCGCGAATCCTGCTGCTCCTGGCTGCCCTCAGCTGAACGCGCAGCGGACCAACGCGCAGTCACTCGTTAACAGCTCCCGGGCCTTTGCAGGCGGTGTCAACCAGATCTACTCGACATCTCCATTCATCCCGATCGTCGGTACCGACGCGCAGTTGGCGATCGAGGCGCGCGTCGCCGCGTTTAAGGCGCTTTACGGCTCCTTCGCGCCTTTCGGTGTCCCGGCAATCACAAGCAACGGCCCATTCGCCTCGCAAGGCCGGCTCACTGTCCGAGATGCGCAGCGAATCCTGACGGAACCCGCGTTCGGGATTGCCGCCGCCCCGCTGGAGTCGGTCGGCCGATCGCACGTCGGCGACATCGACATCGGCGGCAAATTCTCAGTGTTCGATTCCTTCGGAGGAAGCACCGAAGCCAGATTGTCGCCGAAAGGACTCAACTTCCGCAGCGCCGTCGGAGTAACGTTCCGCCTGCCGACGGGTCAGATCGAATCGGCCGACAACTTCATCGACATCGGCACGGGCCGAAAAGCGACGACGATCGAGGGCAGATGGTTCGGCGATATTCTACTCGGAAGCCGCTTCTGGGAGTCGTTCATCGTCCGCTTCAACAAGCCATTCTCGGACACGCAGGAAATGCGCATCATCGATCTCCCGAACCTGGAGCTGGCTCCCCTTTACCGCAGACAGAGCGTGGACCGGAAGCTTGGCAACACGTTCGAGTTCGAGACCGCGCCACGCATCGTGGTGAACGATTTCCTCGCAGTCTCCGGGTGGTACATGTACCGCCACAAGCAGCAGGATCACTACACCGGGACATTCACCATTCCGGTAGCAATCACGGGCTTTGCGGACGTCAATCTCGACGCGTCGACGCTCGATCTCGAGACCGAACAGACCGAGCACCGGCTGGGCGGTGGAATCTCGTTCTCGAACATCTTCTCTTTTGAGCAGGGCAAGGCGAAGGTCCCGTTCGAGGTGACCTACCTGCACTGGCAGACGGTAAAGGGCGCGGGCGGAAATCAGCCGAAGTTCTTCACCGACCAGATTCAGCTTAGACTTTACGCTCGTATTTTTGGCGGGAAGTAATCCGCTGGCTTGAAATCGGCCAACTGGCGGTTTCAACTGAACGGGCGGGAGGCGTCAGAAGCATAGGTGCCAGATCGATAGTTCACTACGTAGGGACTTTACTACCGGGTTGCATGACACAGGCAACTGCTTGTGTCGTCACGCCAACAGAAAAGTCTGGGCGTAGTGAACTGAGATCTAAGTTCTGTGCTTCTGACGCCTCCCGCCCGTTCTGTTGTAGCGATCACCCGATGAGTCAGCGCTGGAATTCATGCGGGAGATGCAGCGCTCTCGAGTAATTCCTTCGCATGCGCGCGGCTAACCTTACTCTCGGGATCCCCGCCCAGCATGCGCGCAATCTCATTCACCCGACTCGTTCCCTCGAGCACAGTGATGTCGGCCGTTGTAACACCGCCTTTCGCACCCTTCGCGACCACGATGTGATGGTGCGCCCGGGCCGCGATCTGCGGCAGGTGAGAGATCGCGAACACCTGATGCTCCTTCGCCACTCTTCGCAGAGTGTCGCCGACCTGCAGTCCGACGCGGCCTCCAATCCCCGCATCCACCTCGTCGAAGATCAGCGTCGGCACGCGATCGACGCGCGCGAGAATCGTTTTTAGCGCCAGCATTACACGGGAGAGCTCGCCGCCGGACGCGACCCGCGCGAGCGGACGATCTTCATGACCGACGTTGAGCGCCACACGGAACTCGACGTCCTCGGCGCCTTCGGCCGTGGGCTCGTCGCGTGCGATCAATGAGACCGAGAAGCGCCCATCGGGCATGCCGAGCGACGGCAACAGCACGTCAACGGCTTTGGCGATCTTCTTCCCCGAGGAAAGTCTCGTCTCGGAAAGTTTTTCGGCTTCGGCAGACAGACGGCGACGAGCGTCAGTCTCCCGCGCGGTGAGATTCGCGAGATCGAACTGTGCCGTATCGATAAGATCGAGCTCTGATCGCGCGGAACGTCCAGCCTCGATGACGTCATCCAGCGTTGGCCCGTACTTCTTGAGCAGTCCGAACAGCCGGTCACGCCGCTGGCGAACCTCGCCGAGGCGAGCGGGGTCGAGTTCGACCGAGCCGGCGTAGTCTTCGACGCTCCGCGCCAATTCCTGAAGCGCGTAAAACCCGGCGTCGAACAGCTCCTGCATCCGCGCCGCCGAAGGATCGATCCGCTCGATCGACGACAGCGGCTTCTGTGCGGCACCGAGCTGGCCGAGCACACTCGCTTCTTCGCCCGATAGCAGCTCGTTCAGGCTGCTGGCCAATGTGCGAAGCTCGTCGGCGTTTTCCAGGACCCGTGCCTCGTCCTCAAGCTTTGCATCCTCGCCCGGCGAAACGCGCGCGTCTTCGATCTCCTTCGCGACGTGTCTCAGATAGTCAGCCCGCTTCTCCGCTTCACTGCGGCGCGATGAAAGGGCGGCGATGTCGCGGCGGATGCCGGAGAGCTCCACGTAAGTCCTTCTGACGACGTCAGCCTGCGACTCCGCGCCGCCGAACGCATCGAGGATGCGTCGCTGCGATTCGCTGTCGAGCAGCGTCTGCGCGTCGTGCTGTCCATGAAGGTTCACGAGCTGGCGTCCGATCTCGGCCAGTACGGTCGCAGTCACCGTCGCGCCGTTGATCCATGCGCGTCCGCGGCCATTCGACGCGATCTCTCGCTTCAGGACCAGCGTATCGTCTTCGACTTCGATCCCTCGCTCGTCGGCCAGCTCAGCGATTCCCTTCACCTTCGCGATATCGAAAACTCCCTCGACCGTCGCCTTCTCGGCTCCGGAGCGAACGAGATCCGCGCTCGCCCGCTCACCGAGGAGAAGCCCGAGTGCGCCGACGATGATCGACTTACCGGCGCCCGTCTCCCCGGAGAGAACGTTGAATCCCTCGCCGAGCGGAAGCGTCACCTGCTCGATGATCGCGAAGTTCCGGATGCGCAGCTCTGTCAGCATCAGTATGGCTGGTCACGGTCGGGCAATCCGCCCCAACCGAGCTTGACCCTCATTCGCTCGAAGAACGTCGCACCTGGAAAGCGTACGATGCGAACCGGATTGTCGGCCTTTCTCACCTTGAGCTTCTCGCCTTTGACGAAGCTCGTGCCGACCTGTCCGTCCACCGTAACCAGAAGCTCCGTCGGAGTCTCGTTTGCTTCCACGGTGACTTCGGCGTCAGCTTGAATGACGAGCGAGCGTATGGCCAGGGTGTGCGGCGAAATCGGCGTGATGATTATCGATTCCACCGTCGGAACGACCACCGGTCCCCCTGCCGACAGACTGTACCCCGTGGAGCCTGTAGGCGTGGAAATCACGACACCGTCCGCCGCGTAGGTGCCGATGCTCTCACCGTCGACGAAGACGTTGAGACGCACGACACGAGCAAAGCCGCCCTTGTGCAGAACGAAATCGTTGAGCGCCCTCCACTGCTGCCGGATCTCGCCGTTCGCGCCAATCGCCCGAGCGGTCAATGCCATGCGGGGCTGGGCGACATATTCGCCGCCGGCGAGATGTTTCAGCGCAGGCTCGAATTCCGCCGCGTGGCAGCTTGTGAGAAATCCGAGACGTCCGAGATTCACGCCGAGAATCGGAATATCGCGTCCATCGAGAAAACGCGCGCCCCGAAGAAGGGTTCCATCTCCTCCCAGGGTCACCAACGCATCGAGCTGGCCTGGATCCTCCAGCTTCGCGCCCTTGCCGGCTATGTCGAGAAGCCCTTGCTCGAGGAGCGCCTCAATGCCAAGTCCGGGGGCAACACGATAGAGCGTGCGGAGAATCTCCGGGAGCTCGTCGTACCCTTTGTGCCCGATGACACCAATGCGCATCAGACTGCGCGAAGGTGGGTGCCCCGCGAGCTCTCCAATCCGAATGCATCGCTCGCGCGCCGCGTTATCCCCCGCGAATCGAGTCCGAGCAGCGCGAGCTGCTTCGTGCGCGGGGCCTGATCCACGAAGGAGTCAGGCACACCGTGCGCCACGACCCTCACGCCGGAATCCATCTCTCCGATCACCGCTGCCATTCGCGCTCCGAAACCGTTGACGACCGTTCCCTCCTCCACCACGAGGATGTTGCGGTGATCATGTACGACCTCGGCCAGCACGCGCTCGTCGTGAGGCTTGAGATACCTGCAGTTCACGACGGTCACGTTCACTCCGCTTTCGCTGAGAATGTCAGCGGCGGCGAGCGATGGCAGAACCATCGTGCCGACAGCAAGTATCGCGATTGCGTTTTCAGCATCGCGTCCGCCAACGGTGGCGCGGCGAAGAACTTCCCAGCTGGCGTGCGGAATCGCCCGGATTTCGGAAGCGGGCGGCACGGTATCTGGCGTCGCCTCGCGCGGATACCTGAAACAGAACGGACCCTTGTCGTACTCCAGTCCGCTGCGAAGGAGCGCGATCATCTCCTTTCCGTTCTTGGGCGCGGTTACGACCATCCCGGGAACAGCCAGCATATAGGCGATGTCGTAAAGTCCCATATGCGTGGGGCCATCTTCGCCAACCAGTCCTGCGCGATCCATCGCGAAAACCACCGGCAGGTGCTGGATGGCGACGTCGTGGATGACGTTGTCGTACGCACGCTGGAGAAAGGTCGAGTAGATCGCGCACACCGGACGAATGCCTTCGGTTGCCAGACCGGCCGCAAAGGTCACCGCGTGACCTTCCGCGATGCCGACATCGAAGAAACGGTCCGGATACGCCTTCGCGAACGCGCCGGTCCCCGTTCCACTCGGCATCGCGCCGGTGATGGCTACGAGCTTTTGATTTTCACTCGCCAGCTCGACGAGCGCCTGGCCGAAAGCAGCCGTGTAGGCCGAATTCGCGGACGATACCTTCCGCTGTTTGCCGGTTGCTGGGTCGTGTCCCGGCGGCAAGGCATGCCATTTCTCGATGTGCTCGCCGGCGGGAAAGCCTTTCCCTTTCTGCGTAATGCAGTGGATGATGCGAGGCCCGGCCATGTCTCTCACCGCCGCGAACGTATCCATGAGCGCGTCGATGTCGTGGCCGTCAATTGGCCCGAAGTAGCGGAACCCGAGCTCTTCGAAGAGAACGCCGGGAGTGAAGAAGGTTTTCACACTCTCTTCCCACTTTCTCACGAGCGTGCCGACGCCCGCGAGGGGGCCGGGTGCCGCATCGATCACGGCGCCGATGGCGGAACGAACACGGTTGTAGAGCGGATTCCGCTGAATCGACGTGAGATACTTGGACATCGCTCCCACGTTCGGAGCGATCGACATCTCATTGTCATTGAGGATGACGATGAAATCGCTATCGGAGGCGCCGGCGTTGTTGAGTCCTTCGTATGCGAGGCCGCACGTGAGCGCGCCGTCGCCCAGTATCGAGACGACCTTGTAATTCTCGGCGTTCAGATCGCGAGCGACAGCCATCCCGTAGCCGGCTGATATCGCAGTTCCGGCGTGTCCAGCTCCGAAGGTGTCGTACTCGCTTTCGCCGCGCTTCAGGAACCCCGAGAGACCATCCTCCTGGCGCAGCGTATCCAGCCTGTCAGCGCGTCCGGTGAGAAATTTGTGCGGGTATCCCTGGTGGCCCACATCCCACACGATTCTGTCTCGTGGGGTATCGAACACGGCGTGGAGCGCAACCGTCAGCTCCACAACGCCAAGACCAGCCCCGATGTGACCGCCGGTGCTCGAGCAGATCTCGATCAAGCGCACGCGCATTTCGTCGGAGACGGCGCGCAGCTCTTCGCGCGTCATCGGCTTGAGATTCGCGGGGGAGTGGATTCGGTCGAGGATGGACATTTCGGGCGTGTTTTTCAGGACGTGCGGGTTACCATGAAATTAGCGACTTGTGAAAGCTGTTGGGTGAGAAGCCCGTGTCGCTTCAGGCTCGCCAATGCGTGGTCTATCAGCGACTGTGCGCGCTCACGGGCGCCCTCGACGCCTAAAAGCGCGGGATAGGTGCTCTTGCCGAGTACCGCGTCCCGGCCGGCCGTCTTGCCCAGCGCCCCCGTGGTCGACGTCACATCGAGGACGTCGTCCATGATCTGAAACGCCAGCCCGATGGACGTGCCATAGCTCTCCAAAGCCGCAATCTTTTCTTTTGAAGCTTCAGCCGCGAGCGCACCCATCCGGACAGACCCTACGATGAGAGCGCCGGTCTTGGCCGAATGAATCGCTTCTCGCTCCTCGAGCGAAAGAGACAACCCTTCGCCGGCGAGATCACGAAGCTGGCCCCCAATCATTCCGCGCGTCCCAGCGGCATCGAGGAGCGTCTCGAGGATCGCCGCGGTGGCATCCGGTGGCAAGCCCATCTCACGCGCGGAATCGCGAACGACGCGCGCGGCGAGCGGAATCATGGCGACGCCGCCAAGTATCGCCGTCCGGGACCCATAAACCTTGTGCACCGTAGGGTGTCCGCGCCGCATGTCATCGTCGTCCATGCACGGCAGGTCGTCGTGCATGAGGGAGTACGCGTGAATTACCTCAGGCGCGCAGGCGAGCAGACTCGCGTCCATGGTCCCGCCGGCTGCGCGATACGCAAAGAGAAGCAGCAGCGGCCGCACCCGCTTTCCCGGGCCCCTCAATCCATACTGGATGGCCTCGGCAACTTCAGCCGGTAACTGGGTGAGGTAGCTGGCGCAAATCTCATCGAGCCGGCGCTCGATGCTTTTCAGCTCCGCCCCGAAGCGAGGAGCCACCTCTCTAGAGATCCATCTCCCGGAGCTCAAAGCGGCCATCCGACTTCTCGACGAGCATTTGCACTTTCGTCTCCGCTTTATCCAGCTCGGCCGACGCGGAACGCAGCAGCTCGATTCCCTCCTCGAATAGCTTGAGAGAGGCGTCGAGACCTATCTGCTCGCCCTCCAGCGCAGCCATGATCTCGTCCAGTCGCCGGAGGTTTTTCTCGAATGTCATGGGTGGAGTGCGTGTTGGTTGAATGCGTTGGCGGACATGTGAGAAATATCAGCGAGCGGGACGTGGAAGGGCAAAGGCAATTACTTCATCGCTACGGCCCCACGCCTTGCCATCGCCACCGGCGGCGATGACCACGTACTGCCTGCCATCTGATCCAAGATAGGTCATTGGAGTCGCCTTCCCACCGGCAGGCAGCGCCGCCTTCCAGAGCTCGTGCCCGTTTTTCAGATCGTATGCCCGGAAGTAGCGATCGGTCGCGGCACCAATGAAGACGAGACCACCGGCGGTCGTGATCGGACCGCCCAGGTTGACCGCTCCCGGAAGGTCGGGCGGGACGTTTATCCCGATCTTGTCGAGGCCTTCGGAGGTACCGAGCGGGACGCTCCACAGGATGCTGCGCGTGCGCAAACTCACCGCGACCAACGATCCGAATGGGGGCGGCGTGCACGGCGCTCCCGACGGTCCGAAGAAGAGCTCGCGCTTAAGCACGAACGGAGTGCCGTGCATCGCAGCGTATTCGGTTCCAATGCGCTCACCAACCGTCTCGCGGGCGCGAGTCGCTTCGTAGTCAGCCCGCGGAATGAGGGTGATCACAGCCGCGATCCGGTTGGTCGGCACGACCACCACATCGTTCGCCGGATCGAACGCAACGCCTCCCCAATGGGCGCCGCCGACGTTCGACGGCATGATCAACGAGCCCCGAGTGCTTGGCGGAGTGAACGTCCCGTCGTTGCGTAGCTCGTCGAGCCGTTTTCTGCAGGCGTCCCGGTCCACAGGCGTCAGCCCCCAAACCGCATCGCGGGTGAGAGACTGCGGACTTAAAGGCGGAAGGCCGGAGCTCGTGATCTGAGTCGGCCACGCTTCCTCTCCCGGCACATCGCTGGCTGGAACCGCGCCCTCAGTCAGCGGGAAGAGCGACTTCCCCGTTTCGCGATCGAGTACGAATAGCTGTCCTGTCTTGGTCGCTTGCAGAACTGCGTCGATGCGCCGGCCATCGATGCGAAGCGTAACCAGAGCTGGTGGCGATGCGTTGTCGTAGTCCCAGAGGTCGTGACGTACCGTCTGAAAACTCCAGAGAATCCTGCCATCGCCGGCTCGGATGGCGACGACGGAATTGCCGTACTGGTTGCGCCCGTTCCGCTCACCGCCGAAGTAGTCGACGCTAGGCGAGCCGGTCGCGATGAACACCACTTTGCGAACTGGATCCGCGGCGAAAACAGTCCACGCGTTCGCGGCGCCAGTGCGGAGAGCATTGGGCCCGATCCAGGTTCGCGACGCAGGATCAGCGGGATTCTGAGGAACGGGATCGAATGTCCACCGCAGAGCGCCGGTGCGGGCGTCGTATCCCCGCACTTCGCCGCTTGCGGCGTCGATCCGGTTATTGTCGGCGACGGCTGATCCCACGACGACAACGCCATCGACGACGGTTGGCGGTGAAGTCTCCTCGTATTCAGAGGCGAAAGCCGGCGCGTTCCGTAGGCCGTCACGGAGCTGCACGGTGCCGCCCGACCCGAAATCCGAGCATGGTGTTCCCGTCGCCGCGTCGAGCGCGATGAGCCGCGTGTCGATCGTTGCAAGAAAGATCCGAAGCGAGCAGCGCGCGCCCGCAGTTGCAGCTGAGTCCACCCAGAATGCGACGCCTCGATTGGCAAAGTCGCCGAACTGCACGGTGCGGTCTATCCGCGGATCGTAGACCCATTGCTGGACCCCGGTGACGGGATCCAGCGCGAAGACTCTGCCCAGTGGCGTGCTGAGGTACATCGTCCCGCGAAAAACGAGCGGCGTTACTTCGAGCGCTGTCGGGGAGCGCGTTGAAAATGCCGGTGCGCCTTCGCCAGTGTGAAACCGCCACGCAACCTGAAGTTCCGCCACGTTGCTTGTGTCGATCTGCCGAAGCGGGGAATGCCGGTCGCCGTAGGGAGTGCGGCCGTAACTCGGCCACTCCAGGTCGGGTGCGACAAACGGACGAAAGACGCGTGTGTCCGTGCAAAACCCGACTTGGTTGCATTGCTGAAAAACGCTAATCACCCCGCCAGTCGGCTGCCGACTCGCGCACGCGATGACGAGAAGGGCAATAACGAATGGTGAAAGTCGCTCTCCCATCTGGGAGAAGATACTGGCGGTCGGCCGGTGGGACAGAACTTGACTTTTCCCCGAGATTGCTATAACCTTCAATCCGGATGAACGGATATAAGGTTTGACCTCGCCCGCCCTTTTTGGGCAGATGACGGCCCTCGCCGATCCGACGAGGAGCAGGCTCCTGCTCGCTCTCGAGCGCAATGAGCTCACGGTAAATGAGCTCACGTCCATTCTCCAACTCCCCCAGTCCACCGTCAGCAGGCACCTCAAGATGCTGAGCGCCGAAGGCTGGGTGGAAGCGCGCGCGGAAGGTACGAGCAGACACTATCGCATTGCCTCGGAGTCTCTCGATCCCGCCACTCGGCGCCTCTGGCATATCGTCCGCGATGAGGTCATGCACTCGACCGCCGCCGACCAGGACGCGCGCCGCACGCAGGCAGTGCTTTCGGAGCGGAGCACACGGTCTCAGCAGTTCTTCTCGACCTCCGCGGGACAGTGGGATAAGATGCGCCTCGAGCTGTTCGGGCGCCGCGCGGACGTTGCACTGCTCGGGCTTCTGGACGAGTCGTGGGCCGTGGCCGATCTCGGTTGCGGGACAGGAGCGATCACACAGTCGCTCTCGCCCTTCGTCGAGCGCGTGATAGCAGTCGACGAATCGAACGCGATGCTCTCCGCCGCCAAAAAGCGCTTGCACGGCGTCAAGAATGTCGACATCCGGAACGGGCGTCTGGAAGCTCTGCCCCTCGCCGACGGCGAAGTCGACGTCGCACTTCTCTTCCTTGTATTGCACTACGTCGCCGATCCAGCGCGCGTCATCTCCGAAGCGGCCCGCGTCGTCAAGCCGGGGGGGCGTCTCCTGGCTCTCGACATGATGCCGCACGACAGGCAGGACCTGCGGCAGACGATGGGGCACGTCTGGCAGGGATTCGACCGGTCGACGCTTGGCGCGTGGATGGAAGCCGCGGGCCTGGAGAACTTTCGCTACACCGCATTGCCACCTGACCCCGATGCAAAGGGTCCGGTGCTGTTTGCCGCATCAGGAAAACGGATCGCGGCTTCAGCAAAGAACTCACGAAAGAAAGCGGATGCGGTTCCGCTCATGAAAACCGCGTAATCACGAACCGATGCCGAAATCAATGGAGCGCACAGTGGGCACGATCGCAGAACCGATGAACGCATTTACGGCGGCAGTCGAAGCAGGACGCGAGCCGTACAAGGTGAAGGATCTCGAGCTGGCCGAGTACGGCCGCAACGAGATTCGCCTGGCCGAACACGAGATGCCGGGCCTGATGGCGCTCCGCGCGGAGTACAAATCCAGCCAGCCGCTCGCGGGCGCAAAGATCATGGGCTCACTGCACATGACCGTGCAGACCGCCGTCCTCATCGAGACGCTCACGCACTTGGGTGCCGACGTGCGCTGGGTGTCGTGCAACATCTTCTCGACACAGGATCACGCGGCTGCCGCGGTCGTCGTCGGCAAGAACGGCACGATCAGCGACCCGCAGGGCACGCCGGTGTTTGCGTGGAAGGGCGAGAGCCTCGAGGAATACTGGTGGTGCACCGATCAGGCGCTCGTCTGGCCCGACGGATCAGGCCCGAATCTCCTGCTGGATGATGGCGGCGACGCGACGCTGCTCGTGCACAAAGGCGTCGAGTTCGAGAAAGCCGGACGCATTCCCGAGTTCGATCCCAAAAAGGAGTCAGAGGAATACGGCGTGATCCTCGGTCTCCTGCGCCGCGAGTTCAAGAAGAATCCGCAGCGCTGGACGCGGATGTCGAAGGATCTCCGCGGAGTGTCAGAGGAGACCACGACGGGCGTGCACCGCCTGTACCAGATGATGGAAGCCGGAACGCTTCTCTTCCCCGCAATCAACGTCAACGATTCGGTCACGAAGTCGAAGTTCGACAACCTGTACGGCTGCCGTCATTCGCTCACCGACGGAATTCTACGCGCTTCCGACGTGATGCTCGCCGGAAAGGTCGCTGTGATCTGCGGCTACGGCGACGTCGGCAAGGGATGCGCGCAGGCGCTCAAGGGTCAGGGCGCGCGGGTCATTATCACCGAGATCGATCCCATCTGTGCACTTCAGGCAGCGATGGAAGGCTATCAGGTAGCGACGCTCGAGGACGTCGTGAAGACGGGCGACATCTTCGTCACCGCAACCGGCAACAAGGACATCATAACTGCCGAGCACATGGCGCAGATGAAGGACAAGGCGATCGTCGGCAACATCGGCCACTTCGACAACTAGATCGACATGGCCGGCTTGAAGAAGACGAACGGCATCAAGCGCGTCCAGATCAAGCCACAATACGACGAGTACGTTTTCCCCGACGGCCACAGCGTGATGATTCTCGCCGAAGGGCGCCTGTTGAATCTCGGTTGCGCGACTGGTCACCCGAGCTTCGTCATGTCCGCGAGCTTCACCAATCAGGTGATGGCGCAGATCGAGCTGCACACGAACTGCGATGCGTACGAGCGCCGGGTTTACACGCTCCCCAAGAAGCTCGATGAGAAGGTGGCGCGGCTGCACCTCGACAAGCTCGGCGTGAGGCTCACGAGGCTGTCACCCGATCAGGCTGAGTATCTTGCCGTTCCGCTCGAAGGGCCGTACAAGCCCGAGCACTACCGTTATTAGTCGGTGCGTGGATGCGAACGTGGCATCCACAATACAGAAGTTGAGTGCTCTAAGCTTTGTCAGCTGGGAGCGCGGAGCTTAGCCGACAGCGTCGTTGCTGGATTGTGGCCGCGTGAAGACGATGCTTCTTGGAGAGCGGCTGTGACGATCATGCGTCATGGGCGACTTCAAGAAGCTCGTCGTTTGGCAGAAGGCACACGCCGTAACATTGCACGCGCATCGATTAGCGATTGGCATTCGGCCAGCTTTCTACGCACCGGTGCGGAGTCAGCTTGTTCGCGCCGCAATGTCGATCCCGGCAAATATTGTTGAGGGCGCGCGCCAGGAGAGCAACCGGGATTTTGCCCGCTTCATTCGGTACGCCATCAACTCCGCCTGCGAGTTGGAGTACCACGTAATACTCGCTCGCGACATGGGAGTGATTCCGGAGAAGGACGGATCCTCCCTGCTTGGCGAGGTGATTGAAGTAAGAAGAATGCTCCATGGCCTTCTTGCAGCAGTGAGAAAGGAAAGCCCGGCACGGTCACAAGAGGCGAAAGACACAGCGCCAGGCGAATACTCCCCACTCCCAGCAGACAAAGCTTAGAGCTCTCAACTTTAGTTTTGTGAATACTTGATGAGCCGACGCGACCTTGACATGTAGTTCCCCCGGTCGATATTCGATGAATGAAACAGCTGACAAGCATCCTTTACGCACTCTCTGCGTTCGCTCTGTTGAGCGTTCAGCTGTCATGCGGTAGCGATGCGTCGGGCCCCGACAGCAACGCGGCCAACATCGCGGCAAACTCATCGACTGCATTGACCGCGTCCCCGGGCGCAGCTGTCCTCGAGCTTCCCTCGGTTCTGGTGAGCGACGCGAGCGGCGCGCCACTGGCCGGCGCTCACGTGACGTTCTCCGTGACCAGCGGCGGGGGGACGGTAAGCGGCGGGTCAGCCACGACTAATGCCTCGGGCATTGCGACCGTCGGCAGCTGGACGCTCGGCGCGAATCCTGGAACGAACACGCTGGTCGCCAGGATTGGATCGCTTCCGGTTGTGACATTCACCGCCAGCGGATCCAATCCGTGCGATAACGTGCCCGTGCACACGCTGGGCTCCTCCACGGATGGTCAGCTGCTCGTCACTGATTGCACACTGAGCGACGGTAGCTTCGTCGATTTCTACTCGGTCAACCTTCCGGCCGCGGGCACCTATATCTTCACGCAGAAGTCGAACGAGTTCGACAGTTATATCGCAATGCTTGCGCAGACTGGAGCGCTCGTTGGCGTGAATGATGATAGCGCCAATTCTCTCACCAACAGAAGCTCGCTGCTCAAAGTGCTCGTACCAGCGGGCAGCTACACGATTGCCGCCAACTCATTCCTGCCCAACGAGGTCGGGCGCTATACGCTGGCGTCGGTGGCGTCGAGCGCGCATGTCACGAACTGTGAAGATGCCTTCGTGGTCGTAGGGATCACTTCGCCCCAGAGCCTGCAGGCGACGGATTGCAACGTCGGTGGTGCTGGATCCTACTCCGACGACTATGTCATCCTTCTGAACGCGGGGCAGATGCTCACCGTTACGATGAGCTCGACCAATCTCGATTCCTTTCTCGAGATCTATGCGGATGGCAGCGGAATGCCAATAGCTTCAAATGACGACATCGATGGAACGACAAAGGACGCGCGTCTCGTGTTCACGGCGCCCGCGCCAGGCGCGTTCTACGTCGTCAAGGCGAAGTCGACTGCAGCCGGCGTGACCGGCGCGTACACTTTGTCATTTCAGTAGCGCAGATCAGAAGCTACCTCAGCATGAGCTGTCTATTTCTTCGCGGCCGCCGAGTCGAGCGCGAAGAACGGGGATCGAATCACCGGACGGTTCTGATCGTACGACCGTTTGACCACCAGAGCGATCGAGCTGTCGCGCCCCGGCCACCTCTCCACAGCATCGGCATCGAGCAGCTTGTATCTCCTCGCCAGCTCCGCGCGGTACCATTTTGCTCCAAGCAGCGGGACGGTGACGATGGTCACGTCTTTTCGCGTACCTTCCACCTGCTGCATATACCAGAGGGGATACGTGTCGTTGTCCCCCAACGAAAGCAGAACGCCCGATGGCGGGACCTTCGACAGCATCTCAGCTTCGTCGATCCGTGAAGCTGCCTGGAACGCGTCCGTTCTTCGATCCACGGCAGCCCAGTTGAGAATCACCGGCGCAAATGGCAACACCATCGCCAGCAGATTCAGTGGCACCATGAGTCCGCGCGACAGGCGAATGGCGCCGAATCCTGCCCACGATCCCCAGCAAAGGAACGCCCAGAAGAAGAAGTAGTCTCGCTCGCGCGCTTCGTGGAGGGCGTTCGGGGGGAGAATCCCCGCTCCGAACGAAGGACCCGCTTTGAGATTGAGATAGATCACAACCCCGAGCGACGACACCAGAAAGAGGAGCGCCATTGCGCGCCAGCTCCGGCGATCCGTCGCGCGGTGCGCAAGAAATCCATAAACTCCGACGAGAGCGTAGAGAATCGTGATCGGCGTTCTCCACCAGCTTGGCGGCGCGTCGGGCGCGAGGCCCTTGGCGAACTGCCAATCCGCATACTCGATGACGTTGCCGAGCTGAAGCCAGAAAGGAGCTTGCCGCGGCCAGAGCGAAGGCACGTCGTACTGGCGGCGAAGAATTACGTCGATGAGTGAGCCCAGCTGCGACGGGTTGCCCTGATTGATCGCGGGATCATGGCGTGCACGAATCAGCAGGAACAGAATGCACGTCATTCCAACCAGCGCAACGAGGATCGCGCTTCGGAGCAGCTTCGAGAATGAATGCGCCTGGCGACGTCCGTCGGCGTAACGCCTGCCGACTGGAACCGCGAAATATCCATCATGGGTGCTGAACACCAGCAAAATCGCGCTTGGGACTGTGAGCAGCGCAGACAGGTGCAGCGCCCATCCAAGTCCCGCGAGGTACGCGGCAAGCAGCGCCCAGCGCGCATCCGAATTCTCGCCGGCACGATCCGCTGCCCAGAGAATTATGCAGCCGATAAGAAGCGCGACCGCGTACACCTCGGTTTCCGTCGCGCTCAGCCATACAGTGGACATGAGCCCGGCCGTGAGCCCGGCCGCGGTGGCTGCGAAGCTATCCTGCGTCCACTTCGTGAACAGGTTGGTGAGAATGCCGCATCCAAACGCGACGCACACGGCGGACAACAGGTTGATCGAGCGCGCAAATCCAAAGACTGGAGCAAACATCAGGCTCCAGACCTTGCCGATCAGGACATAAAGTGGGGTTCCTGGCGGGTGCGGGATGCCAAGAGAATGAATGGCCGCGAGAAACTCACCCGAATCCCACAGCGTGACGCCAGGGGCAAGGGTGAGCATGTAGACGAACAACAGGAGTACGGCGGTCGTCCAACCCGGCGAGGGAAACCGTCTTATGGGGGCGCCTCGGAGTAGAGTAACGAGTCAAAATTAATTCAGCGGCTCGTGAGTTGCTCGGCCATTCCACGGTTGACATTTCGCAACATATAGATGCGGCCTCGGGCGGAGGAATGATGTACGCAATCAGTCACGCCTCAGCAGCACTGGTTCTGAAGAGAAGATATCCGAGGGTGGGTCTGTGGCCGCTCCTCATCTTTGTTCAAGCGGATCCGCGGGCTGATTCAACTGAACGCGGCGGGAGGTGTCAGAAGCATAGATGCCAGGTGTTAGTGCACCGCGCTTTTGACTTATCGCTTTGGAGCCAACCTAACGGCCGCTGCCCGTAGTCCGTCCCGCGGTAGCGAAGTCAGTGAGTAGTGAGCTAAATACAGTCGCCTACGCTTCTGACGCCTCCCGCCGCGTTCAGTTGGAGTTGCCCTCACGGAGGCGCCTGATGCCGAAACTAGTCGGCGAGTAACTCTGATTCTTCAGGTGTGAGAGCCCACGCGGCGTCGAGAGCCAACCGATTGGGCCGGACTCGGTGCACTCGGAAAATCCGTGCGCCGGCAAAGAACGCGACGACGTTCACGCCGACCGTCGTCATGTCGCGGTCATCGTTGGAGATCATCGCCGGCGCGAGCGTCGTTCCCGCGGAGCCGCTCCCGCCTGCATTCGTAAAACGGATCAGCTCCGCGATCACGCGCTTGCGCGATGCGCCCACGAAAACCGGGTAGCCAAGCTCGACGATTCGGGGAAGCTCGACAAGCGCGGCGAGGGAATGACCAGTTCGCTTCGAAAATCCGATTCCAGGATCGATGGCGATGCGCCCCGGATGAATCCCCGCGCGCTGCGCCGTCTGGATACTCTCCTCGAGCTCGGAGATGATCTCGCCGACGGGATCGGCTCCGTACACAGCTTTATCGTAACTCGCCATGTCGACGACCGTCCCGCGCGAGTGCATCAGGACCACGTTGCATCCCGCCTCAGCGCAGATTCTTGGCATTTCGGGATCGAGCGACATCCCTGACACATCGTTTACGATCAATGCGCCTTCAGCGAGGGCGGCCTTGGCGACTTCCGCCTTTACGGTGTCGATCGAAATCGCAATGTCGCTCCACCGGGAGCGCAGACCTCGAATTATTGGAAGAACGCGCTTCAGCTCTTCGCGCGCCGAAACCGGCTTGGCGCCCGGCCGAGTCGATTCTCCCCCGATGTCGATCGCGTCGGCGCCTTCCGAGATCATCGTGGCTGCTTGTGCCAACGCGGCTTCAGTGGAAAAAAAGTTACCCCCGTCGCTGAAGCTGTCGGGGGTAACGTTAAGAATTCCGAAGATGGTGGGCCGTTGTGACTTTGACGGCCACGAAAAACTCACGCCGGCGCTACCTCCGGACCTCCGAAGAGGGGCGGCTTGGACGTCTTTGGATGCATGACCGGTACAGCGAGCGCCGGCGCCGAAGGCGGCGGACTGATCGGGCGTGGCGGAAGTTTTTCGCCGCGAGCGAGAGTCGCTACTTCGTCACCCGTCAGCGTCTCACGGTCTAGCAACGCAGTCGCGACGGTGTGGAGCAGGTCGATGTTTTCCTGAAGCACCTGGGTCGCGCGGGAGTACGCTTCCTTGATCACGCGTGATACTTCAGAGTCCACCAGCTGCGCCGTGCGCTCAGAAACTTCGCGCCGAGTCTGGATCTCACGACCGAGGAACAACTCCTGCTCGTTGTCACCGACGAGGATCGGTCCGATCTCGTCGGACAGTCCCCACTGCGACACGTAGCGGCGAGCGAGACCGGTAGCCTGCTGGATGTCGCTCGCGGCACCCGTTGTCACGCGGTCGCGTCCGAATACGAGCTCCTCTGCGACGCGTCCCCCGTACGCCTTCACGAGATTCGCCTCGAGCTGCTCGCGTGTGACTGAAACGCGGTCGTCTTCGGGCAGCGTCCACGCAACGCCGAGCGTGCGTCCGCGTGGAACGATCGTGACTTTGTGGAGCGGGTCGTTGCCCTTGACCTTGATCGCGCAGATAGCGTGGCCACTCTCATGATATGAGGTGAGCTTACGCTCTTCATCCTTCATGACCATCGACTTCCGCTCGGCGCCCATCATCACCTTGTCCTTCGCATCCTCGAGGTCGGCCATGTAGACCTTGTCGTGGTTGCGGCGGGCAGCGAGCAGCGCGCCTTCGTTCACGAGATTCGCGAGATCGGCTCCCGCCATTCCCGGCGTGCCGCGCGCGAGCGTCGTGATCTCGACATCCTCAGCCATCGGCTTGTTGCGGACGTGTACGCGAAGAATTCCCTCGCGCCCGCGCAGGTCGGGCAGATCGACGACGATCTGTCTGTCGAAGCGGCCGGGACGCATCAGCGCGGGATCCAGCACGTCGGGACGGTTCGTCGCAGCGATCAGGATCACGCCTTCGTTGGACTCGAAGCCATCCATCTCGACGAGCAGCTGATTGAGAGTCTGCTCGCGCTCGTCGTGACCGCCGCCAAGTCCGGCGCCGCGATGGCGTCCGACGGCGTCGATCTCGTCGATGAAGATGATGCACGGCGCATGCGCCTTGCCCTGCTCAAAGAGGTCGCGGACGCGGCTCGCGCCGACGCCCACGAACATCTCGACGAAGTCAGAGCCGGACATCGAGAAGAAGGGACGGCCGGCTTCTCCCGCAACTGCGCGGGCGAGAAGGGTCTTACCCGTTCCCGGTGGCCCAACCAGCAGCGCACCCTTTGGAAGGCGTCCGCCGAGCTTAGTGAATTTCTGCGGGTCCTTCAGGAACTCGATGATCTCCTGGAGCTCGACCTTTGCTTCGTCGGCACCGGCAACGTCGTCGAACGTGACCTTCGGTGTGTCGCCCGTCAGCAGTTTCGCCTTCGATTTGCCGAAGCTGAAGGCTTTGGCTCCGCCGGCCTGCATCGAACGGAAGAGGAAGAACCAGATTCCGATAATCAGCAGGTAGGGAAACAGCCCGATGAGAATCGTCGTGAACGATGCCCGCGGCTCTTCCGCCTGGATCTGCACGTTGCGGTCGGTCAGCCTCTTCACTTCGTCGCTCGAGTTCTCCATCGGAAGCAGAACCTTGAACTTCTGGACGAGTCGGCCCTTGATCGGAATCTTCTGCTTGAAGTCGCCCGTGACGAAGCGACCGCCCGATATCGTGACCTTCTCGATATTTCCGCGCTGCAGCTCCCGGTCGTAGTCGGGGGTGTAGGCAATCTCGGGCGCCGCTTCCGCTCCCTTTCCGGAGAACTGGATGATCGCGACGGGAACAAGTATTACAAAAACCCAGAACGAGAGCTGTTTCGAGACCTTGCTCCAGTTCGTCGGCTTTTTTGGCGTTTTGTTTGGCATCTGTATCGGCATTACTGCAAGCTCGCTATATACGGCAAGTGGCGGAAGTTCTCCGCGTGATCCAACCCATAACCAACCAGGAATTCATTCGGCGCATCAAAACCAACGAACTTTGTCTCGTGCCTCAATCCACCGGCAATTCGCTTGTGGAGCAGGGCGCAAATCTCCAGCGACCTTGGCTGGCGCTCCTTCAGTATAGCTATGAGACGATTCAAAGTGCGGCCGGAATCGACTATGTCTTCCACCAAAAGAATGTCCTTCCCCTTGAGCTCGGTTTCCGGATCGTAGACCAGATTCACCGTCCCGCTGGAGACCATTCCGTCTCCGTAACTCGACGCCACCAGAAAATCCACCTGTAGCGGACGCGTGATCTGCCGCACGAGGTCACTGAGAAATATGAAGCTTCCCTTGAGCAATCCCAGCACCAGGAGATCGCCGTCCGGGTAAGCGGCGGTGATCTCTCTACCGAGCTCGTTGACCCGCCGCGCGATCGTGGCCTCGTCGAACGCGATTCGCCTTACGGCTCGTCCCGAGAGGCGTGGATCGGACTTCAAGTCGAGCGGTCTGACCGTACTGCTCATGCCTGCGCCTCCGCTTGTCCGGTGCGCCAGCGCCGCAGCAGCAGGTGATCGCGCCGCATGACGATCTCTACGCCCCCCGAGAGCTGAATTGCGCCTCCGGTAGCTCCCCTAATTGTAAACTCCGCAGCCCTCTGAGTTCCGCGACGATCCATGACCACGCTCGCGCGGGCGGCCAGCGCGGGCCACAGCACTCGCAGCGAATCGTCGTCAAAGCCTCTGAGGCTGGACCGGCTGATCCGCAACCCACCGCCCTTCTCTGCCTCGGCCTCAATAGAGGTCAGCAGGTCTTCGAGAGACCGGCGCCAGCTCGCGGACTCCCGGGCCAACGCCAAAAGCTCTGCCGGGAAATCCGGATTCCGTTTGACGATCGAGGGCAAGATGTCGAGCCGGATACGATTGCGAAGGTGCTTGCGGTCCTGGTTCGACGGGTCGTTCACGAACGGGACGCGATGATCCTTTGCGTACTTGGCGAGCGTCGACCTGCTGGTATTCAAAAAGGGTCTGACGATCTCGGATTCGGCGTAGAGTCCGGCCAGTCCCCGCGGCCCCGCGTCCCGGAGGATCCGCATGAAGACGGTCTCAACCTGATCCTCGAGCGTGTGCGCCGTTACGACATTGGCGCCTTTCGTCGAGGCCACCTGATTCAGGAACTGCCATCTCCCGCGCCGCCATTCTTCTTCGCGCGTGCCAATGGTGGCAGCGCGTCCGGTCACGCAGCGAAACCCGCAGCACGCAGCATGTCTGGCGACGAGCGCTGCCGCCTTTCCAGCGGCGACGCCGGTGCCATGATCGAACGTTGCGACGGTGATCCTGTCCCGGCTTCGCGCAGGCAGTCTCGATGCCGCCGTCATGAGCGACATGGAGTCGAGCCCGCCCGATACCGCGAGCACCGCGGATGCGCAGCCGCGCAACGCCGTCTCGACTGAGCTCTCCACCGCGGATGCTTCAACCCGGGCAATCGCCATGATAGTGTTAATTTACCTATTCACGGGGGAGTTCCGCTTGGAAACGCACGGTCCGCTGGGCACGCTTTGGGTATCGCTTGGCCTTATCGCGTTCTATCTCGCGCTAATCTGGCTGAACTCGCTGCTCGGAATCTTCCTCACCCCGCTGTTCATGATTCCGGGGACGTGGCTGCTGGACTGGCGCAAGCGGCGCAAGCAGAAGGGGCAGCGGACCGCGGAGAGGGGACCCTACCAGGGATAGAGCGCCTGGTAGTAGGCGCGATTGCGAAGGATCGTTCGCACGTAGTCGCGCGTTTCGACGAAGGGGATTCGCTCCGTGAACACTTCCGGATCGGCCGCACCGGCCTTGCTCGACCATTTCTCGACGCGCGATTCCCCGGCATTGTACGCCGACAAAACCTTCACCACTTCCGGATATTTGCGCACGAGTCCGCTCAGGTGCGCCGTGCCCAGTTTGATGTTCGTCGCCGGCTGATAGAGAAGATCCGGATCCCACGGGCCAATGCCCTTCGACTGGGCGACCGACTTGCCGACGTCGGGCATCAGCTGCATGAGCCCCCTCGCTCCAACCGGAGACGTCGCCATGGGATTGAAGTTTGATTCCTGCCGGATGAGCGCCGCGACGAGAACCGGATCGAGTCCGTTTTCCTTGGAGCTCGAGATCAGGGTTTCCCGCTCGAGCACCGGGAAATACAGTCTGTAATTCTCCGGACTGCGGCCGATCTCGTCGATGGCCCGGCGGCCCAGCGCGATCGAGCGCGACGCCTGATCACTGCCCGCGAGAGCGTGCGCCGTCGCGATCATGCGAGTTGGATTGGCCAACGCATCGCGGAATAGCCGGTCGTTCTCGAAGCCGGCCTCGACATCCATTCCAACATCCTTGAGCGCGACGACGCGACTCAACGCCGTGTCGACAGCGGGAATTCTCGCGTAGTTCGAGGACGAGCGGTCTGGTGCGACGAGGGTGGTGTCGAGACGCTTCGCAGCCATGACGGCGTAGTAGCTGAGCGGCTCCTGCGCGATGATTGCGCGCCACCGGGCCTTGCTTTTCGTCTTGTCGCCGAGCGCCGCGTATGAGCGTCCGGCCCAGTAACGGGCAGCAAGTGCTTCCGCGCTGTTCGAGTCGCGGGCCACGAGCGAATCGAATTCAGCCGCGGCAGCCTTCCTGTCGTTCTGGATGTAGGCGATCATGCCCGCGCGAAAGCGAGCGTTCGTAGCGTGACGGCCGGCGGAAAAGCGCTTGAGCAATGCGTTCAGAGTCTGCCGCGCGTCCTGATCGCGATTGTCATCCGTAGCCAGGTCGGCCAGAAGCAGAAGCGACGATGCGGCGCTTGTATCGTTTGGATACGCAGTCGTGATCGCCCTCAATGTCGCCCGGCCAGTTTCGGTATTGCCGAGCGCGATCTGCGCGCGGGCGCGCTGATACTGTGCGGCAGCGGCCAGGTTGGGCGGAGTTCTCACCTTGGTAAATTGCGTCGCGGCGTCAGCGTAGCGTCTGAGGCGGAAAAGCGTCGAGCCGTAGCCGATGTTATCGGATACATCTCCGAGCCCGGCGCCTAGCGCCTTCGCATATCCGTTTGCGGCGCGCTCTGGAAGTCCCGCTTTATTCGCCGCGCGCGCGATGATCAGCTCTTCCGACAGCGTGGTGCTGGTGAAGACCTTGTCGAAGAGACCGATTGCGTCGCGAGTTTCGGGAGAGTTGTTGGACCTGGACATGAATGACAGCATCTCGCCGCGTGCCGCGGCCTTGGACGCGTCATCGGCGGGAGGATTTATCCGGAGCCTCAGAGCGTCGAGCTTCGCGCCGAGCGCGTTGTAGACGCGGATTGCGCCGGCGAAGTCGCGGGTGCGCTCGCGCGCGATTGCATCCGTCCAGCGAGTGCGGTCCCGGGCGACGTCGGTGCGCAGCTTCGCGAAATACTTAGCCCGGTCCGAGCTATCGGCAGTCACGCCGGCTGCCCTCAGGTACAGCCAGTCGGAGAGCTGTGGCAGTTTTTTCGCGGCCTCCTCGTACGCGGCGCGCGCTGCCTCGAGACTGTCGGCACGATCGAGCTCGCGCGCCCGAAGCACCAGCGCCCGTGCATCGGTGGGGAGAACGTGTTGTGTCGTATCGCCCGCCAGGACGGCGGCCGAATCTTTCTGGCCCGGATTCGGGTTTTGACACGCGGTCGATGAAAGGACCAGCGCAACGAGGGGCAATAAAATGGGGGCTAACGCCAACGTGTATGATCTCCGTCGAGCAGTTTGTTCGCGTCCTGTGGTCCCCAGCTCCCTGCCGGGTAGGTGGGAAGCGAGGTGGCAGGATGCTGGCCCCAGTACTCGAGCACCGGGTCGATGATGGACCACGCCATCTCCACTTCGTCGCTCCGTGTGAAAAGAGTGGGGTCGCCAATCATGCAGTCGAGCAGCAGCGTCTCGTACGCAGGATGCGCGTCGTTTCCGAACGCCTCGGCGTAAGTGAAGTCCATGTCGACCGGCGTGATCTCGAGGCCGGGCGTGAGCTCGTGCATCGCGCCCGGAGTCTTTACCTGGAACCTCAGAGATATTCCTTCGTTCGGTTGCACGCGGAGGGTCAACACGCTGGGAGACATCTCCTCCACTGTTTTCTGACCAAAGAGCAGCAGCGGAGGCGAGCGGAACTGAATTGCGATCTCGGAGATCCGGCGCGACATCCGCTTGCCGGATCGGAGATAGAAAGGAATGCCTTTCCACCGCCAGTTGTCGATCAGGACCCGCATCGCCGCAAACGATGGCGTCAGGGAATTCGGCGGCACATCCGGCTCGCTGCGGTAAGCGGGCACAGACTTGCCATCGATTGTCCCGACATCGTACTGCGCGCGGACAACAGGCGGCTCACAATCTCCCTGCACGAGCGGCCTCATTGAGTGCAGCACCTTCACCTTCTCATCGCGGACGGCGTCGGCCGTAAACGAGCTCGGTGGCTCCATCGCGGCGAGAGTGAGCAGCTGTAGCAAGTGGTTCTGAAACATGTCGCGCATGACGCCTGCTTCCTCATAGTACTTGCCGCGCCCCTCGACTCCCACCGATTCCGCCGCCGTGATCTGAACGTGCGAGATGTAGTGGCGGTTCCACAACGGCTCGAAAATGGAATTCGCGAAGCGGAACACGAGGATGTTCTGTACACTCTCTTTCCCGAGGTAGTGGTCGATGCGATAGATCTGGTGCTCGCCGAACTGGTCGAGCACCAGTCTGTTGAGCGCCTTCGCGGATTCGAGGCTGTGGCCGAACGGCTTCTCGATTACGACGCGCACCCACGGGCGCTCCTCATAGGAATGCGTGCGCCACGCGAGGCGGCTGGTGCAAAGATGCTTGAGAGTCGTCTCGAACACGCTCGGGGGAATCGCGAGGTAGAACAAGCGGTTCCGATCCTCCGCCGGCGCGCGGGACTCGATCTCCTTGAGGCGAGTCTCGATGTTCACATAGGCCTTGTCCATCCCGAAATCACCTCCGGCATAGAACGTCCGCTCGCAGAGCCACTGCCAGACATCCTCATTGACCTTGTGGATCTCGTCGGAGGCCGCCATCGCCTGTCGCATGAGGGCGCGATATCCCTCATCGGTATTCGGATCGCGAGCCACGCCAAGCAGGGCGAATGTATCCGGCAGCAGCTTCTGCTCGGCAAGATAGTAGATCGCCGGTATGAGCTTGCGCTTCGTGAGATCTCCGGCGCCGCCGAAAATCACGAGAGTGCAGGGATCGGCCTTCTCGCCCCTGCCTCGCCGGCGGGGTGCGCGAATCAAAGGCATGGCGTGCGGATTCTTCACGACTTCTTTACCGCATGACCACCGAATTCGTTGCGCAGGGCGGCGACGACTTTCGCGGAGAAGGAGTCGGTTTGCCTTGACCGGAGCCGGGCCAGCAGAGACAGCGTGATGACGGGCGCCGGAACGTCGAGATCGATCGCTTCCTGCACAATCCAGCGTCCTTCGCCAGAATCCTCGACGTAGCCGCACAGATCGCTCAGCTCGCCGTCCTTCTCGAACGCCCTCTCGGCAAGCTCATTGAGCCATGACCGCACGACGCTGCCGTGATTCCACACTGCGGCGATCTTGTGGAGGTCGAGCTTGAAGTCTTTCGACGCGTGCAAAATCTCGTAGCCTTCCGCGTACGCCTGCAGCGCTCCGTATTCGATTCCATTGTGGATCATCTTCACGTAGTGCCCCGAGCCCGGCGGACCCATGTGCGCGTAGCCGTCGACGGGAGCGAGCGTCTTGAATATCGGCTCGCACAACTTGAACGCCTCGCTCGATGCGCCAATCATCAGGCAATAACCGTTCGCGAGGCCCCAGATTCCGCCGCTGGTACCACAATCGATGAACTGGATGCCCTTCTTTTGAAGATCGGCCGCGCGGCGCATCGAGTCGTGAAAGTTGGAGTTTCCTCCATCGATGATCACATCCCCTTTGGACAACCCGGGCACGAGATGAGCGATTGTCTCGTCGACCGGTTTTCCCGCCGGCACCATCATCCACACGATGCGCGGGCTCGTCAGCTTCGCGGTCACCTCTTCCGGCGTCGCGGCGCGTGTGGCTCCGATCGCGACGTACTTCTCTGCCGCCTCGGCGGTACGATCGAAGACGACCACTTCGTGCCCGCCCTTGATCAACCGCTCCGACATGTTGCCGCCCATTCGGCCGAGGCCGATCATCGCCAAGCGCATTGCCTATGCTCCGGAAAGGTCAAGATCGAGAAAACGCTCCAGGTCGGAGCGAAGCTGTGTCGCGGACTTGAATAGAATCACGTTCATGCCGAGGGAGCTGGCGGGCGTCAGATTCTGCTGGCGGTCATCTATGAACAATGAACCCGCCGGTGCGCAGTGCGCGATGCCAAGCGCCCGATTGTAGAAGCGGCGTATCGGCTTCCGAACACCGAGCCAGCACGACGAGATAAATGCCTCGAATATCTCCGAGATTCCGAACTTGGCGATGCGGTGAATATTCAGCTCTTCAGACTCGTTGTTGAGCGTCATCAGGGTATAGCGTGGGTCTTTCGACAGCGCTCTCGCAATCCGAATGGTTCCTTCATTTGGGATGCTCTGCGAGAACATGAAATCGATGAACTCGGCACGCGAGAAGCTTCGCTCGGTGTGGAAAATCGCGACGTCGAGGTATTCGTCGAGGGTGATTCTGCCTTCCTCCCATTCCCCCATGACGTCTTCGTGACGCCACTGGAAGTCGTCGGCGTTGAGATCGAAGCGCTCGGCCGCATGCTGCCTCTGCTCCTTGTCCCAGCCGTTCGAGCCAAGCACGCCGCCGATGTCGAAGAAGATGTGCCGGATCTCGGTCACGCTACGAGCACCGCGCGCGCCGGAGCGCCATCGCAGCCCTCGATACGGAGAGGAAGGCAGATGAACTGGTATTCGCCGGGCGGCGGCACCGACAGATCGAGCCCTTCGACGATTACCACGGAGCGCTCGAGAAGCGTGCGGTGAGTCCGATGGTGCCCGGAGTGGAACTGCTCGATCGAGAGATAGTCTATTCCAACCAGCTCAACGCCGTTGTCGACGAGATACTGCGCGCCGTCGGGCGCAAGGTAGGTGTAGTCCTTTACGAACTCCTTCTGCGAGAGTAGCGCTGAGTTGCGCGTACGAAGGAGTATTCGCTTATGACCCCTGATGTCGTGCTTGCGCAGATCCGCGGCGCCGACGGCGCGGACTTCGTCGGCGAAACCCACCAGCAGCGCCGGGCCGATCAGCCGGTCGAGCGGAATTTTGTCGACGGGCTGGCCATCATCGAAAAAATGACGCGAAGCGTCCGCGTGGGTGCCGGTGTGTGAGCCGAAGCGTATCGTCGACACGTTGGCGCTCGCGCCCTTGGCGACGGCCTGCTGCAGCGAGATGTCTATTTCGGGATTACCCGGATACACCAGCCCGCCCGTCCGGATGGGCACCGAGATGTCGTAGATGCGGCTCACGGCCGGATCGAAAGCAACTGTCGTGCGCGACTTACGATGGAAGGCTCGTCGATTCGCTCGCGCTCAGTATGAAACGCGGGATCGCGCCCTCGAACGACGTGCCGTCCTGCCTGAGAAACCCGTAGTGCCCTTCCATCCAGCCTTCACCCGATTTCAGAATGCAAAAGCTCTGGTACTCGTGCACAGCGCCCGGCATGATGGTCGGCTGCTCTCCGACCACTCCCTCCCCGATCACTTCCGTGTCGATTCCCTCGCCAACCGAATCGTGAATCAGCCAGCGCCTCGTGAGAAGCTGCGCGGCCATCGTGCCGACGTTCTCGATGCGCACGAAGTACGCAAAAACGTAGTGGCTCTGCGAGGGCTCAGAGTGATCGCGGAGATAAACGGGTCGCACCGTGACGCGAATCCCATCCGTCTCACGGTAGAAGAAGCTGCGTGCAGTCATGAATGCAACTTACCAGATGACCGGCCGGACAGAGTCAGGGCGAACCATGGGGTCGCCAGCTTTGCACCCGAAAGCTGCCGCGAATTGGGGCACGTTCGACACCGGTCCGTTCGTCCTCCAACGACCCGGGGAGTGCGGATCAGTGTTGATTCTCACCCGCTGCGCCTCAGGCGTGATGTTCTGCCGCCAGATCTGGGCCCATGCCAGGAAAAACCGCTGCTCAGGCGTGAAGCCGTCGATTAGCGCCGGACGACCCTTCTCCGCCAGCGTCTTCTCGAGAGCCGCATACGAGATCGAGAGCCCGCCAAGGTCGGCGAGGTTCTCACCCAGCGTGAGCTTTCCATTCACGTGGAGGCTGTCGAGCACCGTATAGCCGTCAAATTGCGACGCAACCAACGCCGTCCCCTTCTTGAACTTCTCGAGGTCGGATGCTCCCCACCAGTTGCGTAGATTCCCCTGCGCGTCAAATTGTGCGCCCTGATCGTCGAAGCCGTGCGTCATCTCATGTCCGATGACCGCGCCCATCCCGCCATAGTTCACCGCATCATCGGCTTTCGGATCGAAGAACGGCGGCTGCATGATGCCAGCCGGAAAGACGATCTCGTTCATCGAGGGGTTGTAGTAGGCGTTGACGGTCGGCGGCGTCATTCCCCACTCAGCTCGGTCGACCGGCTGCCCGATGCGCGCGAGGGTGCGCCGGCGCTCGTACTCGCGGACAGCGACCTGATTGTTGAGGAAATGCCCGGGCGTGATCGTGAGCGTCGAATAATCGCGCCACTTGTCGGGATATCCGATCTTGTTGGTGAAGGCAGCGAGCTTGCCTGCAGCCTGCACCTTAGTTGTGTCGCTCATCCATCCGAGCGTCTGCAGCCGGTCGTGAAAGACTGATTCGAGGTTGCGCACCATCTCCAGCGCGCGCTGCTTCGCCTGCGGAGTGAAATACCGCGCGACGTACGCCTGGCCGAGCGCATCTCTCAAGCCCGCGTCGGTGGCGCGGGCGCACCGCTTGTCGCGCGGCTGCATTTCCTTGGCTCCGCTCAGAGTGCTCCCGAACCGGAAGTCTTCGTTGACGAACGCCGAGCTGAGACTCGGCGCGGCTGCGTCGAGAAGATGCCAGCGGAGATACGTCTTCCAGTCCGCGAGAGGCACCGATGTCAGGATGGCGTCCGCGGTTTTCAGGAACTCGGGATTCTGAACGTTGATCGTTGAGATGTCCCGCCGGCCCTCCGCCGCGAAAAAGCTCGGCCAGTTGAACCCGGGTGCGAGCTGCGCCAGCTCAACCGATGTCATCCGGTGATAGTTGGCGTTCGGATCGCGCATCTGTACCCGCGTCATCGCCGGCTTGGCGAGCGCCGTCTCGATGTCCAATACCTTTTGCGCGTCCGCCTTCGCCTGGGCCTCGTTCTCACCCAGCAGTTGCAGCATCCGGG
>JBBQAV010000024.1:0-29570 GCA_038316775.1 Gemmatimonadales bacterium | reverse complement strand
CCGCTACATCGAGATCTGGTACAACCGGAGGCGGCGTCATTCCACGTTGGGGTACATCAGTCCCGCGGCGTACGAAGAGCAGTTGCAGGCGGCAGCATAGGTCCTATCATTTACGCGTCCATTAAATTGGGGTAAGTCCAGGTCGACTTAAAGAATCGTGAGTTTCCTAACTTGGATGGCAGCCTCTCTATCGATAACCAAGCCGTCAGGCTATTCAATCGTGTCTCGGGTGACCAAGCCGGTCCTCACGTCCTGGTAGGACACAGCATGGGTGGGCTGACCAGCAGATCAGCCTACTTTAGCTACCCGGGAGGGTTGTTCTCCGCCATCATTACGATAGGAACTCCTCATCAAGGTGCCCCTATCGCTGACAACGCGACGCACGTGACTGGGTTCCTTGGGGACGAGGTCGCGGACTACTTCCAGACACTGGTTACGATTTTCTACAGGCCGACACCGGGAAACATCCTGAGCGCCGGTGCTGTCGCACTTATCCAGCTTATGGCGCGCGAGTACATCGCCAATAGTGTCCAACAGATGCTCAACAAGGAGTTCGGTGTCAAAAGTGCCGGACTAAATGACGTAAAGACTACGTCGCCCACCGTTGCGAGGCTCAACACGAGCACGGATCCTCTTCCACACGCAAACGTCTTGGGTACGATTGGACGCCGGAATGCCGTCTTTCGCGTGGCTTTCTCGGAGGAGTACAACGATGCCGGCTTTGAGCCGTTCGTTCATACGAAGAACAAGATAAAAAGCGTGGTGAAGGCCTGTAGACAAATAGGCTGGAACATTATCGTACGGACCCAGGTTGGGCGGATCTGCAACCAGATTGATAATTCAATTGGGAGCATCGACGATCGTTGGGCCTTCTGGACGATGGGGCTCGCGGACAAGAGGAATCCAAGTGCGACATTCGATGGGCTGATCCCCACGTCGCGGTCACGATATCCAGGCACCTCGCTTAGCGACCCCCTGATAAACTTCACGGCGGTCACCGTGGACCACATGAACATACAGTACCACCCGACTGGCATTGGCAAGATTGCAGAAGCGATGCACCGAGTGGGCATGGCCGATCCGCAGCCACCACCACCGCCTCCCGGAACCATAGGTTCGGTGAATATTTCAGGGCCAAGTGCGGTCGAGGCGGGCTGCACGGGTAGCTGGGTCGCCGACCCCTACGGCGGTGTGATGCCCTACACTTATGTCTGGACCGCGGACGGCACCTTGTACGATACCGGATCGGAGGGTGGCTTCTCCTATGCTCCGACCCAAGGTTTTGTACTTCAGGTGACGGTAACTGACTCACAAGGCAGCACTGGTTCGCAGTCTCGATTCGTATCCGTGATCACAGGGAATTGCACCTAACTCGGCTTGAGTTTTGTACTCTGCGCCTCCTCCGCTATTGGTAGCGAAGGAGAGCGCGGAGGACGAGTGTCCAACAATGAGAATCCATGCTAAACCAATATCAGATGAAACGCCCGTTATCACTTCTCACTCTGCTTGCGATTGCGAGTATTGCGCTGGGCTCCGCTTGCAATGATCCGACTCGCCCCGGCGAAGCAAAGGTCAGGGAGCGCTGGTTTCAATCCCAGTCGATGGGTTTCCCTTATGCTGCACCATTGGCGGATGGCTCTACCGCGTACTTTGCTTCTGGAGGCGGCTTTGTCATAGCTCGGGATCTGGAAACCGGTGCGGCGAAGTGGACGACGTCGATCGGCCAGAGCGTTTATTCACAATCGGCCGAGATTGGCGGTGAGAATCTTGTTCTTCGAGACGGCGTATTGGTTGTCGCGGTTCGATACCACGTTTCGGGACTAGACGCTGTTACTGGCGCCAAGCTCTGGCAATTCACGGCTCCTCTAGACACAGTCGATGACCCAGCCCCGCGCCCCGGCTTTGTCGTCGAGGTTCGGATCGCGGCGGACGACAACACTGTCTTCGTTCCTGCCTGGGGTGCAACCGTTACTGCTGTAGATATCAAGACCGGGCAACCGGGGTGGGTATGGAGAGTCGAGCCTAGTCTTCCCAACCGCTCCGGCGCTTCGGGCGTACGACTCAGTGGTGACACCGTGTTTGCAACGGTGTGGCATAACCTCAATCAGTCTGGCACGCAGTCCGAGGCGTGGGTCGTCGCGCTGAACAAGCAATCCGGGCAGGAGTTCTGGCGCTTCGTTTTACCACGCCAAGGATCAGGTGTGCTGATCGATGGTGCTCCAGCAGTCTGGCGAAATCTGGTAATCGTAACGCTTGGCTCTGGGGATCTGTTCGCTGTCGACCGAAACACCCAAACCATCGTGTGGCACATTCTCCCACAGATCGCCGCCAATGGGCTCGGCACAAGGCTCATCACTGGCGCAATCGTCTATGAGGACTTTGTCTATGCAAACGGCTCGGATCAGAAAGTTCACGCTTATCGAGCAGCTGACGGAACAGAGCTGTGGGCAAGCTTCGCCGGGCAGCTGAGCAGAGACCTCGCGGTCAGCAACAAGTTTGTGTACGCTTCGAACGGAGCCAGCCTGTACGTCCTCGACAGGGTGACGGGCGCGCAATACTCCGCGCTGGGTCATCCCCGAAAATCAGTCAGCTACACTTTCTCATCCGGCCCGACCGTCTATAACGGTAGAGTTTTTATTACCATCAGCGACGGGGCGTGGAGCTTTGATGAGCCGTAGCGGCTTAGAGCCATTGTTCACGACTGCCTGAGCGCGCGCATCAAAGCCGATGAGCCCTCACGAAGTGACCGCGTCGAGGTGCTTCACGCTCACATCGCCATGCGGAGCGAGCGGACGCCAGAGCTTGTAGAGAAACTTGTTCCAGCCGTGTAACCCGTTCCCGGCGCGCTGCGCCACGGGGATGAGCCGGCGAGCGGGGACGGCGAGAAGGCGTCGGCGCAAACGGAATCGGGCTTCCTTCCCATCGCGCGGCCGGTATTGCGCCCAGCCGATCGATCCGGAAAAACCCGCAGGCCCGAAATCGTCCGAGTCGAGAACCTCCTCGACGAACACGCGGAGCGCCCCTTCGAAAGTGCCAAGTACATCGTGCATGGCGACGATGGCACCGTCGACGAGGTAGGGCTTGAACATGTCCAGGTCCGCCTTCGCTCCCTCATACGTGTGATCGCCATCGATCCAGAGGAAGCGAATCGGCTCCTTCCATTCGCGGGCGAGGTCGTGTGAGTACGCCTGCCTGATCTCGACCTGGTCCAGAACTCCCGCCGCCTTGAGGTTGGCGACGAAGTCGTCGTACGAAGTCGGCTTACCGCGCAGATCGGGATCGGTGCTCGCCGGCGAAGTGTGCGGATCCACCGCGACGACTTTGCCGAGCCCGAGCTCACGTGTGACGTAGGCAATGCCGACGGTGGATCGGCCCTTGAAGCTTCCGATCTCGAGATTCTTTCCCTGTGCCGGCGAAAGCGCGGCCGCGGCCATCACGAATCGCGCTTCACGCTCGGAGAGATAACCTGTCGTCGCCGAAACGCGGCGCCATCCGTCGTCGATGATCGCGTTGATCCGGGCGAGATCCCGTCTCACGCGGTTAGAACTCGAGCTGAAAATCTTCGCCCGACTCTTCGCGCATGGAGCGTCCGGTCGTGCGCGACCGGTTCTCGAACGACTGCACGAGCGCGATCAGCCGGTGGCGCTCGAGTGGAAGAACGAGATACGCCAGCGTAGCGCGCTGCAGCTCTGTCGGAAGAAATGGCTTCTCGGCGTGGGATTTTCCGTAGACGATCAGTGCGCCGCCCGGCGTGAGAGGCATCGTGGTAGCCGGCCCTCCGAAGAGAAGAGCTTCCGCCGAGCAGACGGCCAGCGCTGGCAAGTCACCAGTCAGTGCCGCGGCCTCAATGCAACTGGCCGCGAACGAAACGTCGTGTCCAAATCCCAGCAATGTCTGCGCGAGTCCCTCTAGCAGCGCGACATCGTCGCCGACGAGAATCACTTTAGCCACTATGTATTGTCCTTCACTGAGGCAGGCGTTGAACAGATTCCAGATCCACCCCGCCAATCTCGACTACTTTCGTCCGCGAGGTGTGGCCGGATACGATGCACACATTGCGCCGCGCAACTCCGAGCTTATCCGAAAGAAACCCAATGAGAGCGTCGTTCGCCAATCCATCCACCGGCGGAGCTGTGAGGCGAATCTTGAGCGAGCTGCCATGCAATCCGGCGATCTCGTTTTTCGAAGCGCGGGGCTGCAGCCGGATCGAAAAACGCACCACGTCTCCTCTGCGGTGCGCGTCGAACTCATTCACATCAATCTGAGCAGCAGTGACGCGGTAATGTCGAGAAGGATGTAGGCGACGATCGGCGTCAGGTCGAGCCCGCCAAGGCCGGGCACGATGCGCCGCAGCGGTGCGAGCAAAGGCTCGCTCAGCAGGTAGCTCCAGCGGACCCACGGCGAGTACGGTGAGATGGGCAGCCATGAGCTTATGACCCGCACGACAATCGCGGCTTTGAGAATCCCGAATGTCCAACCCACCAGCAGGACGAAGATTCCAGAGGGGCCTTCCGATGTGGCGATGATGGATTTGACCACCTGGAACCGGATGACGTCGAGGACCGTGAGGAGGAGGATTCCGCCAACGACTACCGCGGCGAGCGCCCACAGCGGGGCGGCGGCCGGCGTACCGCCGGCGCGCACGACTTTTCGCTCTATCGGAGCTATGAATGGATCAACGGTCGAGCGGCAGAAGCGGGCGATGGCGTTGAAGGGGCTGATCTTCCTGGTGCGAACTGCCCAATCGAGTACGCAGATCGCGCCGAATACGACGGCTATCGACAGCAACACGGTACGCAGTACCTGGCCTGCTGCGTCCGCGCCTGCAAGGAAAGCTTCCATCTACTGCAGCGTCGGTTTCATCTGCAGCTCCTTCACCAGGAACGAAAATCTATCCGCCGCTTCCTCGATCAGCTTCGTCGTCGGCCTGCCGGCGCCGTGCCCTGACTTCGTCTCGATCCTGACCAGAATCGGATTGGCGCAGCCCTGAGCCGCCTGTAGTGTCGCGATGAACTTGAACGTGTGCCCTGGAACGACGCGATCGTCGTGATCCGCCGTGAATGCGAGCGTCGGCGGATAGCAGGTGCCGGGTTTGATGTTGTGGAGTGGAGAATAGGCGCGCAGGTATGCGAACTGGTCAGGCTTGTCGGACGATCCATAGTCCGACGTCCAGGCCCATCCGATCGTGAACTTCTGGAAGCGAAGCATGTCCATGACTCCGACTTCCGGAAGCGCCGCGCCGAACAGCTCCTGCCGTTGCGTCATCACCGCCCCGACTAGCAAACCGCCGTTGGAGCCTCCGCGAATCGCGAGCTTCGGAGTCGATGTGTACTTCTCCTTGATCAGGTACTCCGCCGCGGCGATGAAATCGTCGAAGACATTCTGCTTTTTGGCGAGCATCCCACCTTCGTGCCAGTCTTTCCCGTACTCACCGCCACCGCGAAGGTTGGCGAGGGCGTAGATGCCGCCCATCTCCATCCACGCGACATTCGCCGCCGAAAACGCCGGTGTGATCGAGATATTGAACCCGCCGTACGCGTAAAGGAGCGTCGGGTTGTTTCCGTTCAGCTGGATGCCCTTCTTCGCGGTGATGAACATCGGCACCCGCGTTCCGTCCTTGCTCGTGTAGAAGACCTGCCGAGTCTCGTAGGCGGAAGGATCGAACGCCACTTTCGGCGTGCGAAACACTTCGTTACGACGTGACTTCAGGTCGAAGCGATAGATAGTCGTAGGATTCAGAAACGACGTGAAGCTGTAGAACATCTCGTCATCGCCCTGACGCCCGTGGATGTCATCGACGGTGCCGATGCCGGGAAGCGGTAGCTCGCCGCGCAGCGTGAATCCACCGCCCAGCATCTGGCCGCGTTCCCGCAGCACGAGGGGAGCGGTGCTGGTGTCGTCGTAAACACTGCTCGGAGTGCGCTGTTGCGGCGGCTGCTGCGGTCTCTGCCTCTGGTCCCGCCGGTCGTCGCGGCCGGCAGTGAAGAAGCGCACGCTCGAATGCGCGTCCTGCAGATAATTCGCGACAATGTCGTCACCGGCGATCGTGGCGTTGACCAGAGCGTCCTTGCTCTCCGGAATGATCGTATTCCAGCGCTCTTCGCGCGCATTGTCGATGCTGATCGCGACGATGCGTCCCTTCGGCGCGTTCCTGTCGGTGCGCACGTAGAAGATCGTCCCGCGATTGCCGACAAAGGTGTAATCGGCGTCGAGCTTGTCGACGAGCCGCACGACCGGGTTGTCGAGCTCCGGCTTACCCGGGTTGTCGAGATCTATGAAGTACAGCCGTGTGCGGACGTCGGTGCCCTGAGCGACGGAGATAATGAGGTATTGCCCGTCATCGGTGACGCTGCCGAAGAAGAGCCAGTCCGGCTGGTCCGGGCGGTCGTAGATCAGCTCGTCGCGCGACTGCGCTTGTCCAACACGATGGTAGTACAGCTTATGATTGCGATTCGCGTTGGTCATTTTGTTGCCCGACGTCTGCTCGGCGTAACGCGAGTAAAAGAAGCCCTTGTTGTCGTGGGTCCACGAGATCCCTGAGAATTTCACCCATTTGACGACGTCGCCCAGGTCGCGGCCGGTGTTGACGTCCCGCACGTGGATCTCCTGCCAGTCGGAGCCGCTCGTCGAGAGAGAGTACGCGAGGTAGCGTCCATTGTCGGAAGCCGTCGCATCTGAAAGGGCGATCGTGCCGTCGGTGGAGAGCACGTTCGGATCGAGGAGGACTCGGGGCGGGGCATTCTTGCCGTCCTGCACGTACAGGATGTTCTGGTTCTGGAGTCCCGTGTTCTGAAAATAGAAGTAGCGCCCGTTTTGCTTGAATGGCGCGGAAAACCGCTGATAATTCCAAAGCTCGGTCAGCCGGTTCTTGATCGCGGGGCGCTCGGGAATCGTCGCGAGGAATGAATCCGTCAGTCTGTTCTGCGCCGCGACCCATGCGGTCGTCGCCGGCGCGTCGACATCCTCGAGCCAGCGATAAGGATCGGCGATGCTCGCGCCGTTGTAGACATCGACCTGCGTCCCGCGCGCGGCAGCGGGATAGGTGAGCGGCGTGCTCGTTGTCGTCTGCGCGCTCATAGCGCCCGCGGAAAGCGCGAGCAGCGAGACTGTCGCTAGAGCGGATATGTGAAAGGTGTGGTGGTGCATGGTGACTGGCCTACCGGGCTAATTGTTATAATGTCCCTCAATCTACGGCGCTTCGCGGGTTAGGTTCCACTGGTAGTGATCACTCGCACATGGTGGTGAAGGGAATGGCCAAGGTTACTCGACCCACGCAAACGGACCGACAGTACTGGCTTCTCAAGTCTGATCCCGAGTCCTTTGGCTTCGACGACCTGTGGAATTCGCCGAGCCGGACGACCCATTGGGACGGCGTTCGGAATTTTCAGGCTAGGAACTACATGCGCGACGAGATGAAGAAAGGCGACCTGGCTTTCTTCTATCATTCCGGAGGCGATGATCCGGGAATCCACGGAATCGTCGAGATCGTGCGAGAGGGATACCCGGATCCCACCGCCGTGGATCCCAAGGATCCTCACTACGATCCAAGGAGCAAGGGCGGAGAATCTCCATGGTCGATGGTCGACATCCACGCCATCGAGCGCCTGGGCAGGCCGGTGACGCTGAGCGAGATGCGGACTAAGCCCGAGCTGGAAGGAATGCCGCTTCTCCAGAAGGGAAACCGCCTGTCCGTTCAAAAGGTTGGAGCCGCGGAGTGGAACGCGGTGCTCGCTCTCGCGAAGAACGGAAGGGCTCCCTAGGAGATGACGACGCCCGTCAAGGTTCTGGTGGCGGGAATACCCGCGGAAACTGTCCGCGAGATCGGACTGAGACTCCGCGACGTCGAAATCACGGACTTTGAGAACTCCCAGCAGATGGGGCGGGCTGCTTCCCAGGGAGATGCACGCCTGGTCATCCTCAGCGACGTGCTCCCCACGCAAGATTCCATCTTTGTAGCACGTCGCGCGAAGGACGCCAGCGACGACACGCGTATTGCGTACTGCATCTCGATGCAGCAGGCGGAGAGCGCATTGCTCGCGCTGAAAGACGTCCATGTCGACCGGTTTTTTCTGTCGCCTGTCGACATGGAGGAGATGCTGCGGGAGCTCGCGAGAATGTGTGGCGTCGAAGTGCTCCCTCCGCACGCATCGCACGGTGAGCATATCGCGGCCGCGGTACAGGAAGCGTGGGATCGCGTTCGGGGGTCGGCTTTCGAGAAGATTGACAAGCTTGACGATGCGGCGATCGCTCTGCTCGACAATGCTCTCTCCGCGGAGCTAAAGGCGGCCGCTGAGCGCGACGCGCTGAGTGTCGCTGAGATTTCGGCCAGGTTCGGTTTCTTGACGGCGGGGCGCGTCGCGAAGGACATCGCCGAGCGATTCACCGGTCTGTCGCTTACTCCGGTCGACGGCGTTTCGATCTCCGAACAGCTGCTCGCCCTACGACAGAATCTGCTGGGGCCTCCCTCGCCACCACCGGCTCCTCAAGCCGCCGATTCATCACGTGCCAGCGCGACGCCGCCGAACGCAGGTACAGCGTTGGAAGATTCTCAGCTGGAGGGTCGCCGGATTCTCGTCGTCGATGACGAGCCGATGATTTCGAGAGGTCTGACCTCTCTCCTCGCAAAGCGCGGGATGACCGTGACGGCCCTCAATGATCCGCTTCGATTCTGGAGCGTCCTCGACGAAACGAAACCGAATCTCATCCTGCTCGATCTGGAGATGCCAAAAATCAGTGGGACTGAGCTGTGTCGCGTCGTGAGAAGCGATCCCCGCTGGAGCGAGCTGCCTGTCCTGTTCCTGACTGGCTACACCGATCAGGCGAGCGTCCAGCGAATGTTTGCGGCTGGCGCGGACGATTATGTCGGCAAACCCTTCGTGCCGGCCGAGCTGATGATGCGCATCGAGAACCGGCTCACCGGGGTGCGGGCGCGCAGGGCGCCCGTGGAAACCGATCCACTGACCGGTCTTGCTACCCCGGGAAAGGCTACGGAGCTCATCGACCGCTTTATGCGACTGGCGCGGAGAAAATCCGATCCGTATTCGATCGCTGTCCTTCAGGTGGACGCGTTCGCAAACCTTGCTTCGACCTACGGGCGAACACTCGGCGATAACGTGTTGAGGGCGATCGGCGGCGTGCTCCCGAAATCCTTTCGCGCGGAAGACGTCGCCGGGTGGTGGGGCGGGCCAGATTTCACCATCGGCATGTACGGCAGCACCAAGGAGCACGCCGCAATCAAGCTGACCCAGGTCTGCGCTAAAATCGCGGAGCTGAATTTCCTGGCCGACGACGGTCGCCGGGTGCACATCACCTGCAGCGCCGGCGTTGCACAGTACCAGGCCGATGGAGATACGGTCACGGTACTCCACGATGAAGCCGTGAAGGCTCTGCAGCAGATCAGAGCGAGTGGCGGTGCAACGGGTGTTGGGGTCTCCGGAATAAAGCCCGCCGGACCGATGACGCGACGCGTCGATGTCGCGATCGTGCTCGACGACGCAGCGCTCGTGTCTTTGCTGCAACACGCCATGGAGAGCCGAAGCCTGCGCGTCGCCATTTTTCCTGACGGCGAGACCGCGGCAAACGCGATGACCGGCGCCGAGCCCGAGGTACAGGCATCGCTCGTTCTGCTTGGCGTCGACCTGCGCGCGCTGAATGGACTCGACGTATTGCGCCGGCTCAAGACGGGCGAAGTATCGAAACTGAGCAGCGTCGTGATGCTGACGGCGCGCACAGGAGAGCGCGATGTCCTCGCCGCTCTCGAGCTCGGCGCCGTTGACCACATCGCCATGCCGTTCAGCATTCCCGTCCTGATGCACAAAGTCCGCACCGTGCTCAAACAGAGCCAGTCATGATAGGAGAGCACCTTCTCGACATCGTGATGCTGGTCGAGATAGGACTTCTCGCCCTCGCGGTCGGCCTTTTCTTCGCGCACGGGCTGTGGCTGTTCGTGAAGGAGAAACGGCTTCACAAGCTTACAATGTCCGCTCGGGAGTCAGTGGCGCGCCTCGTGACGCGCGGCACCGTCAACGTCGAAGAGATCCAGGCCCTTCGGGAGCTGCCGGACGGCGTTCAGGTGGTGGTGTTTCTCGAGGTCTCGATGAATCTGACCGGAACGGGAAAGGAGCGACTGCGTTTCATCGCGCAGCAGGTCGGGATTCTGGATCGCGCGCGCAAGTTGTGCGAGAGCCGGCGGTGGACGCGCCGTCTGAGGGGTGCTCGCATCCTGTCGCGCATGGACGTGCCAGACCCCCTCGTGCACAAGCTGCTCTCCGACCCGCATCCCGCGGTTCGCGCCCAGGCAGCGGAGTGGGCGGCCGCTCAGCCGTCTGTACTGGTCATCACGGCGATGTTGAAGCTGCTGGCGGACCCGGCGACGCAGGCGAGCTTCGCGGTTCAGAACGCGCTTCTTCGCATGGGCGGCGTCGTCGCCGGACCCCTCGCCACCTTTCTGGAGAGGAACTCAGGACGATCAGCTGAAGCCGGCCTCCGCGTCGCCGAGTCCCTGGCCGAGCCGAGATTCGGCCCGGCGGCGCTGCGTCTTTCACGCACCGAGAACGTTCCGGTGCGGGTCGCCGCCGCGAATCTGCTGGGAGCGGTCGGTGACGCCGCCGCGGCGGAACGACTCATAGAGCTCCTTGCCGACGAGGATTCCGGCGTAAGAGCAGCGGCGACCCATGCACTTGGGCGGATGCACCACTGGCAGGCTGGGTCCTTGTTGGCGGAGCGACTTCGCGACAAGGCGTGGGGAGTGCGGCGTGCGGCGGGTCTCGCGCTTCGGTCGATTGGGGCCCCGGGCGCGCTCTTTCTGCGACGCGCGATCAACGGAGACGACCGGTTTGCGGCCGACATGGCGCAGCAAGTCCTCGATCTTCCCGCGGCGGCGGCAGGATGAACGCCGAGCTGATCTCGCTCGTAAATCAGCTGTTGCTCAAAGGCCAGTTTGCCGTGCTCCTGTATTTCCTCGCCGTCAACGGCTGGTACCTCGTGTTGCTCGTGAGCTCCCTGCTCGAGCTGCGACGCCACATGCTGCTCATCACGGATGAAAGCCGTCACTTTCTGCTAAGCTCGACTCTTTCACCGACAATCTCGATTCTCGCGCCCGCGTTCAACGAGGAAGCAACAATCGAATCGAGCCTGCGCGCTTTGCTCGCGCTCCAGTATCCGAATCTCGAGGTGATTGTAGTCAGCGATGGCTCGAAGGATCAGACCATTCAGGTTCTCGTCGAGCGGTTCGATCTCGTGCCCGTGAAGACCATCTACGAGCAGCGCATCAAGACGAAACTCGTGCGCTCGCTCTACCGCTCGTCGACGTACCCCGCGCTCGTAGTCGTCGACAAGGAGAACGGGGGCAAGGCCGATGCCCTGAACGTCGGACTCAGCTTCGCGCGCGGCCAGCTCGTGTGCGCGATGGATGCGGACACACTGATCGAATCTGACGGTCTGCAACGAATGGTGCGGCCCTTCCTCTACGACGCCGACGTAGTCGCCACCGGCGGAACGATTCGAGTGGTCAACGGCTCGGAAGTAAAATTCGGGCGGGTCGTCAAAACTGCAGTGCCGAATCATCTGCTGGCGGGAGTTCAGGTGGTCGAGTATCTCCGCGCATTCCTTTTCGGCAGGCTAGGCTGGAACCGACTCGGCGGCAACATCATCATCTCCGGTGCGTTCGGTCTTTTCCAGCGTGAGGCGGTGCTGAGCGCCGGGGGTTATCTGCATGACACCGTCGGCGAAGACATGGAGCTGGTACTGAGGCTGAAGAGGCTATCGTACGAGCGCGGAGGTCCCGGAAAGATCGCATTCGTTCCCGATCCGGTGGCGTGGACCGAAGTGCCCGAATCAGTAAAGGTTCTTGGTCGACAACGCGACCGATGGCATCGTGGACTTGCAGACGTGCTATGGCGCCACCGGGGCATGCTGTTCAATCCGCGCTACGGTGTCACCGGGCTCTTTGTCTTTCCCTACTACACTTTCGTCGAGCTGCTCGCGCCGGTGATCGAGGCAGCAGGGCTGGTGGGGCTTGCTCTTGGTCTGGTTTTCGGCGTCGTTGACTGGCGTTTCGCCGGCCTCTTCTATCTCACCGCCTACGGACTTGGCACCGCCCTTACGGCATTCACATTGATTCTCGAGGACGTGAGCTTTCACCGCTACGAAACATTTCGCGATCGCGCCCTCCTTTTCTGGTGGGCCCTTCTCGAGAATGTCGGGTACCGGCAGCTGACCGTTTACTGGCGGCTACGTGGTCTCTGGAAATTCCTGCGCGGCAGAAAGGACTGGGGCACAATGGAGCGAAAGGGATTTCGACCGGTTCCAGCCGCGTAGTAGTGGTCTTTGTGCGCGCAGCTTGATTGGAGAGCGAAGTGCTGCCAATCTCTGAGGGGAAGAGAATAGCTCAACCGGAGGACTGATGCATCGAGCTTCGCGAATCTTCGCGGCATGTCTAGCGGCTTCGACCATTGCGTGCGCCACCAAGACGCCTGGGATCGAGCTAACCTCCAGCGACTTTGATCTCAATCCGTTGGTTGGCGAGTGGCGGGGCACCTCCAACAATCCCGAAACCGGGAGAACCGGAACAATCGCCTTCACGCTGCGAGCGGGCGAATCGTCAGCCTCGGGTAACATTGTCATTATCCCGCGCGCCGATTCCATGTTGACGCCCGAGGAGCGCGAGCTCCTGAGCAATGTGTCGGCGCCGAAGCGTCAGGTTCTCCAGATCCATTTCATCAGGAAGGAGGGCGGCAACCTGAACGGCACTCTCGATCCGTATCTCGATCCCGGCTGCAACTGCCAGGTGACGACGACGTTTCAGGGCTCCTTCCGCGACGCCCGCACAATCGAGGGCACCTTCACCATTGTTCCATCGCAGCCCGGCCACGGTATCACCAACGGGACATGGAAGGTCGTGAGGGTGAAGAAATTGTAGGCCACTCCAGGCGCGGGCTGTAAGCCTCTCCCCTACATAAGGAGCGGCTTCCGCCCGATAGTTCGCAGCCCGGTTCAATAGAATATTCCCCTTATCTCTTGAGCCGAGGCTACATCCCTGACCGCCCCCTCAGTCCTGCTTCCACGAAGAACGGCGTATGAGCGAGCGGTTTTCCCGCTAACCTCGATCCAGCAGAAGTTCTTCGGCGCTTTTCTTTTTCTTCACGGCCTCGCCCACGCCGGCATCGGGATGTGGGCTGGTGAAACCGGACGCTGGTGGGCCCCCGCAGCGCTTTGGGAGCTCGCGATGGTGGGCTTTATCGCCGCCGGATTCGGTGCTCTTGGCGTGCGTGGCCTGCGGGAGTACTGGCGGCCATTCACGGTAATGGCATCCGTTGCGTCACTCGTCCTCCTGTTGATCGTGCCCAGCGGAGTTTTCGTCATCGGTCTTTCGCTGGACTTCATGGCGATGGCGCTCGTCGCGTACTCGCGTAGTAATCCGGAACCAGCTGCCGTAAAGGGTGGTCGCGGTATTCTCCGCCTGACCGGCATTGTCATCAGCTGGGCATTTCTTTTCTATGTCGCGCTCGTTCTGGCGCTGCGTCCGTGGAATCTGCGCTGGGGGACGAGCGACGCCGAGTTCGCAATGGCGCTCCCCGGCGATCAGTTCGTTCCAGTCGCCAATTACCGAATCGACCATGCCGTGACGATCAACGCTCCGGTCGACGAGGTCTGGCCGTGGCTGATCCAAATCGGCCAGGACCGTGTCGGCTTTTACAGCTATTCGAAGCTGGAGAACGCAATCGGCGCGCGCATCACCAAGGTCGATCGAATCGTGCCCCAGTGGCAGGACAGGCGTGTCGGAGAGCTCGTGCCCACCGTCCCACCGAACTGGATGAGTGGAGCATTCGGTAAGGACATCGGCGCCAGAGTCCTTCAGGTCATTCCCAGGCGTGCGCTCGTTCTCGATGGTTGGGGAGCGTTCGTGCTACGACCGGCAAGCGCGAACACCACTCGCCTGCTTGTGCGGACGCGCGGTAAGGGTGTCCCCAACCTCCTTGGTCTGGCGACCGCGCCCTTCGGTTTACTCGTCTTCGAGCCCTCGCACTTCGTAATGGAGCGTCGGATGCTCCTCGGGATAAAGGAGCGTGCTGAAAGAGCTTACCTGGAGAAGACACTCGTCGCTTCCTAGCTGGAGGATCTTGCCCGTCACGCTCGATCGGCCACGCCGCGAAGCGATACTTGCGCCAAAACCGGCGATTGCCGTGCAGCCTACGCCGCTAGGCGTGATTCAGGCGCGGTTGCCCGTCTTCGATGTGTGTATCGAAATAGGCTGCGATGGACCACTGTGCGGCATCGCGAACCAGGTCATCGCGAACCAGGTCATCGAGACAGGATTTGCGGATCAGCGGCGCCGCTACATTTCGCACCGCTGACTTGACGGCGACCAGGACTTTCTCCGGATATTCTCCCATTCCTTTCATCTGCAGTGTGTAGTCCGCCACCGCGCGCTGCAGTGTTCCCCGGCGATCAGGCTCGGACCGAATGGCGTTGCTCGCGGCTCGCTCGATCGCAGCAAGCTGACTTTCTGGTGAGTCGGTCGACGTGCGCGTGACAGCGCTCGAGTATGGCTCAGCGCGGGGCGCTGGGTCAGAGATCATTATCATTGGTTCTCCAGCACACAGACGATTGCTACTCACCGTGCGGACTTGCCGATGCGCAACATCTATACTGCCACAGGGGGCGCCAATACGCTGTAGGGGTTTCTCAGGAAAACTGATAGGGGATTGCCTTGCAGGCGCGATGTCAGCGCGATCGCGCTACGTCAGCCCTGTGGGGTTTTTTCCTGTCAGACGATCCTCTCTTTCCTGACTGCGTCCGCGGCATCCGAATGCGAGCTTCCACGAAGACTGGTTGGCACGGAGGTGGGTATGTCGATTCGCTTCAATGACCGTCGCGAAGCCGGAGAGCTGCTCGCGCGCAAGCTCCAGGCCTATGCTGATCGGAGAGATGTCGTGGTTCTCGGTCTTCCGCGCGGTGGAGTACCCGTGGCGTATGAAGTGGCGCGCTCGCTCCACGCGCCGCTCGACGTCTTCGTCGTGCGCAAACTCGGTGTTCCCGGCCACGAGGAATTCGCCATGGGCGCCATCGCCAGCGGCGGCGCTCGCGTGTTGAACCAGATTTTGGTGCGCCAGTTGGGAATCAGCAATCGGGACATCGAAGAAGTCATCGCGACCGAGCAGCGGGAGCTCGAGCGTCGCGAGCGAGAGTATCGCGGCGACGTGCCGTTCATCGATGTCCGCGATCGCGTCGTAATTCTTGTCGACGACGGGCTGGCGACGGGCGCGAGCATGAGCGTCGCCGTGGCGGCTCTTCGACGGGAACGGCCGGCGAAAATCGTCGTCGCATCTCCGGTCGCCTCCACCGACGCGATGGAAGTGCTTTGCCGGGCAGCGGACGATTGCGTCTTTGTCGTCGTGCCCCACGATTTCCGCAGCGTCGGCGTCTGGTATGTCAATTTTGCAGCGACGACGGACGACGAGGTCCAGGATTTCCTGGCTCGCTCACTCACTCCGATGCTCGACGGCGCCGCGACGCTGGCGACGATGTAAGGAGCCTCCATGTCATCCGGCCAGGACCGATCTCTCATTCAAGCGGTGCAGTCTGCTGCTCGCACACTCGCAGGCGACCCGCACGACTTCGACTCGCTGCTCGGGCTCGCGTCCAATGCCCGCGTCGTGCTGCTCGGTGAAGCCACACACGGCACTCACGAGTTCTATCGCATCCGCGCCGAGATCACGAAGCGACTCATCCGCGAATGTGGCTTCTCCGCCGTCGCCGCCGAGGCTGACTGGCCGGACGCCTACCGTATCAACCTCTACGTACGTTCGCGCAGCGCGGACGCCGACGCGACGGATGCGCTCGGCGACTTCGCCCGCTTTCCGCAGTGGATGTGGCGCAACGCCGACGTCCTCGACTTCGTCGGGTGGCTGCGCGAGCACAACGATGGCGTGAGGGAAGATCGAAAGGTCGGCTTTTACGGACTGGATTTGTACAGTCTGCACGCGTCGATGGCCGCGGTCCTCGAATACCTGCGAACGGTGGATCCAGACGCCGCGCGGCGGGCGCGGCATCGCTACGCCTGCTTCGATCATTTTGGCACGGACCCTCAGAGCTACGGCTACGCTACCGGCTTGGGCCTTGAGCCTTCCTGCGAGACGGAAGTCGTGTCACAGCTGATGGAGTTGCGGGCCGCCGCCTCCGAATACGCCCGTCGTGACGGCCGGCTCGATCCAGACGCTCTGTTGCACGCCGAGGAGAATGCGAGGGTCGTCCGCGATGCGGAGCGCTACTATCGAACCATGTTCCGTGGCCAGGTCGAGTCCTGGAACCTGCGCGATTCCCACATGGCCGACACGCTCGGCTCGCTGCTCGGGCATCTGGAAAAGACGGGGCGGCCCGCGAAAGTCGTCGTCTGGGCTCACAACTCGCACGTGGGCGACGCGCGCGCAACGGAGATGGGAGCGAGAGGCGAGCTGAACATTGGCCGGCTTGCGCGCGAGCGGTACGGGAGCGCGGCCCTACTCGTCGGTTTCACCACGCACTCCGGGACCGTTACCGCTGCGACCGATTGGGACGAGCCCGCCGAGCGCCGGGTGGTGCGGCCGGCACTGCCGGGCAGCTACGAGGCTCTTTTTCACGACACCGGCAAGGGCAGATTCTTCCTCGATCTGCACCGCCGCGCCGGGGGTGCGGCAATCCTTGGCGAACCGATGCTCGAGCGGGCGATTGGCGTCGTCTACCGGCCGGAAACCGAGCGCATGAGTCACTACTTCAGCGCCCGCTTGTCGGATCAGTTCGACGCAGTGCTGCACTATGATAAGACGCGCGCTGTCGAGCCGCTCGAGCACACTGCGCGTTGGGTTCGGGGCGAAGCAGATTTGCCCGAGACCTATCCGTCAGCTCTCTAGAACCCCTCGAGAAGGAAGGTTGCAACCGATGAGATGACGCGCCTCTGTGGAGCGCGATGTTTGGCTACCAGTCGCTGTGAAAGTGATGAGAATCCGGCGATGCGAACATCAGATAGCGCTCGAACCACTCCTTGGCCAGCCGGCTGACCTGTTCGAGAGTCCCCGGTTCCTCGAACAGATGACCTGCCCGTGGCACTATGTCGAGTCGCTTCACGCAATGAAGTCGGTGGAACGCGTCCCGGTTGAGGTTGATTACCGCGGTGTCCAGACCACCTACGATCAACAATGTCGGCGCGATTATCGCTTCGAGCGCGGGACCGGCAAGATCCGGACGCCCGCCGCGTGAAACCACTGCGCGCACGATGTTGGGGAGCAGGGTGGCAGCCGCGATCGCGGCTGCTGCTCCGGTGCTGGCGCCAAAATACCCCACCGGGAGAGATTCCAGCTCGGGCTGTTGCCGCACCCACCCGGTCACGGCAGCGAGTCTCGACGACAGCAAGCCAATGTCGAACCGGAACTGACCCGTCGCGGCTTCGGCTTTCTCCTCGTCGATGGTGAGAAGGTCGAGTAGCAGCGTCGCAATTCTCCCATCGTGCAGCCTTGATGCGACGGCGCGATTGCGCGGGCTGAACCGGCTGCTTCCGCTTCCGTGCGCAAACAGAACGATTCCCGTTGCGCCCGTCGGAATCTCGAGATCAGCCTGGAGCATGATCCCATCGAGACCGATGTGTGCCGCGCGCGCGATCGAGCCAGCCTCTCCGACGATTTTCATAAAGCCTCCGTCTCCCGATCCGTCAGTGGCTCAGGGATCCACCTCAATGTGCCAATTCAGCGAGGTTGATCTGTCGGGGGCTTGCCGCAATCTGCATGGTCGAAAGCTTCACAGGCTGTCCGAGAATGTCGTACCCCTGAATTCGAGAGGACGGCCGCCTCTCAGGGAAAATCGCACAAAAAAACAGCGAATTGATTACGGACATCCCCGCGTCCCAATCGCAACTTGCGGTTATGGGATACTACGATGATTCACCGCCAAGACACAGCCACCGGTCACCATCCGAGCTCGCGGAAGATGAGATGATCTCGGCTCTTCACGGAAAATTCTGTGGGATGCCGGCATCGCTCGAAGACGCAGGGCCGACGAAAAAAGACGGCTGCCTTCGCTCGACAAAGGTTGCCCTGGTGCCTTGGGCTGACCGCCCCAGAACATGGAGATTGCCATGATCGCAGATACTCTTACCGCACCCGGGTCCGCGACGGCCGGTACCCGCAGCTTTCGCCACCTGTTTGTGAGAGGCGCCTCTTACAAACTGCTCCTTGCGATAGAGCCTGACGACAACGCCCCCGCAGCCATCCAGTTTACGGACGCGCTGGCCGAACGTGGCGCAGTCCCAAGCGTGCTTCGGTCGCTGGAGCTGATGGTGCCAGTCGCTGGAGTGCCCGAGACAACGATCCTGTACGCAGAGGCTACGCTGGGCGCGGACTTCTACGAAGACCAGGAGCACATCATAGCGTCCACGATCCGGAATGTTCTCGGGACAGATCGCGGCTGGCCCATTAGCACCGTCGTAGGTGATCCTCCATCGACCATCGTCCGTGAGGCGGAAGAGCGCGGAGCCGAGCTCCTCGTCGTTGGTATCCACCATCACGGCAGGCTGGCGCAGGCGCTCGGGGAGAATACGGCGACGCGGGTAATGGCCAAAGCCGCGATGCCGGTACTCGGAGTGCGGCGCGGTACGATTGGACTACCACGACGGATAATGGTCGCCACGGATTTTGGAGATGCGAGCATCGAAGCCGCTCACCTGGCCGCGAATCTGGCCGATCCCCTTGGGACCGTAACACTTGTGCACGTGAAACTCCCGTCCTTCATTGTCGAAGAAGGCGACGAAGGCGCGGCGCTCGTGCAGCGAGAGGGAATCGAGCACGCATTCCTCCACCTCAGCGCCAGTATCAGCCATGGCAAGACTATTCGGGTAGAGACAGTGACCCGGACCGGTGATGCCGGTGCGGAGCTACTGGCCGCCGCCGAACAGATCAATCCCGACATGATCGCTACCGCCAGTCAGAGGCATGGGCTCGTCACGCGAATGTTGCTGGGAAGCGTAGGTCGTAAGCTGGTGCGCGATGGCCATTGGTCGATGCTGGTGACCCCGCCCACCCGCGCGGCCTGAACTCACCGAACGGGAGGAAAAGTGCTGAAGCTCAAAGACATAATGACCACCGACGTGGCCACCGCCACTCCGGACATGACGCTCCGCGACGCGATGTCCTTGCTTTCGGACAGGCACATCAGCGGCGCGCCCGTGATCGACGGTGGAAAGGTCGTCGGCGTGTTTTCGGCCACCGATCTGCTCGCGTACATATCCGAGCTCGATGCCGCACAGCCCTCCGTTTCGTTCCGGACCAGGCAAACGCCGCTCGAGGAGTTAACGGTATCCGAAATCATGACCCGGAGCGTGAAATCGCTTCCACCCGAATGCTCCGTCGAGCTGGCGGCGGCGTTCATGCAACGCGCGCAGATCCACCGCGTGCTGGTGATGGATGGCGAACACCTTCTCGGGATCGCCACCACGACGGATCTCGCCAAGTCAGTCGCCGAGCACAGGTTCAGGACTCGCACCTATGTCTTTGGATGATACGGATCAGGACGCCGCTGTCGCTGACCGCGCCGCGGCGTCCACAGGCAAACTGTACTCCTCGCGGTAGAAGCGCAGCAGCTCGAACAGATACGCGATGGCGAGCGGCCCAAGCAGCAATCCCAGGAGTCCGAAAAATCTCACTCCAGCAAACGCGCCGACGAGTGTGATCATCGGATGAATGTGTGACACGCGCCGGTACACGAGCGGCCTGATCAGGTTGTCGACGTTGCTGGCGACGCCGGCACCGATCACCACCATTGCCGCCGCCGCGCCATAGCGATTCTGCACGAGCAGCACGAACACGGCCGGCAACCAGACCAGGGCGGTTCCGAGCACCGGAAGAATCGATGCGAAGGCGGTCACCGTTCCCCAGAAGAGCGGGTTCGGAAGGCCGACGACCCAGAAGCCAAATCCAACCAGAGTACCCTGCACGAAAGCGATGAGTACGGTCCCCAGCAATGTCGCTTCGGTCACGCTGACAAAACGATCCCTCAATGCGTCAGCGGTGTGGAACGAAAAGGGTATGTACTCCCGAATGACGCCCCATATCTGGCCTTCCGAGCGCAGCAGGTAGTACAGTCCGAAGAACGCGATCACCAGATTCAGGATCGCGGAAGTGGCGCTTCCCACGAACGAGAAGGTCCTCGCTGACAGCCACGACACGATTGTGCCGCTCGCCTTCGCCAGCTCGGCGCCCACCTGAACGCTGCCAATGCGCATCTGCGCCACTCGTGAAAACACCGAGCTGCTCTGCAGACTTTGGAGTGCACCGGGTGCCTCACCAATCACCACCCCGATCAGCCAGGCTACAGGAAGCGCGATTATGAGCAGGGCCGCGACGAGGGTCAGCGTCGCAGCGAGCCCCGGCCTCATAGCGCGTTCCAGGAATCGGTACGGTTTGACGCAGACCACGTAGAGCACAGCGGCGCCCATCAGACCGCTGAAAAACGGGGACACCGCCAGCAGGATCGCGGCGCCCAGCACCAGAATGAGGAAGCCGGCGCGATCGCGCGGGGTCTGAAGAAATGTCATTCGCGCAGATTCCGTTCGAGATTAGAGCGCGCGTGTGAACCGGATCGATAGCGGCGAAGAAACAACTTCGAAACCTCCCTTGGCCAGAGGACTGTGCTGGCAAACAGCGTACAACGTAGCCAGTCGCCGGCGTTGAGGCCCGTAGTGCCGAATGCCTGCTGCATCGCAGGCACGTACAGCACCGCCGGCTCGGCCGCGAGCTCATTGTGGCCGTATCGCGCGAGCCGCTCGCTCGCTTGCTCATCCGTCAATCCACGCTGCAGGTCCGTGCCGAGTGTTGCGACGATCTCCTCGGCCGTCAGCCTGTACGCGTCTGACGGATCGCGCGTCACACGACGGTTCCGAACATCTTTCCAACGAGGGCCGTGAGCGCGAGCGCAAAGGCTCCCCAGAACGTCACTCTGAGCGCGCCCCGTAAAGTGTTAGCTCCGCCGGTCCGCGCGGCCAACGCCCCTAGTCCGGCAAGGAATATCAACGACAGTGCCGACACGGCGCCAATCAGGTTCCCAAACGGAATCAACGCCGCTGTAACCAGCGGCATCGCGGCGCCCACGGAGAACGTGACGGCGGACGCAAGCGCTGCCTGAATCGGCCGCGCTTTAGTCGTGTGCGAGAAACCCAGCTCATCGCGCGCGTGGGCTGAGAGGGCATCGTGCGCAGTGAGCTGCTTTGCGACCTGCATTGCAGTATCGGGATCCAGCCCGCGCTTCATATAGATGCCTTGCAGCTCACGGAGCTCGAGGTCGGGCGTCGCAGCAAGCTCCCGCTTCTCTCGCTCCAGGTCGGCATTTTCTGTGTCCGCCTGCGAGCTCACCGATACGTACTCTCCCGCCGCCATTGAGATCGCGCCGGATACGAGGCCGGCTACGCCCGCGATGAGGACATTACTGCGGCCGGTCTGCGCCGCCGCGACACCTACTATAAGACTGGCGGTAGAGACTATTCCATCGTTGGCACCGAGCACTGCGGCTCGAAGCCACCCGATTCTCTGGCCTCGGTGGCGCTCTGGCGCGACGATTTCATCCATCCCTCTAATGTACCGCATTGGATGGAGTCGACGATCAACGCGACTCGGCTTCGCTTCACCGCGCCGCGCTGATCACGCCGGACCTACATGCTCACCGCGAGCAAGTCGTCGACCCTGGTAACTCCGGGCGCGCGCCACGCCGCGGCTTCCGCGTCCCGACGCTCCGTAAATGAGGTGACGGTTCCCTTGAGTGTCACCAGCCCGTCCTTTGCTTCGATGGTGATCTTCTCGGCGTCGAGCTCCGCATGTCGGCGAAGCGCGTCCTTGATCTTCACGCCCACCTCGAAGGTCGAGACCTTCTTCGGCTTCACGCGCAGCATGTTGCTAACGCCCTTGACGCCCGTGAGGTTTCTAATGGCGGCTTGAGCAGCCCACTTCTGGTATTGCCATTCCAGATCGCCCTTCAGCTCGACCCAGCCATTCTCGACCGTCGCCTTGATCCTGTCGTCCGGGACCTCGATATCCCACTTGAGCGCGTTGACGACCGCGTGCGCGAGCTCCGTGTCGGTTCGCTCGTGACTGTCGGGCAACTTCACCTTCAGCTCGTCGGCCACGGCCTTGACGCCGTTGACGGTACTCGCCGTGCGTTCGGCATTGTACTTCTCGACGTAGCTGTTCACGTACCCGTTCAGCGTAACCACTCCGTCCTTCACAGCGACCCCGATCTCCTTCTCCGTGATGCTCGGCTCCCATTTGAGCTCCTCGAGCACATCCCGTTGAAGCTGCGTATCGGATTTCATCGGACCCTCCTTCCTTTGAATTGTTTGCCAATGAAAGGAATGTGCGGATCGCTGTCCGGGAATCAGTCGGCAAAAGCTGGAACCTGCGTAAGCCGAATCACTCATCGGGTACAGCGATTTCTGCACAACGAGTCCAGTGTTCCCCGACTGACCGTTCGACCGCCGTTTCCCATTTTGGACTCGACTCTTTCGGTGATTTGCCATGCGGACAGCGTATGCGGTTGTTGCCGGTCTTGCCGTGACGGGGCTCATGATCCTGTGCGGAGACTGGATTGTCGGCCGTCTTACCGACACGACAGTGGTCCCTGGTTACCCCGGCGCATCGCGCCAGACGGTAATCCTCACGCTCCTTTGGACATCGCTTTCATTGATCGTGGGCGCAGTGTTGGCGGTGCGAATCAAGCCGACCCGCGAAACAGTCGCGGGCTTCGTGGTCGGTGAGCTGTTCTTCGGGGCCGGGCTGCTACACCAGTTCTGGCACGCACAGACGTGGTTCAACTTTCTGGCCCTGCTCATCGTCATTCCGGCTGCGTTACTCGGAACATGGCTGGCTTCGCACGGAAAACCGGGCGCGATTAGCTGGGGCTGAGGGGGTGGCGATCCCGCCGGAGTGGCAAAGGTAAAAACGCGGCCGCGGCTTGAATCCCCCCGGCCGCGCTTTTACCAATGTCGCCAGAGGCGAGCTCTAGGGCGGTCAAGCGTGAACTTCAGGTTCGTCGACTTCCTGGAAGGCGCCTTCCTTCTTTACTACGCCTGCGCCGGTTTGGAGCGGGTGCAATACGAGAATGCTCATTCTGGCCAATCGCGTTACTGCATCTGCAACGCTGCCGCGCAGGATGCGAGACAGTCCTCCCCGTCCGTGCGTTGCAATTGCTATCAGTTCGGCCTTTTCGCGACCCGCGTAAGCGGTGATCTCCTCTCCAACGTTGTCACCAATGACCACATCCGAACTGACACGCATGCCGTCGCGGCGCAGCCGCTCCGCAATCGGAAAGAGATACGCTCGCGCCGACGCGACGTCCTTGTCCCACCACGCGACCCGGTAATCGCTTGTCTGTTTCTTACTCGGGTCTTCTGGTTTCAGGACATAGAGAAGCATGATCTCCGCATCCTCCAGCTTTGCCAGGGTCATTACAGGTCGCAGGATCTGTTCGGCAAGGGTCGATCCGTCGAGAGGAACGATGATCCGTCGGAACGCCGGGCGGAGCTGCGGATTCAGGTAGCTGGCGGGCGGTTTCACCACCAGAACGGGGATCGTCGTGTGGCGGATCAACGAATCAGTGATGCTGCCGAGTGAGATGCGAGATATGCCGTGCCGGCCGTGCGAACTGATGACGATGAGATCAACGCTGTTTTGCCTCGCGTACCGTTCGAGTGACTCAGCCACGGCGCCGTTAAGAAGAGAAACAGTGATGTCCGCTTCCCCGAGGCTCCTGCATTCTGCTGCCAGCGCGTGAAGCTCAGTCAGGGCAGCCTCCTGTTCGTAGCGGACAGCCTCGACTGAGAGGCCCAGGCCATCGGGTGACGCGCCCGCTCCGAAGAAGGCGCCGGTCGATAACACGCGAACGAGCCGTACCTTTGCCTCGCTTCGGTCGGCGATGCGAAGCGCCACGCGGACCGCCTCGCGATCGAATCCCGAGCAGTCGGTCGGGACCATGATGGTGTTGTACATATGCCCTCCCTGATGGCAATGGCCTTGGCGAGGCGCGGTTGCACCTCCTTCACTCAATTTCCGGCTCTCGAAGCGGGCGGACAGTCAGCCGATGGCTGATTTCCTGTGCGAGTTTCCCCTTCCGGATCCGGGTGTTCCTCCTGACAGCGCGAGAATCAAGTGTCTTCCACCATTAAGCAACAACGATGAAAACAGTACGTGACACCTGACGGCAGCCAGCGTGTTTGCTCTTTCTGCGGGGAATCCCATGAGCATCGTCCACCTCCACCTCTTTCTCAACCACCTGCCGGTGATGGGAGCGGTATTCGCACTGCTCCTGTTCATCGGAGCGCTCTACCGAAACGCGGTCTCACTTAATTTCGCTCTCTGGTTCCTCGGTGGACTCGGCGCTGCGGCACTGATTGTCTACCTCACGGGCGAGCCGGCCGCTGACGCGATCGAGAAACTTCCTGGAGTCACCGAAGCACTGATCGAAGAGCACGAGGACGCGGCGCTCTTCGCGTCGATTTTCACTGGCGTGCTCGGCGTTCTTGCCTTGCTCATGCTCTTTGTTTACAGGCATCGAACGGCGCCCCGATGGGTGGCTGTTAGCGGCCTCGGCGCGACGATGGTGCTGAGCGCCGTCATGGCGTGGACAGCGAACCTCGGCGGGCAGATTCGACACACGGAGATCCGCGCCGGAGGCGGAGCTGCGACGCAGCAGCTGGAACGCAGAAGCGGCGACGCGGAAGGTGACCGATGAGAAGCCTGACGGGAGCAATCAGGTGAAAGTTCTTTTCGCGACGTTCTCAGGATCAGCGATTGCGGCTGTTTTCGCATTTGTCGCGCAGTGGCTTCTTTCCGGCGCGACAACCACGCCTACTTTCCAGTCGGCTGCTCTCGGCGCTCCCGGTCTCTCGATCCTCGTGACGGCCGTCGCACTGATCGCCGGCGCGTATGCCGCTGTGCGAATCCACGACTCGCTCGAGACCCTCAGCGGTTTCGCGACGGTGCAGCTCTTCTTTGGCCCGGCACTGGTCCGGCAGTTCTGGCTCGGTGGCGCACCATGGTTCGCGGTCGTTGCGCTCATTCTGGTGTTCGTATGCACCTTCCTCGGTGCAACGCTCGGATCGCGAGGGCGCGTTGCCGACTTGCTGGAGCCGGCGTAAAGCCCAGCTTCTTGGTCTAAGTCCCGTTGTAAGGGTTTTCCTTATCCGGGGTGCGATAAACAGGGAAGAACTACAGGAAATCCGCCGATTTATCGGCTCAGCTGGTTGTCCGAAATTGGTCCCAGACTACTCAACGGGCACCCCTGACCAGCGGAGCAATGAAAAACCACATCTCGCGAAAAGCACTCCTGATTGGAGCAACGATCGCTGTTGTCGCGGCCGGAGCTTTCTATTCCTGCACCCCCACCTCGGGCGGGAACGACAACGTCCTCACAGGAAACGCGGCGTCGAAGGTCTACGTCGCGCCCGGAAAATACGACGAGTACTACGCCTTCCTGTCCGGGGGTTACAACGGCCAGGTCGCTGTCTACGGGCTACCGTCCGGACGCATGCTGAAGTTCTTGCCCGTCTTCTCGCAAAACCCGGAGACCGGCTATGGCTACAACGAAGAGACGAAGGCGATGCTCCAGACGACCTACGGCTTCATCCCGTGGGACGACACTCACCATCCCGAGCTTTCACAGACGGACGGAGTGCCGGACGGGCGCTGGCTCTTCATAAACGGAAACAACACGCCCCGCATTGCGCGCATCGATCTGAAGACCTTTGAGACAACGGAAATCCTTCAGATACCCAATGCCGCGGGTGGCCACGCCTCACCGTTCACTACGCCGAATACCAAGTACATCGTCTCCGCGACGCGCTTCAGCGTGCCGATCCCGAACGCCGATGTACCCATCGATACCTACAAGCAAAACTTCAAGGGCACGCTGTCGTTCATTACGGCGGACCAGCCCGGGAAGATGGATATCGCGTTCCAGATCCTGATGCCCGGGTTCAACTATGATCTTGGACACGCGGGCAAGGGCCCATCCGACGGCTGGTTCTTCTTTACCACGTACAACTCCGAGCAGGCGTACCAGAAGCTCGAGCTGAACGCGTCACAGAACGACAAGGACTTCATCGCTGCCGTCAACTATCGTCTCGCCGAGCAGTGCGTGGCGGCGGGCAAAGCGAAAAAGGCGCCGGCGGACTACTTCCACAACGTGATGGATGAGAAGTCGCGCATCGCCCGTTCCGAGAGAAAAAACAGCGTCCAGATGCTCTCGCCGGAAGACTGCCCGGGTGTCGTCTACTATCTTCCCACGCCCAAGTCGCCGCACGGTGTCGATATCGATCCAACCGGCGAGTACATCGTGGCAGGCGGGAAGCTCGCCACCGTGATTCCCGTTCACTCTTTCTCCAAAATGCAGCGCGCCATTGCCGACAAGCAGTTCGACGGCGTGGTGCAGGGCATCCAGGTGCTCAAGTACAACTCCACGCTCGCCGGGGAAGTTCAGAAGCCTGGCCTTGGTCCGCTGCACACCGAATTCGACGGGAAAGGAAACGCCTATACGTCGATGTTCATCTCCTCCGAGATCGTCAAGTGGAAGCTGGGCACCTGGGAGGTGCTCGACCGGATGCCCGTCTACTATTCGGTTGGCCACCTGATGATTCCCGGCGGCGACAGCAAGAAGCCGTGGGGGAAATACCTGCTCTCGCTCAACAAGATCACGAAGGATCGCTATCTCCCGACAGGCCCGGAGCTCGCGCAGTCGGCACAGCTGCTGGACATCAGTGGCGACAAGATGAAGATGCTGCTCGACTTTCCAACCATCGGAGAGCCGCACTACGCGCAGGCGGTTCCAGCCGATCTGATTAGGGGAAACAGCCTGAAGTTCTACAAGCTTGCCGACAATACCCATCCGGAAGCCACGAAGGCCGAGGCCGACGGAGGCATCAGGCGGCAGGGCAAGAATGTGCACATGAACATGATCGCCATTCGCAGTCACTTCGCGCCTGACAATTTCGAAGGGGTGCAGGTGGGTGACACTGTGTATTTCCACGTCACGAACATCGAGCAGGACTGGGACATCGTGCACGGCTTCGGTGTCATGGGCGCGGACAACGCCGAGGTGATCATCACGCCGGGCGAGACGCGCACACTGAGATGGATTCCCAGGACGCCGGGGATCTATCCCTTCTATTGCACCGACTTCTGCTCGGCGCTCCACCAGGAGATGCAGGGATACGTTCGGGTTTCAGCGCCCGGATCGAAAGTTGCTCTGATGGCCAATATCAGCCCGCGGGCGAAGTCGCAGTTGACACGCGTGTCGGCGCTGCCAATGAAGGCGGATCACGACATGAATGACAAGACCAATGGCGGTCGCTAATCTGCCGCTGATTCCGGGGCAGGCGCAGGGCACCGCGTCCTTTCCCGGAATTCGCGTCGGAGAGGCGGAAGTCACTCACGTCGCGCGTTCCCGGACAAGAATGTCGAAGACTCCGCGCATTCTCGTGCTGCTCGCTTCGGTCCTGATGCTCGGCGTCTTCGCGTTCCCGTTGTGGAACGTGCGTCTGACGGCGCCTCAGTATCCCGAGGGGCTCGGGATGTACATCCGCATCAACACGGTTGAGGGCGCGACCGAGAACGATCTCAACAACATCAACAACCTGAATCACTACATCGGCATGAAGAGGATCGAGCCGGATGCAATCCCGGAGCTCCGTATCATGCCGTGGATCGTGGTAGGAATCGTGCTGACTGGCCTCGCTACCGCCGCTTTGGCGAGGCGCCCGCTCTTGTACGTCTGGACGACGGGATTCCTAACGCTCGCGCTCGTCGGGCTGATCGATTTCTGGAAGTGGGAGTACGACTACGGTCACAACCTGGATAACGAGCACGCGATACTGAAAATCCCCGGCATGACGTATCAGCCCCCGCTCATCGGTGCGAAGCAGCTTTTGAATTTCCGCGCGACCTCCTGGCCGTCGCTCGGCGGAATTCTCGCGGGAGTCGCGATCGCCCTCGCCGTTACCGCGGTAGTCCTGGCATGGCGCGAGCGAAGGCTCTCGTTGGCGCGCACCTGACGCGCGCGCATCGTCTCGCCGCACAGCACCGTTCAATGAGATTGCATTCGCGCCCTGGCGCCGCCGCATTCGTGCTCGCGCTGGCAAGCGCCGTCTCGGCCGGGGCGCAGGCGACCACGACGGTTTCTCCGCTGGGTCCGGTCCGGACGCTGACGGCCGCCATCAAAGCCGCACCCCGTCATTCGAGAATCGTCGTGAAGGCCGGCGTCTATCGAGAGCCCACGATTGTCGTCGACAAGCCCGTCGAAATAGTAGGTGAAGGATGGCCCGTGCTCGACGGCGCCGGAGCGCGCCAGATCATGACGGTCACTGCCGACAGCGTAACGATACGCGGGCTCCATTTCGAGCACGTCGGCACGAGCTTCACCGAAGACTGGGCGGCTGTCCGATTCCAGGGCGTCCGCGGCTGCACGATTGAAGGGAACCGCTTCGACGATGCCTTCTTCGGGATTTATCTCGCGAAAGTCAACGACTGCACTATCCGGGGCAATATTCTTCGCTCGGGCCGCGGACGGGAGATGAATTCAGGCAATGGCATTCACCTCTGGGCATCCAACGAAATCACGATCGCCGACAATCGAATCAGCGGCCACCGCGACGGCATCTATTTCGAATTCGTCCACAACAGCACGATCAGCGGCAACCTCAGCGAGATGAACCTGCGCTACGGGCTGCACTTCATGTACTCCGACGACTGCCGGTACCTCCGCAACATTTTCAGAAACAACGGCTCTGGAGTCGCGGTGATGTTCACGCACCGCGTCGAGATGACCGGGAACCGGTTCGAAGGAAACTGGGGCGGCGCAGCTTACGGGCTGCTTCTCAAGGAGATCGACGACAGCAAGCTCGAAGGGAATGTCTTCTATCGAAATACGACCGGGTTGCTGGCGGACGGTGCGAATCGGATAAAGGCGATCAACAACGACTTCATCGACAACGGCTGGGCAGTAAAGCTCGCTGCGAGCACGCAGGACGGGATCTTCACCGGAAACAACTTCATCGGCAACACTTTCGATGTTTCGGCGAACAACAGCGAGACAACCACTTCCTTCTCGCGCAACTACTGGGACAACTACCACGGGTACGATCTGAATCGCGACGGTGTCGGAGATGTGCCCTACCACCCTGTGCGGCTTTTTTCCGTGATCGTCGCCCAGAACGCTCCGTCGATCATCCTCCTGCGCAGTACTTTCGTACGTCTGCTCGACTCCGCCGAGAGCATCCTTCCGGTTTTGACGCCAGAGGCGCTTGCCGACCAGGGGCCGGCAATGAAGAGGGTGCAATGATCGAGGCGCGCAACGTCAACAAGAGCTTTGGGCGGCTCCGCGTTCTGGACGATCTGTCGCTCACGATCAAGCCAAGGCGGATTACAGGATTGATCGGGCCCAACGCGGCCGGCAAGACCACGCTCGCGAAAATCATTCTCGGCCTTACCAAGGCTGATTCGGGAACGATCTCGATCGACGGTGTCCGGATCGGCGCAGACGAGGCCTATCGTTCCCGAATCGGCTAC
>JBBQAV010000023.1:0-29607 GCA_038316775.1 Gemmatimonadales bacterium | reverse complement strand
GTGGAATGTTCATCAGCTGCTTGAGTCGCAGGTATGCAACTTCGCGGTCGCTCTGTCGCTGAATCACGATCGGACGCTGATTCGCGCTCGACACCTGGGCACGCAGCAGCTCGAACTCGGACACATTGCCGACGTTGCGCGCGAGCCGGGTTTGCCTCAACACGTTGTCCGTCTGCACGGCTGAAGATTCGGCGAGCGCAACGAGGCGGTCGGCGAGCGCGGCGTCGAAGTAAGCCTGTGTCACATCGAGACGGAGCTGCGCTCGCTGCGCGGCGAGCTCGATGTCCGCAGAGCGCCGGCCGGCGTTCGCCACCGCGTTTTGCGCGATGATGCGGCCGCCCGCAAACAGGTTCTGCGAAAACGAGAGACCGACGTTGTACTGGTTCTTCGCGCCGAAGCCGAGGTTGCCGAATGACGAAAACGGATTCTGGCCCAGGGCGCAGCGAGACGCATCCTCGAGCCCCGCCAGCCGCTCGGTGGTCGTAGCCGTCGCGTCGCGAAGATATTGGTCGCATGGAGTCGGCGGTGGAGCGGGCTTGGTCGTGTCGACCGCTGGGGCAGACCCGCCAGCGCTGGAAAACTGCGAAGCAAGGGTACGCGTATAGCTCGCGGAGCCGTTGATCTGTGGCAGATAATGGCTGCGTGCCTGATATTGCTGGCCGTTCGCGCGTTGGACGCCCGCGCGCGCGATCCTGATCGCCTCGCTTTGCGACTCCGCAATTCGAACGGCTTCGTCGAGTGCAAGCGTGCGAGGAGGCCCAGCCGTAGTCCGAACGGTAGGCAGGGTTGGAGGAGCTACCTGCGCCCGTCCGATAGTCGGCATCAGCAGCGCGAGCGCCACCAAAGGCGTTCTCAGGATTCTGCCGAGCCTAAGGGCCCGGTTGTGGAGTTTTGTGGAGGACACTGTTCAGGAAGAAAGTTGTTTTGATCGCTTCGTCTGCTTATTCGTCGCTCGCGGTGACCTGTTTTCGACACCGAGCGCGCGCAAAAGAAGTCGCGCGTACATGTGCGCCGCCTTTTCCGGCGGCTGAGGGAAAACTTCCGGCATCATCTCGCGTCCCATTGCGTCCGAGAAAATAGCGCCCATGAGCATGGCTGCAGCGGTAATCGGCTCGAACTCATCAGCAGTCCTGCCCTGTCGCTCGAGCGCGGTGAGGTACCGGCACAGATCGTTCGACGCCCGTTTCGGGACGTCGCTGGCGCATTCAGACATGTCGGGACGCTCTTCGAGCTCACTCATTGTCTTACGTATGATCGAGCTGCGAAGTCTCAAATGCTGGATAAACGACTCGCCCCACTCGGTCAGCTCGCGCTCAGGATCGACGGGAGCGTCGGGAAGAGTTGCGAGGTTGGCCGATTGAGTGAGGTATTGCATTGCTTCGCGGATCAGCGCTTCCTTGGACCCGAATTGGCGGAAGATCGTGATCTCGTTCACGCCGGCGGCATCGGCAATGCGGCGAGTAGTGGATCCGCGGAAACCGTGCTGCGCAAAGACTTCGGCGGCCGCGGCAAGAATTTCGTCTCTGCGATTCATGGCGGGGGATACTAGTGACAGCCGCCCCCAAATGCAAGTAGTCACTTACTTACACAACCGTTTCCACCATTTTGTCCCGGAGGACTGCCTTGGCTAAGGCTTCTGAGCTCGAATCCGCTTTCGATGCGGCGATTACTGCTGCCGGGAAATGCGCCAAAGCCGGGATGACGGCAGTCGGAGGGGGGTCCGCCACCGACCAGCTCAAAATGCTGGAGGAAGAGCTCAAGCTCGAGCGCGCCAGAACGCTGGCTCGCGGGTCGGTTGACAGGGAGTGGTTTCAGAAAACGGTGCGCTGGTTAGTCGAATGGGTTCCTGAGACTGAGCTGACCCTCATTGCGGCACTCGGACGGATCGCCCGCGCCACTCCATCAACTCTCCCCCAGGCTGGCTCCCCCTATGTTCGACCCGTGCGTCGCAACTGGTTCTCTCGCGCCCTGGCCGGTGTTCTGTCGATGTGGCGCAGTGCACTTGCCTTGGGGACTGCAGCGCGGGGGAGACGTCACCGACCATATTCCCCTTCGCACATCGCACACGGTGGCTCGCTAAAAACGGTTTTGGACGCGGTGTCGGCACTCGTCCACTGACTCTGTCTCCGCCTCGTATGTCTGATACGGTGGCCAGGTCAGCGACGTGCTGTCCTTCGGATTCACTCCGACGAATGGGAACTCGACGAAGTGCTCCTTCGGAAGGACGCCCGTCCAAACGGCGCCCGTGATTCGCTTCGCGGAATCCGTCTGCACCTGCAGGTTCCATCCCGAACATCTCTCCGAAGGAAACGACGCGCAATCCTGCAGGGAAATAGAGCTCGACCCTCACCGTCGGAACGTCGCGCTCGTTGGGGACCCTCAGCACGTACTGAGGGGATCGCGTCCCCAGGAGAGTTAGGGCGGGGTCGCCTGTCATCGAGCCCATATCGTTCATGTCGCTCCTTCCTGACATTTGCGAGCCCATCGCCACGCTGTGTCAACTTCCGGGTTACGAGCAAACCCTGACACGCTTCGTTCACGGATGGCCGCCGTGTACGGCCTTGGCTTCGATGGCGCGACTGATTCGTTGTTTCAGTCGAGGATCTCGCGTGAGGAGAATGAGGGCCAGGTTGTTCTCCGTGATAAGCGAGGGCGGCATCACCCAGTTGATCTTCATCGTAGGAGGGGAAACGCTGGTGGTGTCCAACCCGTCAGTATCGCGCCCCAGCGCGACGGCATCAGCATACACATAGGCTTGCAATTCCCCGCCGGGCAGGCGGTACGCCATTCCCGGAGGGCCGAGGAAGGGCTGCTTGATCGGACCGTTGCGGACAGCAGTCACCCCCGCCCTATGCAACGCCATTTCCAGATTACCAAGACTCCAATGAAGCCGGCCCGCGCCAGGCACGGTGTCCTCTGGTCGGCGCATGGCTGGAGCTTGTGACACGCTCTGTTGCACGACGGCAGAGTCAGAAGCACGGGAGCGATCTGGCTTCCCACAGGCGATCACGAATGCGTGAAGAATTACAAGCGCGAAAAAAGTCGATTTGGTCACGTCTGGCACCACACTCGCATCAGCAGGAGTCGTGCGAGTACGCCTGGTATGCGCGTACCAGGCTGCGCGGCAGTGTCCGGCTTGACCGCGACGAGGCCACATTCCAATAACCACTCTCGAGGAGCCGTTGTCATGACGATGCCACGCCAGCACACCAAATCATCCACGACCAGCACCGACCACGGCATGGCCGGCGGCAACCAGATGATGATGAAAGGGTCTTACGCCCGCTTCGCCGCCATGATCGCCACGTCGACGGTGGTGATGTTCGGGCTCATGTACTCCCTCGTGCTCGAGGCCGACCACTTGCGGTTCGCCGACACCCGCTTCTTCATGGCGCTCTACATGGGCGCCGTGATGACCGCGATCATGCTGGCCTTCATGATTGGCATGTATCACAACAAGCGGGCGAACGCGGCGATCTTTGTCGGCGCCGCGATCGTCTTTGCCGTCTTCCTTTACCTCGCCCGCAGCCAGCGCATGATCGGGGACGTGGCCTACATGAAGGCGATGATACCGCATCACTCGATCGCGATCCTGACGAGCTCGCGGGCCCAGATCACCGACCCGCGCGTGCGCAAGCTGGCCGACGGGATCATCTCGTCTCAGCGTCGCGAGATCGCGGAGATGGACAGCCTGATCCGCGATCTCCAACGCAGGTGACCTTGAGGTCACGGCCGAGCCTTCGTGTCTGGCCAAGAGCTTCAGAGATCGCGATGGCGCGGATCCGTTCCGCTGCCGATTCCGTCTCGGTTGACATACCAAGTTTTGTTGATATATTGGGATTATGGCAACAGCATCTCACTCCCGAACCGAGCGCTCAATCGAGCTCTTTCACGCCCTCTCCGACGAGACGAGGCTCGAAATCATCGAGCTGCTCCGCAAAGGCGAGCGGTGCGTTTGTGAGCTCACGGACACGCTGGATGCCGCGCAGTCGCGGCTGTCGTTCCATCTCAGGGTCCTCAAGGACGCCGGGATCGTGCGCGATCGGAAAGACGGGCGCTGGGTCTACTACGAGCTGGAACCCGACGCGTTCGAGGAAGTGGAGACCCTGGTTTCCGGAATGAAGCCGCGTGTTCTTCCCATTCGGCACGCTGAGGCGTGCTGCGTCTGATTTTTTATTTCACTCATATATCAACAAATTTTGTTAGGAGATACGATGACTTTATTTGATGCAACTCTCAGATCCACGGTGAAGGAGAAGTACGGTCAGGCTGCTCTGCGCGTGACCGAGGGCGCGACCGCGGCTCCGTGCTGTGGATCCAGCGCATGCTGTGGAGCAACGACGGAATCCTGGGACCCGATCACTTCCGATCTCTACGACGAGAAGCAGAAAGCCGGCATCCCGCCCGAAGCCCTGCTCGCCTCACTCGGCTGCGGAAATCCCACTGCACTTGCCGCACTGAAAGAAGGTGAGACTGTTCTCGACCTCGGCTCAGGCGGCGGCATCGACGTATTGCTTTCGGCAAAACGTGTCGGCCCTACCGGCAAGGCGTACGGGCTCGACATGACAGACGAGATGCTCGCGCTGGCCAACGAGAACAAGCGCCGAGCGGGCGCTGAGAACGTCGAATTCCTCAAGGGCGAGATCGAGCGGATTCCCCTGCCGGATGCATCGGTGGATGTCATCATCTCCAACTGCGTGATCAATCTGTCCGGTGACAAGCGAAAGGTGTTGAGCGAAGCGTTTCGCGTTCTGAGGCCGGGCGGCCGGTTCGCGGTGTCGGACGTCATCGTACGCGGCGATGTCCCAGCCGCGGTAAAGAGCAACATGGAGCTGTGGATTGGCTGCGTGGCGGGCGCTCTCGAGGAGCAGGAGTTCCTTGGCCTGTTGCGCGAAGTTGGATTCGTAAAGCCGTCGATCGAGCCGACGAGAGTGTACAAGGCGGAGGATGCGGCCGCTTTTCTGAATGGAAGCGGTCTCGACGCTGTAGAATTCGCATCACAGATCGACGGAAAGTTCATGGGCGCGTTTGTGCGCGCGACGAAGCCGCTGGCGCAGTGCTGCGGTCCTGACTGCTGCTGAACGAAAGTGGCGCATCGGACGCTAAACGGACCGGTGAAGCTGCGGAGGATACAATGCGGATCAGAGATGCGAAGAGCGAGGATTTGTCCGCCGTCGAAGGCCTGCTTGTGGCGAGCGACCTTCCCGTCGACGGAGTGCGCGACAATTTCTCCAGCTTCGTAGTAGCCGAGGATAAAGACGAGATCGCGGGCGCGATCGGACTCGAGAAGTATGGTTCAGTCGCACTCCTGCGATCCGCTGTAGTCTCTCGGGAACATCGCGGGAGCGGGGTCGGACGACAGCTGGTCGAGCAGCTTCTCGCGCACGCCGAAAAAGCGGGAATCGACGAGCTTTACCTTCTGACCACGACGGCGGAGAAGTATTTCCCGCGGTTCGGCTTCACTCTCACGACACGCTCTGCCGTTCCAGATGCGGTGAAAGCCTCGGCGGAATTTCGCGGCGCATGTCCTGAAACGGCCGTGGTGATGACGCGGCGCGTTGGAAGCTGAGGTCGGAGACGGCCCCTGATGCGATACGCGCTCATCTCGGATATACACGCCAATTTTCCGGCGCTGAAGGCCGTTCTCGCCAACGTCGATGAGCGAGGAGACGTAGGCGCCATCTACCATCTCGGTGATCTCACGGGTTACGCGCCCTGGCCGAACGAAGTCGTAGCCCTCCTTCGCCAACGCGCGATTCCGGGGCTTGCCGGCAATTACGACTCGACTGTCGCGATGGATTACAAGCACTGCGGCTGCAGGGCTGATACTCCGCGAGACGAGGAGCTGTCGCACATCTCGTTTGAGTGGACCCACTCGCATGTCACGCCCGAGACGAAGAAATACTTGGCGAGCCTTCCATTCCGTATCGACATCCGCCCCTTCGGCGGGCACGTGTCCGGACCGACGATCACGCTGGTACACGGCAATCAGACGCTCAACACCGTTTACGTGACCGAGGACAGGCCGGACTCCTTTCTCGAGAAGATGGCGGCAGCGCTCGCAGCACGCGCCGAAGATGTGGTCTGCTTCGGGCACACCCACCGACCCTGGCAGCGTGTGGTCGGCGGGATCCAGTTCGCCAACGCTGGCAGCGTTGGCCGTCCGAAAGATGGGGATTGGCGCCCATGCTACGCGCTGCTCGAGATCGACGCGTCAGGAACGCGGGTTGAGTTCGTGCGTGTCGAGTACGACATCGCAGAGGCGGACCGCGCCATTCGCGCGAGCGAGTTGCCGGACGAGTTCGCGGATTTTCTCAGGGCGGGCGGGGCGGCCGTTCAGCAGGCGCCGTAGTGTGAGCCGGTAGCGCGTAGCGGGCAGCGATCAGCCGGCAGCGTGTCGTGTTCAGTTGTGGTTTTGTTCTCTTGTTATCGAGCCTGCAATCGCCTCGCGACCGCCTCCGCCTGACTGAAGACTCGAAGAAAATTCTCCCCCGCCAGCTTTCTGAGATCCGCGTCCGACCACCCGCGCCTCGCCAACTCCGCGAACAGCGCCGGATACTTCGAAACATCTTCCAGCCCCTGCACCACCTCGGTGATCCCGTCGAAATCTCCGCCGATCCCCACATGATCGACACCAGCGACCTTGCGCACGTAATCAATCTGGTCGGCAACCTGCGAGAGCGTCGCGCGCGGCTCGGGATGCGCGGCGCGCCACTGGGCTATCTCCCGCGAAATCGCGGCAGAGTCGTTCCCATACCTGGCGCGCAGGTCGGTTATCAACGGGCGGGTCGATTGGTCGTACTGCAGAACAGCCTGTGACACGAAGCCGGTGACAAACGGCACCATCACGATCCCGCCGTTCGTCGTCACGCGCCGAAGGATCGAGTCGGGCACGTTGCGCGGGACGTCGACCAGCGCCCTCGCGCCGGAATGCGAGAACATCACTGGCGCCTGACTGACGTTCAGCGCGGCGCTCATCGTCGCGGGCGAGACATGTGACAGATCGACGAGCATGCCCAGCCTGTTCATCTCACGCACGACGCTGTCGCCGAACGGAGTCAGGCCATGATGTTTCGCCGAGTCGAGCGCAGCATCGGCCCAATCGCGAGTGACGTTGTGCGTCAGCGTCATGTAGCGCGCGCCGAGCTCGTAGTACGCGTCAAGGGCGCCCAGCGAGTTCTCGATCGCGTGACCGCCTTCGAGCCCGAGGAGCGAGCCGATCTTGCCCTGCTTGAAATCCCGCCGGATGTCGCTGGCGCTCAATGCAAGCGCGAGCCGGTCGGGATACTTGGCTATCACCCTTCGGGCGATCTCGATCTGCTCGAGCTGCACCCGCGCGAATCCCGAATCGCGCCACTCGCCGGGGATATACACCGACCAGAACTGCGCGCCGACCATCCCGTGCCTGAGTCGGTCCAGGTCGGTGTGACCCGGCGTGTGTCTGCGCAGATCGTATGCGTCGACATTGCCGCGCGCGATCGTATCTTCGCGGATGCGCCACGGGAGATCGTTGTGCCCGTCGATGAGCGGCGTCTCGCTGAGAATCCGTTTTGCTCGAGCGAGGTAGACGTCGTCGCCCGAATGCGACCCCGTTTGGGCACCAAGCGGCAGGTTGACGGCTAACTGGAGAAGGCTGCAGGCAAGCGCGAGGATCTCGAGCGAATGCCGTTTGTTTCTGGGGTGAGGACGGGAAGGCATGGCGCGTAAGCTAATGCTCGAGCCCGAGGTCCTGCAGGTCCGCGTCAGGGGATGAGCGAGGGACCGGGAGGCGAGTCGAGAAGATCCACCGCAAGGATGCTGTCGGCTTCGCTGACCGCCAAACGGATGGGATGCAGCCATTGAAGCCACGGCATCATTCCACTTGCATCGTCGCGAATGAGGTTGGAGTCGATCCCGTTCGCGTCCAGGACGGCCTGGGCGATATGCGCCTCGCTTTCGTTGGCAAACGTCCTAATGATTGTATTGAGCTCGGGAAGCTCTTTCTCCATCTTCCATCCTTGCGTTACGCGTACTGTGAAAGCTGCATGCGTGACGCGTCAACTGCACCGTTCCGGGCAGGGCTGATGCGCCGTCTGGCACATTGTCTGCCCGCTCAGATGTTAATGACTATCTTCGTGGGCGAACATATGAAAGCGCTTTCCACGCTATCCACTGCCTTCTGCTTCGCCTTCCTGCTAACCATCGCCAGCTGCAGCAAAGAAGCCGAGACGAAGGGGACGGCCAGGACAGCGGAAGATACCATGCTGATGCACGATCTGGCCGAGGCGAACAAGAATACGGCTGCGGCGGCGGCCGTGGACAACAGCCTCAATACGGTGAGATCGGCCGGGGATGCTTCCACTCCAGCAGGGACCACAGCTCCGAGCCCGTCCGACACCCGGGCCGCTGCGCCAACTCCCGCCGGAAGCCAGGTGCTCACGTCCGGGCCCAGGCTGACGCCGCCGCTTCGGGCCGCCGATGCGTCAGGCCGGACGACCGTTCCGACGAGCCGCTCGCCCGCCTCCGGTGATCCGTGCGATTCAAGGGTACCGGTGGATCAACGCTCCTGCCTCAATCGCTCGATCGTCGCCAATGACGCTGACCTCAATCGGACGTACCAGGATCTCCTGGCGCAGGCTCGCAAATCTGGTGGATCAGAGCTCGAGGACAGGTTTCGTCAGGGGCAGCGGGAGTGGATCAATCAACGCGACGCCGACTGCCGCGCGCAGACGGCGAGCGAGGACGGAAAGCTGTGGGCAAGAGCGCGTGCGCGCTGTCTCGCTGACTATTCCGCGAAGAGAACCTCAGAGCTGCAGAGAAATCTGAGCCGCCTCAGGGGCCAGGGACATTAAATACGAAGGCAGCGCGAAGGTCGACTCGACAGTCGGACCTTCCGCGGTGCCTCTCGTCCATTTGTTTCTTAGCGAGCTGTTGCCTTCATCTGCGTGCCGGCGCTCGCAAGTGCGCGACCTTCGAGGAGCGCATCGATCTCTGACGCCGCGACCGGCCGCGGGCCAATCCAGCCGCCCGAGTAATTGCGCGTCGGAACCGTGACGCTCGCGACGCTTCCGGTGGGACTGATTTCGACCACCGCCGTTGCGTCGGTCGCGCCCTGCGATCCGCTGTTGATGACCAACACCCATCTGCCGGCTGCGGGACGTTCCCAGCGAACGGAATACGTGCCTGCCTTGGATCCGGCGCGGATGTCGAGTGGAATGCTCTGCCGCTTTCCATTCACGACGCCCTCGGCCGTACCGGTCACGGTCTTTGCCATCAGATCGCCGTGATGGTAGGTCCGCACCGTGAGGAATGCGCCTTGTGATGCACGGTCGAACGGATTGGCGGGATACTCGATCGCAATCCACGGTGGGCCGGCGAGCGCGGTGCTGAATGCGGTGAGCGTGAGGGCGGTGACGAGTGCGAAGGAGCGAAGCGGGGTGAATCTCATGACAATCTCCTGAAGAAGTATGGCCGGGCTCGAACACTTCCCGGCGCCACTACGATGCCGGTCGATTCTTCAGGGTTTAACTGCTTCTGTTACTGACTTCGTCTCAGAGTTACCGGACCCTTGAAGGTGCGCACCGACACCTTCGCGCCTCCGTCAAAGGTGTCCATGGTCAGCTCGGCGCCGCGTCCAAACCGTCCGGGTATCGGGTTCTTCTTCGACAAGTTGTTGGTGATGCTGCCGGCGATCGTCACGACGGAGAACGACGCGCTGGTCTTGTCGGGAATTGCGATGTCGATGGTGCCGCTGTGGGTATCGAAGTCGAACGAGCCGCTTCTGTCGAGGCGTCCGGTGAATGTGATGTTGCCAGTAACGGTCTCGATCTTGGTGCGCTCGAACACTCCCCCTTCGACTCTCACCGGCCCGCTGACGGTGGAGAACGCCGCATCGGAGCTCGCGCCCCGGAAGGTGACGGCGCCTGACGCGCTCTTCGCCCTGAGCCAGGGTGGCGAGCCAGTGATGTGGATGTCTCCATCGATCGCTTCGGCGTTGAGCTCGCGCGGATTTCCGGTGACATCGATCGTTCCGCTCACCACGTAGAGATCGAGCCCGCCGTCCACGCCGCTCACGTCGATATTCGCGGTGGCGGTCTTGATCCAAAGCTTGATCCGCGACGGTACCCAGACCTCGAGTCTCGTCGGCTTTGGATCGCGTTCGTTGCCCGACTCGACGAACATCTTGGCGCCCGTATAGCCGCCACCGGAGTAAAGCTGGTCCCCAGGCGCGAGCGTCCCGCGTACGAGAACGGTGTCCTTGTTCCAGCCGTGCACTATGACCGTTCCCACCATGTTGGAGATGCGCAGCGCCCCTTCCATACCTAATGGAATCCTGCGCTCGATCTTCTTCTGAGCGGCGAGTGAAGACGGCAATGACAGCAGCAGCATCCCCGCGATGACTATTCCGAGGTGTCTAGCTCCCACGCGTCATCTCCGCGGTGCGTCGCAGCAGATCGACCTTCTGCCTGTAGTTGGAGAACACCATCTGCGCGAGCACCTTGTTGGCGGGGTCGCGCGCGAGAGCGTTGCGTGCCTCGAGGATTGCCTCGTCGATTGTCCGGATACTCGCCTTGAGCTGCGCGACCGTTTCTGGCGCCAACGAGCCTGACTGCTGATCGAGTACGTCCTGAAGCATGCTCGCATTTCGGAGATAGTTGTTCTCCTCGATGGTGAATGCGGCGAGAGCAGCCGGCGTCGCAGTGTCAGTCGAGCTGTTGGCAAGACGGGAATTCGTGTTATCCGCTGCGGATTCGCGCGTGTTCAGATACAGAACTGTTCCGGCCGAAGAGAGCATCGCTATCACTACGGCGGCCGCTGCCACTGTGAAGAAAAGGCGGCGCCGAGACGGCGACGGTCCTGACACGGAGCGCAGCGGCGTGATGGCCTGTCCGTCCCGCTCGATGGCGGAACGGATACTCGACCAGGCTTCCGCGGGCGGATCGATGGACTTCGGAAGCTCCGCGGCGCGAGCGAGTATCCGGTTCAGATCCTCCGCCTCCGCGCTGCAGATTGCGCACGCCGCGATATGATCTGCTACGGGCCCGCGCGCATCTTCGGCGAGCTCGCCGGTCACGTAATCGTCCACTAGATGTTTGATGACTTCGTGTGTCACTTGTCCTCCTCCCTCTGCCTTTCGCCGCCTTTCATGCCCTCGAGTCTCTCTCTCAGGAGCCGGCGCGCGCGATGGAGCTGCGCTTTCACCGTCCCGACTGACACGCTCAGTTGTGCCGCGATCTCCTGGTGCTGATACCCCTCGACATCGTGGAGCACGAACGCGAGTCTTGCTCCTTTCGGCAGCGACGCTATCGCGGTCTCCATGTCCATCTTCAGCTCGATGCCGCTGTTGCGGGCGGCACCCGGAAGCAATGAGGTGTCGTCCATCGACAACACCCTCGCCTCGCGTCTGCTATCACCTCTCGCATTCTCCAGCATTGTGTTGACCGCCATTCGGTGCAGCCAGGATGAAAAGGCGGAATCACCACGAAACGTCGAAAGTCTTCTCCACGCGCGGATGAAAACGTCCTGCATCAGATCGGTCGCGTCGGTTTTATCTCCCGCCTTCAGGCGAAGACATAGCGCGTACACCCTGCCCGAGTGCTCGCGATAAAGAACCTCGAAAGCACCGACATCCCCAGCCTGCGCGCGCCGGATGCAGTCCAGCGCCGCAGTCTTGTCTTCACCGATCGTGGACGGGTTATGTCCGACAGTGTCTGATGCCACCGCGCTCGTCTTCATCACAGGCGGAAATAAGATGCCGGTCGACGCCCCTGGGTTGGAAACCCGATTTGGGCTATTCGATGTCGCCGCCGAGATCGAATTTGGCGCGCGTGAAGGAGATGATGCGTTCGAGGCCCGCCTTCACTTCCGGCGGGATGTCGCGCCGCGCCATCAGCCGCGTGGCCTCGTCCTGAATCGACTCCAGCGCCTGGACGAAGTTTCCCTTTCTCAGCTTGCCAGTGTCATCGGGCATCGGTCGATGGGTTACGGGGGTGGGTGGGTAAGTAGTCAGGCCGAAGTAAGTTGCGCGGGTCTTCCCGGCTGGAGCTGCGGCATCGCGCGACGCTCTCCAACCTGCTGGCGCCACATTGCGTAATAAAGGCCGGTCCTCTCCAGCAGGTCATCGTGCTGGCCGACCTCGATGATTCTGCCGCGCTCGAGAACGTATATCCGGTCCGCGTGCATTACGGTCGACAGCCTGTGTGCAATGAGAATGGTGATGACTTCGCGCGACCCAGCGACCTCTCGCATCGTTCGGCTGATCTCTTCCTCAGTCAGAGAGTCGAGAGAAGAAGTCGCTTCATCGAAGACCAGCAGATGTGGATTGCGCAGCAATGCACGCGCGATCGACAGCCGCTGCTTTTCTCCGCCGGAGACTTTCACGCCGCCTTCGCCAATCACCGTGTCCAGTCCCTTGTCAGCCCGGGCCAGCAGAGTATTCGCCGCCGCTTTATGCAACACGTCCAGGCACTCGGCGTCCGTCGCGCGGGGGTTCACGAACTTGAGATTCTCACGAATGGTTCCGGAGAAGAGCTGTGCGTCCTGCGTCACCAGGCCGATTCGCTCGCGCAGGCGGTCGAGGTCGACGTCGCCACCCGGGAGTCCGTTGTAGAGAATCTGCCCTTCCTTCGGCGTGTAGAGCCCGACCAGCAGCTTCACGAGTGTCGTCTTCCCGGCGCCCGACGGCCCGACGAAGGCGATCGTTTCGCCGCGCTTCACGTCGAAAGAGATGTCGGTGAGAGCGGGAGTGTTCGCGCTCTGGTGCATGAAGCCGACGCCCTCGAACTCGAGTCTTTCGATGTCCGTCAGCGGAACAGGCGCGAGTGGCTTCGGATCCTTTGGCGTCTCGAGGATCAGCCTGAAATTGCCCAGCGATACCTCTGTCTCGCGATAGACATTGATGATGTTGCCGAGCTCCTGCATTGGCCCGAAGATGAAAAACGAGTAGAACAGGAGTGAGAAGAACTGGCCGACGGTGATCTTCTGCGTGAAAATCAGGTAGAGCATCAAGAACAGGATGCACGTCCGCAGCAGATTGACGACGGTTCCCTGAATGAAGCTCAGGCTGCGAATGTACTTCACCTTCTTCAGCTCGAGCTTCAGGATCTTTTCCGTCGTCGCGTTCAGGCGAACGACTTCCTGATCGGCGAGCCCGAGGCTCTTCACGAGCTCGATGTTCCGGAGCGATTCCGTCGTCGATCCCGCCAGCGCCGTTGTCTCGGCCACAATCACTTTCTGTATGGTCTTCACCCGTCCGCTTAGCACCCAACTGAGCGTCCCGAGCAGCGGAACGGTAGCAAGAAACGCCGGGACGATGATCCAGTGAACGCTTAGCGCGTAGAAAATGACGAAGACGACCCCGACGAGCGTCGTAAAGATCAGATTGATCGAGAGCGAGATGAACCTCTCGACGTCGGAGCGAACCTTCTGGAGCTTGCCGAGTGTTTCGCCGCTCCGCTGATCTTCGAATACCGAGTACGGCAGCTCGAGCGAGTGGCGAATGCCGTCCGAATACATCTCGGCACCGACGCGCTGGACGATGACGTTGACGTAATAGTCCTGGAAATTCTTGGCGACCCGCGACACGAAGGCAACGCCCATCGCCATGAGCAGCAGGGTACCCGCGCCCTTGACGAAGGTCGCGGTCTCGTATTCACGGAACCGGGTGGCGTAGTCGTCGATTACGTGGCGGAAAATGAGCGGATCGAGAAGAGAAAATATCTGATTCGTCGCCGCCAGCACGAGCGCGAGAATTATCAGCGCCCGGTATTTACGGAGGTATGAGAATAGGAGAGACACAACCGGATACTATTGGGATGTGGCTGGAGCCGCAAATTGCGCGGCCTTAGCCTGGTGTTCATATCAGGCAAAGGTTGCGGAGTAGGTTTAACGAGAGTCCTACCAGTGCAGGCCATACACTTTGCCCTTCCACTTCCAGTAGCAGTACCGAGGTCCAGAAAGACTTGCTCGTCCCGAAAGCCTTTACGACGCTCAAGTCGTACAATCGCTCGCAGTTCAGCTCTGATCTTGTCGCCGGCCTGATCGTCGGCGTCGTAGCTCTTCCGCTTGCCATCGCCTTCGCCATAGCCAGCGGTCTGACGCCTGATCGCGGCCTCTATACCGCGATCATCGCGGGATTCATCGTGTCCGCGCTTGGCGGCTCGCGTGTCCAGATCGGGGGACCGACTGGCGCATTCGTCGTAATCGTCTACGGGATCGTCCAGAAATACGGGATCGACGGTCTCATCGTGGCCACGATGATGGCCGGTGTTATACTCGTCATACTTGGCCTGGCACGTCTGGGCGCCGCGATCAAGTTCATCCCGCACCCGGTGGTGGTTGGATTCACGAGTGGAATCGCCGTCATCATCTTCTCGAGCCAGGTCAAGGACTTCCTTGGCCTGCCTATCGGGAATCTTCCCGCGGAGTTCATCGCGAAGTGGAGGATGATCGGGGCTCATATCACATCAATCGACATTCCCACACTCGAGATCTCGCTGCTCGCCCTCCTGATCATCGGGTTCTGGCCGCGCGTGAGCCGCCGCATCCCAGGTCCGTTCGTCGCGCTGATCGTAACCACTCTACTTGTCAGGCTGTTCAACATCCCGATCGAAACGATCGGCAGCAAGTTTGGCGCAATAAGCGCGACCCTGCCTCAGCTGATCGTTCCCCACGTTTCGTTCGATCAGCTCACTGGTCTGGTAGCGCCCGCATTCACGATCGCGCTTCTCGCCGCCGTAGAATCCCTTCTCTCGGCCGTCGTCGCCGATGGAATGATCGGCGGTCGACACCGCTCCAACATGGAGCTGGTCGCGCAGGGGATAGCGAACATCGCCTCTCCGCTGTTTGGCGGAATGCCGGCGACCGGCGCACTTGCTCGAACGGCGACCAACGTCAAGAACGGCGGTCGCACGCCGGTGGCGGGGATGATTCACGCTCTGACGCTTCTCCTGATCACTCTCTTCTTCGGCAGATGGGCCGCCTTGATCCCGCTCGCGACGCTGGCTGCGATTCTGGTGGTTGTTGCGTATCACATGAGCGAGTGGCGCACGTTCCGCGGCGAGCTGACCTCGCCGAAGAGCGATGTCCTCATTCTTCTCACGACATTCTTTCTTACTGTGCTGGTCGACCTCACCGTCGCGATCGAGGTTGGAATGGTGCTGGCAGCTTTCCTGTTCATGAAGCGGATGGCCGAGGTCACGAATGTCACGGTAGTTACGCGCGAGCTCTCGGATGGAGAGGGAGAGGACGAGGCCGATCCGAACGCGATCCGCGATCGCAGCGTACCCGACGGCGTGGAGGTGTTCGAGATCAACGGGCCGTTCTTCTTCGGTGCGGCCGAGCAGTTCAAGGACACCATCAGCCTGGTGGCCAACAAGCCAAAGGTGCTGATCATCCGGATGCGCGACGTGCCTGCCATCGACGCGACCGGACTGCACGTGCTCCAGGAGCTTGCACGACGCTGCCGGAAGGATGGAACCCTGCTGCTCCTGTCAGACGTCCACTCTCAGCCGATGTTCGCGATGGTTCGGTCAGACATGCTCGCTCAGATCGGCGAAGAGAATCTATTCGGTAACATCGACGATGCTCTCAATCGCGCGCGGGAGCACCTAGGCCTTTCCCGTCTCGAACGTCCGGCCTCTTCGACCCCGACTGTTGCCCGCGAGGCGATTGATGACCAGTCCCCCAAGATCGCCTAGAGACTAGACTCCGAATTGACGGAGGTGGTGGTCGGTGTGGCGATACCCGAGCACGCCCCACGCGCGTACGGACATTCGGCCAAACGCGGGGTGATCGGGCCACATCGCGTTCGGATCGTCCCGCTTCGCCGGCGCACGCTGGATCAACTCCTTCAGATCCCGCATCTCGTCCGTCCACTCAACTGGATCGGCCTTCAGGAGCTCAGGAGCAGTCGGAACGTTTTTTGGAAACGGAGCGACGTAGATAATCAGGTGCTTGATCACTGGGAAGCGAAACGGAGTGTTCTTGTTCTTGACCTTGAGATCGCCAGTAAGCACCCGCATCCAGTCGGCCAGATGAGCGAGTGTCTGCCCGGCGCTCATTCGCCCCCAGCGGGGTTTGGCATTCGGCGCGAGTTTGTCGATCCTGACCAGAAGGTTTTTTCGGTCGATTTCGTTCCATAGCGATCTCACTCTTCGACCCTCCAGTGTGCTTCTACCAGCGACGAGTCGCTGCTGGTGCGCCGCGGACGAAAGCGATGTAGTCGGTGGCGATTGGCGTGTCGCCCGACGCTCGCACCGATGCGGCGATCTGGCCGCGATGATAAGCGCCGTGCAGAGCGACGTGCGTCAGGATGTCTTCGATCGTCGAAGTGAACTGATGGCCCGCGCTGTTCTTGTAGGTGATGGGGGTCATCAGCATGTCGGGAGTCACTCGCGACATCAACACGTGATACGCGCTGATGTTCTCCTTGCTCAGCTGATCGCATTCGTCGAGAGTCAGATTTGGCCAGACGGCAGCGCGGGGAGGAGCACCGCTGATTCGGGAAAGCCACACGTGCTCGGACCCGAGAATGTGCGAGTAGAGCTCCAGGTTCTTTTTCTGCGGATTGCGCGCAGACCTGAGATTCTCCAGCACCCTCGTGTCGGCCCATTCCAGATGGTTGAACAGTCGCGTGAAGTGATCTTTCATCGCGTCCCCCTCAGTTCTTGAACTCGATCGGTCGCCCGATCGTCCACGGGATCTTCGCTGCGTCGAGCCCGGCATTCAGCGCCGGAATCCGCCGCTGCAACAGTGTATTGATTCTCCCCACTTCGCGCTGGAGATCAGACGACGCAAGGGTAAGAGTCTGCCGCTGCAGGTCCGTCGGTTGCGAAGTGACGTTCCCGATCTCCTCGGCGACGTTGTTCACGCGCTCCTGAATCGAAGGATCCTCGACACGCTTGTCATCGCTCACGGTTTCCCCCTCCGGATCGCCGCGCAGCTTCTTCAGGATGTCGCCCAGCTCGCGATCGATGACATCGGCTTGTTTGGAGAGGCTGTCGGGGGCGGTGTTGCTCTTGAGCGCGCTCTTCACATCCGCGACCTGTTCCTTCAACTGTTCGGCGGTACGGACCGCGGCCTGCACTGTCGCCTGAAGGTGCCCGGTGCTCACGCGCATGTCGTAGAGCATGTGATAGTCGGCATCGGCCAGCTGCACCAGCGGATCGGAGCGGACGTCGATTGGGACTTCGTACACCGCGGGCGTGCCTGAGCCGGCCTTTACAGTCAACCGCGCGGTGTAGCGACCGGGCAGCACAAATGGTCCGGATGGATCCCGCTGCCTGGATTGCGATTCGCCGACCTGATTCGCGGGGCGCCGAATCGTATACGGAGGTGCGTTGCGAAGATCCCATGTCACGCGGTGCATTCCGCGTTTCTTGTTGGCACTAAGCTCTCGCACGCGCTTGCCTGTCGCATCGTAAACGCCGAGGGTGACATCGCCGCCTTTGGGGAGGCTGTCGCGAAGGAAATAGGTGATGATCGCGCCGTACGCTGGATTGGGCGCTGAGTATTCGCGATCACCGAGTGCGCCGGCGCCGCGGCTGCCGCCGGGGATCGAGCTGTTGGGATTGTATTCGGTCGCAGCTTTGACCGGAAACAGATACGTGCCGACCGTATTTGCCTTGGCGAGCTTTTCGAGTGGCGTTATGTCGTCGATGATGTAGATCCCGCGACCGTGTGTGCCGATGACGAGATCGTTCTCCCGGGGGTGAATCACGATGTCGTGGACAGCGACTGTCGGAAGGTTGTATTTGAGCTGCGTCCAGGCCCGCCCGCCGTCTGCCGAGTAGAACGCGCCGAATTCGGTGCCGGCGAAAAGAAGATTCGGATTTCGAGGATGCTCGCGGATGACCTGCACCGATCCGCGCGCGGGAAGGTTGCCCGTGATGGATGTCCAGTGCGCGCCGTAGTCCGCGCTCTTCAGCACGTAGGGCTTGAAGTCGTTATTGCGGTGGTTGTCCATCGTCGCGTAAACAGTTCCTTCATTGAGCTTCGATGCGACCACTCTGCTCACGTACGTCTCATCGGGAACGCCGGGGAATTTGGTGAGCCTGGTCCACGTTGCGCCGCCATCGCGCGTTACGGACAGCACTCCGTCGTCAGTTCCAACGTAGAGAAGTCCCTGCTTGAGAGGTGACTCGTCGATCGTGCTGATGTTGCCGTAGTCGGCGGTGCCCTGGTGGCGGGCGATGGCGTCGCGCGGCCAGATCTTCCCCATCACCGGCAGGCTGTCGCGGTTGCGCTGGCGCGTGAGATCGGGACCGAGCCGCGTCCAGGCGTCACCTCGATTGGTGCTCTTGAACAGATAATTCGCGCCGAAATAAACGGTGTTGTGATCATATGGCGAGAGAAGCATCGGCGAGCTCCAGTTCCACCGGTACGGCTTGCCTCCGAACTCGGGGACAGGCTTGATGGTTTTTTGCTCGCCGGTTCTGACATCGAAGCGCACGATGTCTCCACCCTGCGATTCACCGTACACCGTGTTCGGATCGACAGGATCGATCTGCGCGTAGAAGCCATCGCCGCCGGTGGTGCGGATCCAATCGGCGTTCGTGATGCCCTGGCGATTTCTAGTCTGGCTCGGCCCGCCCCAGCTGCTGTTGTCCTGCAGTCCGCCGTAGATGTAGTAGAACGGCTGGCGCATGTCGGCCGCGATCGCGTAGTACTGCGCGATCGGAAGATTGGGAACGAAATCGACGGTGCGTCCGCGATCGTGACTGATATAAACCCCGCCGTCACAGCCGATGATGAGATGATCGGGATCGGTCGGGTCGATCCACATCGCGTGATGATCCGAGTGCGCTCCGCTCGCGGTGCTGCGGAAAGTGCGTCCGCCGTCGGTCGAGACCTGGAGCGGCACTCCCATGAAATAAACGCGGTCAGGATTCGTCGGATCGACCTTGATCTGTCCCATGTACCACGGATACGAGAAGCCGGCGCCCATTCTCTGCCAGCTCGCGCCGCGATCGTCGGAGCGATACACGCTCCCTTCAGTATTTCCCTGGGCGGCGCCGTTGCCTGTCACCTTGGTTTCAATCGTGGCGTAGACGACGTTCGGGTTCGATCTGCTGACGTCGAGCCCGATTCTTCCGACATCGACCTTTGGCAGCCCCTCGGTCAGTTTCGTCCAGGTGTCGCCGCCGTCGATGCTTTTCCAGAGACCGCTCCCTGGGCCGCCCCCGACGTACGTGTAGGGGCGCCGCTCGCGTTGCAACGAAGCGGCATAGATCACCTGGGGATTCTCCGGATCGAAGATGACGTCGGTGAACCCGGAGTGAGTATCGATCTTCTTTACGTTCTTCCAGGTTCGTCCGCCGTCCGTCGTTCTGAACAATCCGCGGTCGCCGCCTGCCCCCCACAAGGGACCCGGTGAAGCAACGAACACGAGCTGGGGATTCGTGGGATGGATGATGATGCGTCCGATGTGCTCCGACTTCCTGAGCCCCATGTTCGTCCACGTCCGTCCGGCGTTTTCGGACTTGTAGACTCCGTCGCCCCACGATGAGCTACGTTGATTGTTCGCCTCGCCCGTTCCCACCCAGATGATGTCGGGATTGCTCGGCGCAACCGCGATGGCGCCGATCGATGCGGATCCCTGTTTGTCGAAGATTGGCTCCCATGTCGTTCCGGCATTGACGGTCTTCCACACGCCGCCCGATGCGGATGCGACGTAGAACAGATCACCGAGGCGGCCATCCACCTGTGATTTGGGTCCTTCTGGTACCGCAAATGCGACGACGCGTCCGCTCGTTACCGCCGGGCCAATCGAGCGCCATGGCAATTCGGCGAGCCGAGCGGAGTCTGCGTCGAAAACCACCGGAGTAGTTTTGGCGGCCGGTGTCGCCTGAGCGAAAAGAACCGCGGGGAGGGAGACGAGGAGGGAAGTCGCGAGGCGAGTGCGCGAGAACGCGTGGGGCATGTATGAGAGTGAGGAGATTGGAATAATTTCATTCAGCACCGCGATTATTGCCAATTCGCACTGCTTGCCAACTCCGCGGCAGTGCCGGGAGATTCCCTGACACACATGTCATCTAAAAGTCGAGATACGCTGAGTCCGCCAGGACCACGCGCCAGATTTCCTGGCCACACGCTGCTCCAGTTCGCGCGACGTCGGCTGCCGTTCCTCGTGGAGTCAGCGAAACAGTACGGGGACATCGTTTTCTTCAAGGTCGGCAACGAGCGGATCTATCTCTTCAACCATCCCGATCTCATTCGGGATGTGCTCGTCACCAATCAGAAGAATTTCACCAAGAGCAGGGCACTCGTGCGCGCGAAACGCGTGCTGGGCGAAGGGCTGCTCACGAGCGAGGGCGAATTCCATCTCCGGCAGCGGCGGCTCGCGCAGCCGGCGTTCCACCGCGATCGAATCGCTGCGTACGGACTCTCCATGGTTGAATTCGCGGAGCGCACGCGTTCCCGCTGGTCCGACGGAATGACTCTCGACGTTCACGACGACATGATGAAGCTCACCCTCGCCATCGTGGCGAAGACGCTTTTCAGCGCCGACGTCGAAAAGGAAGCGGCCGAGATAGGCGAGGCACTGACGACGACCTTCGAAGCCTTCAACATCGGAATCCTTCCATTCAGCGAACTTTTGGAAAAGCTGCCGCTTCCATACCTCAAACGGTTCGAGGCCGCGCGCGCCAGACTCGACGCGACGATCTACCGGATCATCGACGAGCGTCGCGCGACGGGCGCGGACACGGGAGACCTGCTGTCGATGCTGCTGCTGGCGCAGGACACTGAAGGCGACGGCGGAGGAATGACCGACACTCAGGTCCGCGACGAGGCGATGACGATCTTTCTGGCGGGACATGAGACAACCGCCAACGCATTGTCGTGGACGTGGTACCTCCTCTCACAGAATCCCAACGTCGAGGCGCGATTCCACAGCGAGATCGACGCCCTTGGCGATCGGCTTCCCAAGCCGGACGATCTTGCCCGCCTGCCCTACACGCGGATGATCCTGGCCGAGTCGATGCGTCTGTATCCGCCGGCGTGGGCGGTGGGTCGGAGGGCAATCAACGACTTCGAGGCAGGTGGTTATACAATTCCGGCGCGATCGATGGTGCTCATGTCCCAGTATATCATGCACCGCGATCCGCGTTTCCATCCCGATCCGGAGCGGTTCGACCCCGAGCGTTGGCGCCCGGAAGTAGCCGCGGCACGCCCGAAGTTCTCGTACTTTCCATTTGGCGGCGGCACGCGCATCTGCATCGGAGAGCAGTTCGCGTGGATGGAAGGCATTTTGATTCTCGCGACCATCGCGCAGAAATGGCGCCTTCGATATATGGGGATCGCTCCACCCATGCTCGAGCCGCGGATCACGCTGAGGCCCGGGGGAAGCCTGGACATGCGCGTCGAAAGTCGTTGACCAACACTCCAACCAGACAACAAGTACTTATGACAACAGGTACTTATATAGTGGTAAGCGGGCCCCGCCGGTATCGACCCGTCCACTCTCAAAATCCATGATCAACATCTCGTATCGTCGCCTCCTGCCGACCTGGTGAAGATTCTCGAAGCGCCGGCCAATCCCGTGACTGTAGTCAGCCCGAATCGGCGATGGGTCCTGGTGACTGTGAGCGATCCTCGCACGGTTACCATCAGCGACATGGCCGACTCAGCCTATTATCTTGCCGGCAGCAAGATCAGAGCGAATCCCGACTACCGTATCGATAATAACGGCATCCAGTCGGCGACTGTGAGCGGTGAACAGAAGCATCCCGAGAAACGCGGCGTTGCTGTCTACGAGCGCGCCGTCGATATCGAAGATTACGCCCTGGAGCAACTGCCTACTTCAGATTCTTTTGAATCGACTCCGCCAGGTCGAGATGCCCCTGAATCACGGGCGCCGCCTTCTGGATCAGATTCTTCAGCTCTGCGTTCTGCGTTTGGGCTGCCGCCTTTGTCGCGATATCCAGAACGGCTTTGTGTATATCGACCTCGCCATCGATGTAGGCCTTGTCGAAGTCCTTGCCCTTCGCCGTCGAATTCAGGTTGTCCATGTGCTTCTGGGCGGCCGGCATAACGGGATCGTCCGACGGCAGCGCCGGCGCGATACCCAGCTTCTTCGCGAGCGCTTCACCCTGAGCCCGGAGTGTGTGGTGATCGCGCGTCATCCGCCTGCCGAAATCGCGAACGGCTGCGGAGGTGCCCTTGGTCACTGCGACAGCGCCCGCCGCACTGTCAGCCATGTTCGCTTCGTCGAGCAGCGCAACGATGTTTGGATCCGTCCAGCCCGATGACGCTGGAGCTGGTGCTGCCGATGTATCGCCGGCCGCGGTTCCCGCGGCGGTCGTGTCCGCGACACTGTTGTCCTTCTTGCTGCACGCAGCAAAAGCCACCGCGGTAATTGCCAGCATGGCCACTCTGACTTTCGATCCGATGATCAGCATCTCCCCTCCGAGGTCCAGACAAACCGTTCCGATTGTCCAATCGGCGATTGTCATTTTCAGACGCGAGTCAGGCAAAAAACGTACGCATGCCCATATTTTTAAGGTCGCGCTCGTGCTGCACCGGCAGTAAAAGGAGTCAGCTGGTTGAAGGTGCTCGCCTCGATGAATCGCGCGAATGCGCTCTTCACATCAAGCGCGAGCGTTCTGAATCTGTCGGCGGCAGTGGTCGGCACGTGTACGGTGGAGAACAGAATCATAGCGAAGAAATCGCCGGACGGGAGCATTCCGCCCACTCCAAGCACCGATTTGATTCCATACCGCACTACGAATTCCTCTTGCGCCGGTATGTAGGGACTGCCCAGCGCGTTCTCAACGTAAAACACGCCGTGTCGCTTGCCGGACAGCTCTTTCAAGACCTCGGGCGACGGCTGCAGTACGCTACTCAGCTTGAGGCCGAGCTCCTTGATGAGTTGCGAGATCATCGGTGCCTTCTCAACGATCTCGGGACTGGGCAAAGGAATCGCCCGATGACCGCGCGACAGGTGACGGGAGTTCCAGCTTCCCGTCTGTCCGACCGTTGCCATGAGCGTCAGGCACTTCATGGTCGGCCGCGGCGGATCGGCGCCCATGATCGTACGCGCAAATTTCTGGAGGTCCGGGTCGAGCGCGCCGAACGAATGAGTCTTGTAGCACCGCACGAGCGCGCATGCGCGCTCGACACCCGGACCATGCAGCTCGTCATAAAAGAATTTGCAGACGCGCTGGGCAGATGACTCCAGTGTCGGCATGCCGGATGCCGTCTCGCGCAACTTGAGACTGCACTTTAGCATATCGCCGAGGTCGAACTTCGTCAGATCGTAGGTCATGGCGCTTCGTCCGGAATTCCGCGTTCGATTTGCAGTGCCGGAATCGTTCCGGCCCTATATTACCAACGGCAACTTGCAGCTTTTCTCAACAACCGCCCTCGCCCCCGCCACTGCCCCCGCCCCGTCCGACCTTTTCAATCCCGGCCGCATGCGCATCCACCAAATTCTAATCGCCACTATCATACCAGCCGCCGCACTGGCGCAGAAAACCGTTTCCACAGAGACTCGGCGGCCAATGACTTTTCTGGACAGGCAGTTCCAGCGCGACGTTGGGTCACCGACGCCAAGTCCGGATGGAAAGTGGCTGCTTTACACACTTTCGACTCCGGACTGGAATCAGGCCAGGCGCCAGACTGACATCTACCTGGTCTCGGTGAAGGATGGAGTCGCCTCGACAAGGCAGATGACGTTCACGAAGGACAAGAACGAGACATCGCCTCGCTGGTTCCGCGACGGAAAGTTTTTCGTCTTCCTGTCGAACAGAGATGCATCTTCTGCGCCCTCCCCCTCCACCTCAGGGAGTGGTTCGGGCGCCGGAGCAGCGGGCCCAGCGAGCCAGAACCAGATCTACATCATGCGCCCGGACGGCGGCGAGGCGCGCAAGATCACCGACGCAAAGGAGGGAGTCTCGACTCTCGCCTTCAGCAAGGATGGAAAATGGCTGGTCTACCGCAGCGGGAAAGCCGACGAGGAACAGCTCTACGCACTCCCCGTCAGCGGAGTCGATTCCGCGAAGCCGGTGCAGCTGACGCACCAACAGGCGGGCGTCGGACTCTGGAAATGGTCGCCCGACAGCCGCCGGATCTATTTCGTCACCGCCGATACGCTCGACAAAGACGAGAAGCTTCGGATGGAAAAGAAGTTCAACGTCGCAATTCGAAACCTTGCGACGCCACTGTCCAGCCTTTGGGCGCTGGATGTCGATGCTAAGAGGGCCACGAGACTCACGCGCGACACATCTATCACCGTCAGTAATTTCAACATCTCGGACGATGGACGGTGGATCGGCTTTCACGGCGCGTCCGCCAACCGCTACATGCGGAACATCACCGAGCAGGACATCTACTCCGACCTGTATCTGCTCGAGACATCCACCGGCAACATCGAGCGTCTGACGAATAACAACGAAGTCGGCGAGAGCGATCCCGAGTTCTCTCCCGACAGCAAGTGGATCGCATTCTCGGCGCCCGACGACATGACGCAGTACAGCATGACCAACAATCGGGCATATCTGCGGCGTGTGGACGACCGGAGCGGACCGTTCAGAAAGCTGGGCGCCGCATTCGACGGCGATGTCGGGATCGATTTCTGGTCGAAGGACGGAAAGACGATCTACTTCAATGAGGGGATCAAGGCGACGAATCAGCTGATGGCGCTCGACATCGATAAGAACACGGTACGCCAGGTGTCGAATGTTCGTGCCGCGCTAAACACGAATCAGGACGATGATTCCAGGCTGCTGCTGCTGAATTACGCGGATCCTCGCACGCCTGCTATGCTCTTCACAGTTGCCGAGGTGGGTCAGGTTCCAGTTCGCGCGAACTGGCGCCAGCTCACGGACGCCAATCCGCAGGCGCGCAATTTTGATTTGGGTGACGAGGAGGAGATCAGCTGGAAGTCAACCGACGGAAAAACCGTCGGCGGCGTTCTCATCAAGCCAGTCGGCTATAAGGCGGGAACACGTTATCCGCTCATCGTTGCAATCCACGGCGGACCCGCATCCGCCGACGTCCTCGGCTTCAACGGTGGTTACGGTGCACAGACTTACGCGGGCGCTGGCTACGCTGTGCTCATGCCCAACTACCGGGGCTCGACGAACTACGGCGAGCAGCACAAGACGGACATCGTCGGCAACTATTTCCAGAAGGGCTACGAGGACATCATGACCGGCGTCGACTACCTGATATCGCAGGGCATTGTCGACAGCACGAAGATGGGCGTCCTCGGCTGGAGCGCCGGAGGTCACTGGTCGAACTGGATCCTCACGCATACCAACCGCTTCAAGGCAATCAGCAGCGGAGCGGGGACATCCAACTGGATCTCGATGTACGCCGAGAGCGACGTACAGAGAAATCGCCAGTTCTACCTGGGCAACAAGCTGCCGTACGACGACTTTGACGCCTACTGGAACCAGTCACCGCTCAAGTACATTAAGAACGCGAAGACTCCGACGATGATCCACGTCGTCGACGGAGACCCGCGAGTTCCGCGGCCGCAGTCGGAGGAGCTGTTCATGGCGCTCAAGCGTCTGGGCGTTCCGTCCGAGCTCTACGTCTATCCCGGCAACACACACGGGATTCCCGACCCACGCAATCAGCTGCTCAAGTCCGTGGCGGAGATGGCGTGGATGGACTATTGGGTGAGAGGCACCGGAAAGAAGTTCGCGTGGCGAGATGTGCTCAAGACTCTGGATCCTGAAGGTTCAGTCGGCACCGCGACGACGGCCACCTCCAACTGACAGCGACCGAAATGGGAATGATGTTTCAGTCTCGCAGGCGTCGTGTCGTCGCAAGTTACGGCGCGATTCTACTCGCTGGCGTGATTGCCTGCGCCGCTAGTCGCGTTGGTCCATCCGGTGTTTCTCGCCTTCAGATCGTTCGCGCCGACACCGCCGCGCTGAGGAAGCAGCTCGATTCGATCGCTGATGCGCATCACGGTATCGTCGGCTACAGCGTCATTGATCTTGAGACTGGCGCGCGCATCAGCAGACGCGGTGACGAGACCTTTCCCACTGCCAGTCTCATCAAGATTGCGATTCTCGTGACCGTCTATGACCTGGTTGCAAAGGGTCAGCTCTCACTCGACGATCCGCTGACGGTTCTCAAGATCGATCAGGTGCCCGGATCTGGAGTCATCCAGTTCCTTCACAACGGAACTGTGCTCACGGTTCACGATGCGGCGTGGCTCATGTCCACGATCAGCGACAACACCGCGACCAATCTCTTGCTGGATCGCATCATCATCCGCCGAGTGTGGGCGAAGATGGATTCGCTGGGCCTGCAGCACACCCGCGTCCACTCGAAGAGCTTTCTCCGCAACTCGAGTGTCGCAATGGACAGCTCGGTGAAGTATGGGCTGGGCGTCACCACGCCGAATGAGATGGCGCATCTCTTCGAGTTGATGGCGCGTGGCAAGGCGGTGAATCCCGCCGCTGATTCCGCGATGCTGGACATCCTCGAGCACAACAGCACCGACTTCATGCTACAGCGCTACGCCGGTGGAGCGCGCGCCGCTCACAAGGATGGTGAGACGGACGCCGTGAGAACCGAGTGCACGCTTTGGTATCTTCGCAACCGCGTGATCGCGTGCGTGATGACCAAGGAGAACAAGGATCAGCGCTGGATTCTCGACAACGAGCCTCAGCTGACGCTTGCCAACATGGGCCTCGCGATCATCAACGCGTTTGGAGGAGTGCCGCCGGCGCCGCCTTCGTCCTAGAGGCTGCTCGTCAGATTATCCTGTTTCTCCCACTCAGTCGAGCGGCCGCCGCCCGAACGTCAGCGGGAGTGATTCGCGTGTCGTAGTGGGCAGACCGCTCATCATAATGGGCGAGCATTTTTTCAGTACCGGCCGCGATCACCGCCCGTTCGTAGTCTGCCCCCGCAAATGCCCTTACCGCATCGATGTCGATGAACTGCGTGATGGTGACGAACTCGACTTCGTCGTTGGCTGCTTCGCGCCGCAACAGATACGCGCCCATGTAACCCTTGGTTCGGTGAATTCCGGGCAGCACCTCCGCGCGCAGAAGCGTTTCGTACTTATCCGCGTTCTCTCGCGCCGTCCACCCGTGCCAGATCCTGCTGATCATATGCTGCTCCTTAATGTCCTTCCACTGCGATGCTACTTCAGTGACCGGTGCGCTCTACCGTCTTGCCGGTAAAGTTCTCGGTGCTCAGGTCCTTGGATGACAGTGAGCGCACATACGCGGTCAGCATCCAGATCTGATCGTTGGTTATGCGCCCGCCCCACGCCGGCATCCCGTCCGGCCTTCCCTGATAGATCGACTCGAACACTTCCCCACGCGAGCCACCGAAGTGCCAGCGCCCGTCCTGAAAGCTCGGCCCCATCGCGCCCGACCCTTCCGCGCCGTGACAGTCAAGGCAGTTGTACGCGATGAAGAGCTGGCCGCCGGTTGCAGTCGCGCTTTTGTCGCCCTCGTAGGGATTTTTCACGGGGTATGGTCTTGCCTGCAAAGGAAATCCGGCGGGAAGATTGGACGGGTGTTCGATGAAGCGGAGGCTGTCACCGGCGACGAAGTACCGGCTTGAAGTTGTGTCCGTACCTGTTGGTGATTTCGCAGTCGCATTGGTAGACGACGTGTCTCCCGTCGTTACCGCACTCTCGCCGGCTCGCTCGGCTTTACAGGCGAGCGCGACAAGGAGAACGGCGAAGCCAGCTCTCGTGATCACAGCGAAAACACGAACAGCTCGCCTCCCCAGGTTGTCCATCTGCCGATATCAGGCAGAGTGGTTCCTCTCTCACGTACGTCGTAAGGGAGATTGGAAGCGACATCCCCCGCTATGAGCAGTCCCATGTCACCACCGATTCCCGCATAAATCGCGACATACTGCTTTCCGTCGGGTCCCGTATAGGTCACCGGATTGCCAACGACGCCCGAGCCCACCTTGAACTGCCACAGAACCTTCCCGTTCTTCGCGTCTACAGCCTTGAACCAGCCATCGAGGGTTCCGTAGAAAACGACGCCTCCCGCGGTTGCGAGCGCGCCGCCCCACACCGGATACGGCTCCTTGATTCCCCAGACTTTCTTGCCCGTCGAGGCATCCCACGCCATGAATTCACCGCGGTAGCCGCCCGGTCCACCCTTTTCCGGCGCGTTGCCACCGATGAACGGAGTGCCCGCGATATAGGTGACGGCGCGCGCCTGAAAATCCATGCAGAGATTGTTCGTGGGCACGTAGAAGAGGCCGGTCTGCGGCGAGAACGCGGCGGGCTGCTGATTCTTTCCGCCTTCGAGACTCGGACAGATGTCCTTCACATTCTTGTCCTGCGCGGTCTTCTTCGTCTCGACCACTTTCGGACGACCCGTCGCCAAATCGATTCCGGTCGACCAGTTCATCGGAACGAACGGCTCCGCCAGAATCACCTCGCCGGTTCCACGGTCTATCGTGTAGGCAAATCCGTTCCTGTCGAAGTGCACGAGCGCTTTCCGCATTTGACGTTTGACCGTCAGGTCGACGAGGATGTTCTCGTTCACTGCGTCGTAGTCCCACATGTCGTGCGGCGTAACCTGGAACGCCCATACGATCTCTCCTGTATCCGCATCGCGGGCGAGGATCGCCGCTGTCCACTTGTTGTCGCCGGCGCGCTGGTTCTCGTTCCAGGGGCCGGGGTTGCTCGTGCCATGATAGATCAGATTGAGCGCGGGATCATAGGAGAGCCATCCCCACACCGCACCCCCGCCCGTCTTCCAGGTATCGCCCGGCCACGAGGTAACGCCCAGATCCTTTCCGCGGTCGTGGGCGTAGAACGTCTTGAACTTCGGCCCGACCTTCACGTCCTTGTCCGGCCCAATGTTGTAGGCGCGCCAGACTTCCTTGCCTGTCGCCGCATCCAGAGCCGCGATCCATCCGCGCACTCCCATCTCGCCGCCGCTCGACCCAACGATGACTTTGCCCTTCACGACTATCGGCGCCATCGTGATCGTCTCGCCACGGGAGAGATCGCCCATCTTCGTGCGCCACACCTGATTGCCCGTCGCCGCGTCGATGGCAATGGTGTGGCCATCGAGCAGGTTGTAAAAGATTTTCCCGTCCGCATACGCCGCACCGCGGTTCACGACATCGCAGCACGCTCTGCCAATTGCCTGTTGATCGTTCTCAGGGCGGAACTTCCACTTGAGCGGTTGCCCGGTTTGGGCGAGGTCGATCGCGTAGGACACGTTCGGATAAGGCGTGACCACGTACATCGTGTTGTTGACCACGAGCGGCTGTCCTTCGTGTCCGCGCAGCACGCCCGTCGAAAAGGCCCAGGCCACGCGCAGGTTCGCCGCGTTCTGTGGAGTGATCGATGCAAGCTCGCTGTAGCGCGAGCTCGCGTAATCGCCGGCCGGCATCTGCCATTCACCCGGTGGGCCTGCGTGGGGCACGGCGATCCGCGCACCAGAGGCTGACGCGCTGCCGGTTGCTGCAGTTGATGTTACCTGCGGACCTGAGGTCGCGGTGCTGTCGGCAGCCGAGTTCTTGTTCTCGCTGCTGCAAGCCGTCGCAACAGCGAGCGACAGAACTGCGACAATACCCCGCACGACTACCTTCATCGCCCCTCCTCGATTTTATGGTGCGCGTTATTTCGGAATCAGATAATCCTGCGCGGCGATGATTTGCCAGCGGCCGTTGCGGCGTTGC